>JAILDL010000038.1 GCA_024689465.1 Lachnospiraceae bacterium
TGCCTCACTTTACTATGACCAAATTCTAATGAAAACATTGACAAATGTCAAGCAATGACTTTGGCCTATCACACAAAAAAAGCCATAGCACCGGGTAAGATCCCCCTGAACTATAGCTTAATGCCGGCGGCGGGGGTCGAAGCCGCACGGTGTCGCCACCACGGGATTTTGAGTCCCGCACGTCTGCCAATTCCATCACGCCGGCATGTTGCCGTTTTCATAACGGCAAGGTTTATCTTAACACAGGAACTATCCGATTTCAAGGAATTTTATGCTCCTGCACGTAGTCAGAGTAGCTGACCCCCGTGTACTTTTTAAAGCAGCGTCCGAAGTAGTTGGGATCCGGAATGCCTACTGCTTCGGCGGTACAGAACATCTTGGTTCCCCGGGATGCCATTTCCATGGCTTTGCGCATGCGGCAGCTGGTCAGGTATTCCAGGAAATTGGTGCCGGTTTCCTGCTTGAACCGGCGGGATAAGTAGCTTGCACTGAAGCCGAAATGCTGGGCTACGCCGGTGAGGTTGAGCTGGGGATCGGTGTAATGTTCCTTGAGGAAATACTTGATCTGCTCCATGGAGGAGGCATTGTCGGGATCCGGCAGGAATTCCTCTTGGGAGGGAGCGGAGGGCTCTGCGGGGACGCCTTCCTTTGCCTTCTTTTCTTCTGCCATGAGATCCAGCTTCTTTTTGGCGCGCAGCAGGGTTTCGTGCACGTCGTCCTTCATCACGGGTTTTACCATGTAATCCATGACCGGAAGACGGACGCACTTTCGGGCATACTCGAAATCATCCAGGGCGGTCATGATGATGATGATCAGATCCGGATAACGTTTGGTGGCCAGTTCCGTAAATTCGATGCCGTCCATAAAGGGCATGGAGATGTCCACAAAACACAGATCGGGCCGGATCTCGTCGATGGTATTGATGGCTTCGATGCCGCTGGCAGCTTCCCCCACCACTTCCATATCGGTGCTTTTCCAGTCGATGGAAACCTGCATCAGTCTGCGGATAGCGGTTTCATCGTCGATGAGCATGACTCTGTACATGATGTCTTACCTCGTTTTAAGTGGAATGTGAAAGGTGATCTTTGTATATTCCCCTTCTTCGCTGTCTATGGTCACTGCATCCCGATTATCGCAATAGAAGCGGATGCGGTCAATGGTTCCCTTTAAGCCGAAACCGGAGTGCTTTTCTTCTTCATCGGAGCCGGCTTCTCCGGCCATCACCCGTTCGATGGCTTCCCGGCTCATGCCCACACCGTCGTCGTATACGCTGACGATGATCCCGTCTTCGGAAAGACGGGTTGTGATCCGGATGATCCCGGGTTCGCCCTTTGGCCGGATCCCGTGGTAGATACAGTTTTCCACCAGAGGCTGCAGCAGCAGCTTGGGGATCATCAGATCCTGGGTTTCCTCCTGGATATCGTATTCATCCTGAATGATGTCTCCGTAGCGCAGTTTCTGCAGGGACAGGTAATCCCGGATGATGCTGACTTCTCTGCGGACGGTGATCTCACGGTCTCCCTTGCTCAGGAAATTCCGGTAGAAATTGGACAGCGTTTCCAGTGCTCCGTATACATCCATGGCCCCTGCTTCATAGGCCATGTAGCTGATGGTCCCCAAAGAGTTATACAGAAAATGGGGCTTGATCTGCTCATTCAGCACACGCATCTGGGCTTTCTGTACGGATTTCTCGTTTTCCAGAAGGCGGGTAAACAGGTCGTTTAAGTAGTCGATCACGCTGTTGTAGCTGTCCACCAGGATACCGATCTCGTTGGGCGGAGCTTCCAGATCCACCTTTTCCAGCCAGCCGGATTCCTTGGTCTTTTCCATGGCACTTGCCAGCTCGTAGATGGGCTTGTTGATCCTGCGGGAAACAAATACTACGGCAAAGAAGATGGCAATGACAAAGGCGCCCAGCAGAAGGGTCAGCATATAAACATAGATGGTGGGCACGGAATAAATATCCGCGGAGTTCTCACAGATCAGCACCAGAGGCATATCAGCCAGGGCATAGGAGGAGATCATCCGATTGGGACCGGGGTTTTTTAGCTCCGTGTGGAGCACGGTTTCCTTGGGCATGGAAGGATCGTAGTAGGAAACCAGTTCCTGGTTCCCCGACAGGAAGGTACCGTCCTCTGCCAGGATGCACAGCCTGGAGGTTTCCTGTACGCTGACGATCATATCCAGCATCTTGGTGGAAACGTTGATGAGCAGCACACCGGTTTTCTGCTGGGTGTAGATATCATAGATGGAACGGGCAATGGTGATGATCTGGCTGCCGTTTTTGTGCTCGATGGCGCCGTTGGCGTTCATGAGGATCACAGCGCCTCCTCTTTTTGCAAAGATGGGCTCTGTCCAGGCCGGATCATTCATCAGAGTGAAATTTACATTGTACTCGGCGCGGCCGGTACTGACATAGGCATTGTCGTTACGGAAGATGAAAACGGAGTCCAGATTGGTGCTCACGTTTAATACGTCCAGGATACCGAAACGGGCATCGTTGACGATCCCGCGGTCCACATATTTGGCATTCAGGAAGGTGGTTACCTTTTCATTGAGCATGACCAGACGGGAGATATCCTTGTAACTGTCGATGCCGGAGCGAAGATTTCCGGCAACGGAAGCGATCAGGGTCTCCGCTTCCCGAACTTCCGAGTCTTTGCGGGATTCTCTGGAAAGAACCAGAAGAGCAATGACAAAGGCGATACCGAAGATCATGAGGGCGGTCAGAATGACCAGCCACATTTCCGATGCAAGGGACCTTTTGGGCTTACGCAGTGGCCACAGAGTGATTTTTTCTTTATCCATAAGCATATTATAAGCGAACGGGCGGCAAAAGACCATCGAACCGTTTTGCCGGTGAAGAAAACGGTTAGATGGTCTTTTCGGAGAGAATTAAGAAAAAGATTATCCTTTGATCGCCCCTGCGATAAAGCTTTCCTGAATACGCTTACTAAGGAAAACATATACCAGCAGAGTCGGAAAGGTCGCAATGACCAGAGCAGCTCCGATGGGGCCCCAGTTGGTGGTGTACTGACCGGAGAGTGCCTGAATACCTACGGGCAGGGTCTTTAATGCATCCTTGCTGTTAAAGATATTGGCAAACATCAGCTCGTTCCAGCACTGCAGGAAGGTGTAGATACCGATGGTGGCCAAAGCGGGACGCATGAGGGGGCAGATGATGCGGAAAAAGATGCCCCACACACCGCAGCCGTCAATACGGGCCGCTTCATCCAGATCCTTGGGAATATCCCCCATAAATCCGCTGCAGATCAGGATGGCCATGGCCAGGGCAAATGCCGCATAGGGAACGATCAGTGCCCAGTAGGTGTTGAGCATGTGGATCCGGGATAAGGTGACATAAATGGGAACGATGGATGCATGGATGGGAATGGTAAGACCCATCATAAAGAATGCATTCACGGTGCCACTTAGTTTCCATGCCATACGGGTAATGGCGTAGGTTGCCATCAGCGCTGCGATCAGGGTGATCAGGATGGTTGCTACCGCAACGATGATGCTGTTTACAAAATACACGTTCATGTGGCCGGTGTTCATGGCGCTGGTGTAGTTGCTCCACAGCCAGTGTTTGGGAAGTCCGGCAACGTTTTCTCCGAAGATCTCCTTGTTATCCTTCAGGGAGAAGGTAAACATCCAGTAGATCGGGAAGAGATTGATGAAGGTCCAAAGGGCCAGACCGATGTAGATCAGAACCTTTACAACCTTGCTTTCTTTTTTTAACTGGTACTGGTCTAAGGACAGATCCATGGATACCTTTACTTCTGCACTCATTTAGCGATCCTCCTTAAACAGTCGATTGATCAAAAGGGCAAAGGCAAAACACAGGATGATCAGCATAACGGCAATGGTACTGCCCATACCGTAGCGGTTTCTGAGGAACAGCATGTTGATCATCAGCGTGGAGGGAACCTCGGTTGCATGGAGAGGTCCGCCGTTTGTCAGAACATATATCAGGTCAAAGGATTTTAAGGATCCTGTGATTGCGAAGATCACGCTTACCTTGATGATGGGCTTGATGCAGGGGATGACGATGTAACGGTTTACCTGTCCGTTGGTGGCACCGTCGATCTTGGCTGCTTCACGAAGCTCCGGAGAAACACCCTTTACACCTGCGTACATCAGCAGCATATGGTAGCCGACGTACTGCCAGAGAGTAGGAGCAAAACAGGCACCCAGTGCGGTTTCGGGAGTACCCAGCCAGATCCGGGTAAGACTTTCCAGACCAATCTTGGTAAGAAATACATTTAAGATACCGTAGGACGGATTGTAGATTTTCAGCCACAGCTGACCGATGACTACGGTAGAGATCAGAACCGGCATGAAGTAAACGGCCAGAAATCCGCGCTCGCCTTTGATGCCGCGGCCCAGGATCAGTGCCAGACCCAGGGAAACCGGGAGCTGTACGAATACGGATAAGGCGGCTAATAAAAGGGAATTGCGCAGGGCCTTCATAAAGCCGATGGCGTTACTGGAAAACAGCTCCCTGTAGTTGGACAGCCCGATGAATTCCTTGGGGCCGAAGCCGTTCCAGTCAAAAAAACTGTAGTAGCCGGATAAAGCGATGGGGGCGATGAGAACGCCAACAAACAGGATCAGAGCCGGCAGTAAAAACAGGATGATGTTGATGGTGCTTATGACTTTCTTATTCATGGAGATCAAAACCTTCCATAGGGGATTTATATGTTTCCTTTTAAAATGCGGCTTTCCCGAAAGATTGTCTATTCGGAAAAGCCGCAGGTTTTAGAGCTTAGCAGCTATCGTTGTCGGTACGATCAGCGGATATCAGCTGCCAGACCGCTTACAAAGCCGGCGCCGTCAATGTTGCAACCGTATACCTGATCTACATAAGACAGGTAGGTGTTTGCTTCGTCAGCGTTCATAGCGGTATCACCAAACAGTACATAGGAATCAGCCTTTGCACAGATCTCAGATACAGCCTGGGTTAAAGGATTGATGTTGGAGGTATCGCCGAAAGGTGTCCAAGCGGGAAGACCACAACCATCCAGGTAACCGTAGTGGCAGATCAGACGGCCCAGTTCGAAGGTGAACTGTGCAGCAGCTTCCGCATTGGGAGAAGAAGCAGCAACAGCCAGAGTATCGGAAGGACCACCGATGAGCTGTCCAAGCTTTGCCTTGTCAGCGTTGATAACAGGGAACTCGGAAACCTTTACCTTAGGACCGAAGTCTGCATCAGCAGAGAAGTCAGCACAGTTCCAGGTACCGTTCATGTAGAAGGCATACTTGCCAGCCATGAAGTTTGCTTTTACTTCGTCGTTGGAAAGAGCGATTCCTTCGGGATCGAAGTAACCCTTGGTTACCATACCCTGGAAGGTATCAACTGCTGCAGCAACGTCTTCATTGTTCCAGGAAGCTCTTCCTAAGAAGATGTCGTTTAATACGTCAGCGCCACAGCTCTTCTCGATCACGGACTCAAGATACTCGGTTACACACCAGGTTTCCTTGCCGGCGCATCCGAAAGGAATGTAACCAGCTTCAACCAGCTTATCGCAGCATGCGATGAACTCGTCATAAGAACCGGGAACCTCGCTGTAGCCTACTTCAGACAGGATGTCCATGTTTGCGAACAGACCAACGATGTTCATGGTAAGAGGAACACCGTAGTGCTTTCCGTCGTAGGTGGAGTTGCCCATCATAACCTCGGGAAGTTCATCCTTGAAGTTCTGATATGCATCGTCTAAGCAGTAAACACGATCAGCAGCTACGAAGTCGCCAAGGAATGCACAGGACCATGTAAAGAAGATGTCAGGCATCTCGTCAGCAGCAACGGCAGCCTTGATCTTGGTCTTGTAAGCCTGGTTCTCAATTGCTTCCCAAGTGAAGTTGATCTCGGGATGTGCTGCGGTCACGTCAGCGATAGCAGCTTCATAAGAGTGACGGTTCGAGTCAGACTCAGTTGCGATGCACCACATCTCCAGATTGATGGCATCTGCAGATGCCTCAGCTGCAGGTTCTGCAGCGGTGGTATCGGCTGCGGGTGCGGCTTCTTCTGTGGTAGCTGCGGGAGCGGGGCTCTCAGTTGCTGCAGGAGCAGGGGAGCTTCCACAACCGGCTAAGGACAGAACCATAACACCGGCCAATAATGTTGCAAGTACTTTTGCTTTTTTCATATTACCCTCCTTGAAAATGTTGAAAAATATCCATAAAACGGGATGTACCGGGTCCCGTTCGGACCAATGTTACTGTGCCTTTACCATGGACCAGGGATACTCGATGTGGAGCCGGTCGCCGTCTAAGGTGTAATACAAGGTGGTGTCGTAGAACTGATCGTTGTACACCAGCTTGATCTGGCCGTTGTCCGCATCCTGGGTGTAGTATCCGGGGAAGTATCCGTCTTCCCGGAAGGTCCCGTCGTCTGTGAATTCGTAGCTCCAGCGGGTCTCCTTATCCACCCAGCGTCCGACGATACCGTCGGGAGCGCCTTCCCCTTCGTAGGTATAGTCACAGGGCTGATAGAGATAAAATTCCTCTCCATCCTTTTCATATCGAAGGTTTAACTGCTCTGAATCAGATTTCAGATACAGATAGGTATCATCCACGGTGTAGGTAAAGTTTTTACCCTGATAGGATGCCTTTCCGTTTTTGCCAAGCTGCAGGATGGTGGTCTGGGGATCATGGATGTAGGCCCAGTCCCCTGCTACCGCCTTCTGAAGGAGGTCCTCCTCCGCATCTTTCCCACAGGCGGTGAGAAGCATGCAGCACAGCAGCAGAAGGAGCACCATGGCTCTGGAAGATCTTAAAAAATGAGTTCTTTGTTCATGTTTCATAACGAACTACTCCTTTGACACCTTGATTCTCTTATTTTTGTACAATGATTGGAACGGATTTTGTTTACTTCGAGACGCACATTTTTTACTTTTTGACACTTTGGTGTCATTTTTTTGTACATTATCACATTTTTGTTGTTTCCGCTTTTGGATTTAAGTCCAGTTTTGCTCACTTTTTGCTCTTTTTTAACGGAGGGGTGAAAAACAGATACCTAGTCAAAATGTACTAGATTGAGTATAATGAGACTTGTCTGCGTCAATCATGAAATAGTTTCAT
The DNA here is from genome assembly GCA_024689465.1 of Lachnospiraceae bacterium. GTDB lineage: Bacteria > Bacillota > Clostridia > Lachnospirales > Lachnospiraceae > JAILDL01. The sequence continues at coordinate 7,085 of JAILDL010000038.1, forward strand.
TTTGTTGAAAGCGTGGTATTTATGAAGACTATAAAAAAGATCCATTCCCTTTTTCATAAAGAAGATTACCTGTCGCCCTCGGTGTTCATCATGCGTCTGATCCGGCAGAATTCCAAAATGGAGCATGCGATCCTGCGCTATATCTGCGGTATGGAAGTGTGCATGACCATCTTTGGACTGTTAACCTTTAATCTTTCCAACCCCAGAGCGCAGATACATCTGATACTGTACATCGCACTGGCGCTGGTGGCTTTTTTGTCCGACCGGGCGTTTACCATCGGTGAAAAGCGCAACACCGTACGAAGAAACCGTCTGATTTTGGCGGCAGGATACTTCTTCTACGTATTCATCCATATTTGGGCGGTATTGGTCACCACCATGGAAGTACTGCGGGGAGGAACCTACTGGGTAGCGGCTACGGCGTCCATTGCCACTGCCGTATTTGTGGTGCTGCGACCGGCATTTTGCCTTGGCGTCAGCCTGTTAACCGGTTTTTCCCTGGGTGCTCTTTATGTGTATACCGAGGGCTGGTCGGCCGGCCTGTTAAACATCATCCTGTTTGCCATGGTCCTTTGCATCATCAATATCCGGATGTACATCGGTGCCTACAATACCATGTATGTGGAGGATCAGCTCCGGGAGCTTTCCTTCAGGGACGGCCTGACCGCTGTGCGAAACCGGAGATCTCTGGATGATCGGATAAGCGGCAACGGAACACCGGTAAAAGGTGCGGTTGCCATTATGGATATCGATAATTTCAAGACCATCAACGATACGGAGGGTCATCAGAGCGGTGATGAAGCCCTTCTGTTAGTTACAGCCTGCCTGAGAGATCTGTTTAAGGATGAAGAGATCTATCGCTACGGCGGCGATGAGTTTGTGATCCTGTCGGAGAAAAATGCGGAAGAAACCGCGCGCAAACTCAGGAGGGTCAACGACCGTCTGGCTGCTGCAGAGCGGGAATTTGACATCCGTGTTTCCTGCGGCGTAGCCGACCTGGAGGCAGATAAAACCCTGGAAGAGATCATCGGTCTGGCAGACCAGGCCCTTTACAAGATCAAAGAGGCCGGCAAAGGCCAGGTCGGAGTTTTTTCAAATGGTAACGAACGCATTCATTTTTGATATGGATGATACCCTGTATCTGCGAAAAGATCCTTACATCCGTGCTTATCGGGACATGTTTTCGTCCTTTTTGCTGGATGAGGAGGAGCTGTACAGGGTAAGCCGTAAATGGAGTGAGATCACCTTTCGCCGGCAAAAGCAGGGAGAGGTGTCTCTGGAGCAGATGCACGTGGACCGGGTGGTCTCTACCTTCCGGGAAATGGGCAGAGAAGTTTCTGTGAAGGAGGCTCTGGCATTTCAGGATCGGTATGCCTATCATCAGGATCATATAACCCTTCGGGAAGGCACGGAAAAGGTTCTTTCGTACCTTAACGAAAAAGGGGCATTTCTCGGACTTCTGTCCAACGGCCCGTCGGATCATCAGCGGGCAAAATATCGTGCACTGGGTCTTGCAGCATACATTCCCGAAGACCAGGTGCTCATTTCCGGGGATCTGGGGATCCATAAACCGGATGTTGGTATTTTCCATGCATATGAGGATATAATAGAGAAGAAAGGCTTTGAAACAGACAAAAGCCGGATCTGTATCATCGGGGACTCTCTGGAGACAGACATCGCAGGCGGCAGGGGAGCCGGCTGGATGACCATTCTTCTTCGGAATCCCGGATTGGAAGAAAAAGCAGAGGCGCAGCCGGATCTGGAAGCGGCGGACATGGGGGAACTGCTTACGCTGTTGCAGGCACTGACCTGAGCGCTTACGAAGAACGGATCCCGGAAAGGGCAGAACATGAAGAAACGATGCGGCTATCTCATTGAAAAGTACAGGGATATGGGATCGGCCTATACCTGCAGACGGCTTCTGGAGGAAGCAGAAACAGCAGGCCTTTCTCTGCGCATGATCGGAGTAGAGGATTGCCTTATCCGTCCGGATGGCGTCTATTTTGGAGAAGAAAAACTGGAGCACAGGGACTTTGCCATTCTCCGGTACAAGAGAGGGCATGTGATGGAAGAGATCCGCAGTCTCTGTGATTTTTCCTATAATTCACCGGCCTGCTTTGACCGGTATGTGGACAAATACCATCAGCTGAAGGATATAGAAGGAAGCGGGATCCCTTATCCCCGGTACGTGCTGTGCCATGGTGCTTCCATGCCATTTGCAGTATTAAAAGAAGAACTGGGGCTTCCCTTTGTGTTAAAGGGCCTGGCATCTTCCATGGGCAGAGAGATCTATCTCATCGAAGATGAGATGGGGTATGACGCCGCTTTGAGAGACGGAGCGTGTTCTGCAACCGGGCCGGACAAAGAAGCTCTGGCCCAGGAATTCATTGCCCACAGCAGGGGGAGAGATCTTCGCCTTTATGCCATCCGGGGAAAGGTGATCGGTGCCATGATCCGCTCTTCCAAAGACGATTTTCGCTCCAACGTGGCACTGGGGGCAGAGGTAAAAGGTGTTCCCATTACGCCGAAAATGGAGGAGATCGCAAAGAAGCTGTTTATCTGTACCGGCTACGACTATGTGGGGATCGATCTGCTCTTTGCTTCGGATGATCCGGATGACCTGCTGTTTTGCGAGATGAACGTCATGGCCGGCATCCAGGGCATGGAGGAAGCTACCGGCGTCAATGTGGCAGGTGCGATCATCGGCATGATCGCGGAGGATTTCGGGATCTGATAGCAGAAAGGAGCGGCCATGAACTTTGAGGAAGCCGTAGATGAAGTATATGCATCCCATATGGCAGCAGAGCCCTATCAGGATCGTTATACGCCGGATATCATAAAGCGGCATCCGGAGCTGACGAAGGATCTGCTGACGGAATTGGCATCCCGCCGGGAAGTGCCCACGGTTTTGGTCACCGGCAGCAAGGGAAAGGGCTCCGCAGCCCGTATGCTGCAGACTCTTTTATCTTCCGCAGGATCCGTGGGACTGATGACCAGCCCCCATCTCCATGATTTCAATGACCGGTTCCGGGTGGGGGATGCCATTATGCCGGAGGAAGATCTGGCCCGGATCGTGGAGGGATTAAAGCCCTCCTTTGATGCCATTCAAAGCAGGATCCCCAAAGAGCAATGTATCAGCCCCATGGGCTATCAGGCAGCCATCGCCCTGACCTGGTTTCAGGAGAAAAAGGTTTCCTTCCGCATTCTGGAATGCGGAAAAGGGGTAAAAAGCGACGATGTGGGAAATGTACCCCACGGCTATGCCATGATCAACGGTATTTTCCGGGAACACACCAGAGAGCTGGGGCCGGAGCTGATGGACATCGCAGCCAATAAGGCAGCGATCCTTTCCCCTGAAACCAGGGCAGCGGCCATCGCCCCCCAGGAAGAGGAAGTGCTGGAACTGTTTCTAAAGCGGGCAGAGGAAACGGGGACGAAACTACTGGTATACGGCAGGGATTTTGCAGCGGAGGATATCCGCTACAGTAAGCAGGGAATGGAATTTGCCGTTCGGACATCCCGGCAGTATTATGAGAACGTGAAAGTTCCCCTCTTAGGAGAACATCAGGCCAGAAACGCAGCCCTTGCCATCGCACTGGCAGAAGAGATCCTGGCAGATGTGGGAGCTGCTTGGCAGGATGGACAGCAGACGCCGGAGATACCCAAGAGATCGGCAGGTGTCCGGAATGTAGCGGTGTCTGCGCTTCAGGAGATCTCCTGGCCGGGACGGATGGAAGTGGTATCCCGCGAACCGTTTTGTATGGTGGATGCTTCCATTAACCGGGAAAGCGCCAGGGAAGTCGTGAAGGTGCTGGAAGAATTAAAACGGGAAAAGGCCCTGAAGGAAGGGGAAAAACTAACCTTCGTTATCGGCGTTCCCGATGATAAGGACTATTTCGGAGTGGTCAGCACGATCCTGCCTTATGCAAAGGAAGTGATCCTGACCGGAACCGTGAACAGACGCTATGTATTTGCAGGGATCCAATTGCCCAGGCTGCAGGAAGCCTATCCGGAGATGCCCTTTTCCTGCATCACGGATCTAAGAGAGTTGCCCGCCCTTTCCAAAGCGTCCTTACAAGCCGGCGGCTGGACTAAAGGCCCTACGGTGATCCTGGGTACCACAGCTTTGATCGAGAATGTGTATTCTCCTGCGATCCTGGGGTATTAACAGGCACAGAAAGGTAAAAACCTATGAGCAATGTAGTTGTATTTGGTGGCGGAACAGGCTTGTCCTGTCTGCTCAGCGGACTGAAGCTGTTTCCGGTGGATGTGACCACCATCATTACCGTAACCGATAACGGCAGCAGTACCGGCGTTTTAAAGGAAGAACTGGATATCCCTGCAGTAGGAGATGTGGGAAAGGTGCTTCTGTCCATGGCCAACGTGGACAAGGATTACATCCGCCTGCTGCGCTATCGTTTTAAAAAGGGGGAAACCTTAAACAATCACCCGGTACGGAACATCCTTCTGGCCGCACTTATCGACCTGAAAGGCAACCTGACCGATGCCACCCGGTATATGTCGGAGCTACTCAGGATCAAGGGTACCGTGCTTCCCCTCACCGAGGAGAAGATCGATCTGGTGGGCCTTGGAAAGGATGTCAATTACTTCGGCGAGGAAGAAGTCAGCCGCAACATTTCCAAGATCCGGCGTCTGACCCTGGACCATCCGGTCACGGTCAGCGAAGAGATCCAGGATAAGATCCGTCATGCGGACCTGATCATCTTCAGCCCCGGGAGCCTGTACACCAGCATTATTCCAAATCTTTTGGCAGACGGGGTGAAAGAGTCCATTGATGAGAGCCATGCGCCCATTATGTATGTGGCCAATCTGGTCACCCAGCCGGGCGAAACCGATGATGCACGCTTAAGCAGCCATCTGCGGGTTTTAAATTCCTATCTGGGAGAGCGCAAGCTGGATATCACCATCGCCAACAACGCGGTGATCAACGAAGAGGTTACGGCCCGCTATCTGGAGCAGGAGAACAAGAAGGTAGTGGAGATCGACCACGACAACATCGACATCGAGGTGATCGCCGATGCCATCTTTACCCTGGAGAACGGAACGATCCGGCACAATGCCTTAAAGACGGCGTATCTGATCTTTTCGTATCTCATGGATCGTGGGCTGGAGTAAATTATACTCGTCTGCAGATAAAACGCTGCAATGGAAATGCGAGGTATATTTGTATGGACGCCGCGGCAGCGGGTTTGTCCTGCTAAGCACACAATTTACGATGCGTTCTTAGCGGAGACGAGATCCACGGCTTACGAAGCCTTATGAGAAACAGCTGTCCGGAGAGACGGTGTCCTTTACCGGCTCTCCAGCTGGTTCGAATTAGTGCGTAGTTAGCCGTTAGCTCGGCGGAGTCGTTGCATCGGTGTGCATGCAGGACAATCCCGCTGCCGCGGCACCTGAGAAATAAGCTACGGCAAATGAAACAGGATGATCATACATAGAGAATAAAAGAGGACAAGCATATGGCTATGGAAGAAATGACCATCGAAAAGTTTATAGAGGAATTATCCGGTGCTGCACCGGTTCCGGGGGGCGGCGGCGCCAGCGCCCTGGTAGCTGCTGTGGGCATGAGCCTTGGGAATATGGTGCTTTCTCTGACCACGGGGAAGAAAAAATATGCCCAGTATCAGGAAGAGATCGAACGTTCCATGGAAAAGGCAGGAGAACTGACGGCTCGGTTAAAGGCCGGCATGGATAAGGATGCGGAGGCATTTGAGCCGCTCTCCAAAGCCTACGGCCTTCCCAAGGATACGCCCGAGGAGGAAGCCTATCGCACCCAGGTGATGGAGAAAGCCTTAAAGGATGCGGCCGGGGCTCCGTTAGAACTGATGGAATGTATCCTGGAAGCGGTAAAGCTGGTGGAGCGGATCGCTGAGATCGGATCAAAGATCGCCATTTCCGATGCGGGCGTTGCGGCTGCGCTGTGTAAGGCAGCCATGAACGGCGCTTCCTTAAATGTGTACATCAATACGAAGCTGATGAAGGACCGGGAATGCGCGGAACAGTTTAACCGCAGGGCACAGGAACTGGTGCGGGAAGCAGAGAGGAGTGCGGATGCTACCTTTGAACTGGTGGCGTCGCAGCTGCGGAACTGAGAGGAAACTTACAGGCTGTAGAGGGAAACAGCAGTAGAGGGAAACAAAAGGAAAATCAAAAGAAAAACGGGAGATAAAGCATGGAGATTTTAAAGGGGATCACCGTGGCGAATGCCATCAATGAGAAGATCATGGAGGAAGCAAAGCTTCTTCCCGGCGCGGCACCGCACCTTACCATCGTACGGGTGGGAGAAAGGCCGGATGATCTGGCCTATGAGCGCGGCGCTTTAAAGAAAATGGAAAAGGTGGGCTTTACCTGTGAGGTGAAGACCTTTCCGGAAACCATTACCAATGAGGCATTTCTGGAAGCCTTTGATGCCATCAATGCAGATCCTGCGGTAGACGGCATCCTGCTGTTTAAGCCCCTGCCGAAGCATCTGGATGAAAAGGAAGCTGAAAGACGGATCGACCCTATGAAGGATCTGGACGGGATCTCCCCCATCAATATGGCGAAGGTCTATGCCGGAGATCCTTCCGGCTTTGCACCCTGTACGGCGGAAGCGGTCATCGAGATGCTGGACTTTGCCGGGATCGATCTGACCGGGAAGCGGGTGAGTGTTGTGGGCCGCAGCACGGTCATCGGAAAGCCGGCCGCCATGCTTTTGATGAAGAAGAACGCCACGGTTACCGTTTGTCATACGAAAACAAAGGATCTGGAAGGTACCTGCCAAAACGCAGAGATCCTGGTAGCAGCTGCAGGCTCTGCCCGCATGATCCGTCCGGAGCATGTTGCGCAGGATGCAGTGGTGATCGATGTGGGCATCAATGTGGATGCAGAGGGGAATCTTTGCGGAGATGTGGACTTTGACGCAGTCTGCGAAAAGACCAGCCTGATCACGCCGGTACCGGGTGGTGTGGGCTCCGTGACCACGTCGGTTCTGGCAAAGCATCTGCTCAGTGCGGCAAAACGGCGTAGAAAGCAGTAACTTCTTTTGTTTTGCGCACAGGGTATTTAGATAGTATAATAGCCTTGTATGTTTTTCCTTTGGAGTTTTCGTAATTTATGACCATGGATATTGAAGAATTAAAAGCCAAACTACAGGAACAGGAGATCATGCTGGAAGATGCCGAGAAGCAGCTCCAGCTTTTGATCGATAATATACCGGGCGGTATCCTTACCTATGAGGAGGAGAGCGGGAAATTCATTACCATCTCCAAGGGCTGCCTGGATATTTTCGGCTGTGATGAAGGCAGTTTTCGGGATTTTTATTACAACAATTTCGAACTCTTCATCAGTAAGCCCGACCGCCAGAAGGTAAAGGATCTGATCGCTCAGCAGCTGAATTTTCTGGGCAATGCAGAGGTGACCTTCCGGGTAAGGGATCTTCTGGGAGAGACCAAATACATCGCCTATCGCGGTAAGCGGTTTGAACGTCATGACGGCATTAAGCAGGTGTACGCCGTGATCGAGGACGTAACGGAGCAGACCGAGGTGCAGCAACAGCTGCAGCGGATCGCCAACACCCTTTATCTGGAGACCCAGCGGTATCAGCTCCTGCAGGAAGCGGTGGACGATATTACCTTTGATTACAACGTGGAAACCGATACCCTGGAATACTTTATGCCCACAGAAGGCTCTCTTCGCAAGACCATTGCCCAGTTCGAGGAAAAAGGGAAGCTTTCCGAGTATATTGAATCCAAGGATCTGGTGGACATTTCCGATATGTGGAAGTCTCTGCTGTCGGAGCAGATGAAGAACATTGCCGAGTGCCGGATCTATATTTCCTCTCGCAAGAAGTACGTATGGTCCCGTATTTATGTGGCCAGCTTTACGGACCAGCAGGAGAAGGAAAAGGTTGTCCGCATCGTGGGCAGCATCAAGGATATTTCCGCAGAGCGCAAAGAGATCGATGCCTTAAGCAAACAGGCTAATTGCGATAACATGACCGGTCTTTACAACAAGCGGGCCATGCAGATGCTGGTAAAGGATTATCTGCGCAAGCACGGGGATGGTACCAACCACGCCATGCTCATGGTGGATGCGGATAATTTCAAGGCGGTCAACGACAATCTGGGCCATCTTTACGGAGATGAGGTCATTAAATATGTGGCCAAGTCCATTCGTTCCACCTTCCGTGAAAGCGATTTTGTAGGCCGTGTAGGCGGCGATGAATTCCTGATCTTCATGAAGAATGCGGATCTGGACGCAGCCAAGATGCGCGCCGGCAAGCTGAACGAAAAGATGCGCCAGACCTTTGAAAATGACGGCATCACCATCCGGATCTCCTGCAGCATCGGTATTGCCCTGTATCCTGACCAAGGAACGGATTACGAGGCCCTGTACCAGAAAGCGGACGAAGCACTTTACAAAGCAAAAGAAGGCGGACGTGACAGATATGAACTTGCAGGTGAAGAAGACCAATAATGCATTATTTGATTTTATAGGCAGCAGCCCTACCTGTTTTCATGCAGTGGAGAATCTCTCCGCTGCCTATGAAAAGGCAGGGTTTCTTGCTTTATCCGAAAAGGATGTCTGGGAGATAAAGCCCGGCGGAAAATACTATGTGACCCGGAACGGTTCCTCCGTGATCGGCTTTACGATCCCGAAAAAGGATCCGAAGGGCTTTCATTTATCCGCTTCTCACAGCGATTCTCCCTGCTTTAAGTTAAAGCAGATTCCTGTGACGCGGACAGAGAAGTATCTCAAACTGAATGTGGAAAAATACGGCGGCATGATCATGGCGACCTGGCTGGATAAGCCGCTTACCATTGCGGGCCGTATTTTTACCCAAAAGGCCGGGGGAGTTTTCCCGGAGATGGTCCAGCACCTGGTCTGCCTGAAAGAAGGCAGCTGCATCATTCCCAATGTGTGCATTCATTTTGAGCGGAACATGAACAGCGGTCTGGAATACAATGCACAGACCGATATGGCTCCTGTTTTTGCAGTGGATACAGAAGGAAAGGTAAAGACAGATGCGGATGCCCAGAAGCTGTTTTGGAGCGTGATCGCGGAAAATGCCGGTGTTAAGCCGGAAGAGATCCTGGGAAGCGATCTGTATGTATGCAGCCCGGAAAAGGGCACCTTTATCGGCCTTTCTCAGGATATGATCGCATCTCCCAGATTGGATGATCTGCAGTGCGTTTTTGGGACCTATACCGGTTTTCTAAAGGCAGCAGGTTCCTCGGAAGCCTACATCGGTGTCCATGCCGTGCTGGACAATGAGGAAGTGGGCAGCATGACCCGTCAGGGCGCCCAGTCCACTTTTTTAAAGGATACACTCCTGCGGATCTGTGAAAACCTGGGCCTTTCCGGGCAGGATTATCTGCGCCTGCTGGCAGACAGCTTTATGGTATCTGCGGACAATGCCCATGCAGTGCATCCCAACCATCCGGAGAAATCCGATGCGGGCAATCGTCCCTACATGAACGGCGGTATCGTGATCAAGAGCCACGGTGGCCAGAAATATACCTCCGACGGCTATTCCATCGGTGTGTTTACCTCCATCTGTGCATCCGTGCAGGTTCCCGTGCAGATGTTCTCCAACCGTTCGGACATCGCAGGGGGCTCTACGCTGGGCAATATTTCCAATACACAGGTATCGGTCAAGGCAGTGGATATCGGCCTGCCGCAGCTGGCCATGCATTCTTCCTGCGAAACCGCAGGCAGCCTGGATACCCTTTATCTGGTACAGGCCATGGAACGTTACTACAGCCTGTAATGGAGCGTTTATGAAAATCATTTTGAACATTCTGAAAAACTATAAAAGGGAGAGCATTCTTGCTCCCCTTTTTAAAATGCTGGAAGCCACCTTTGAGCTGTTTGTGCCCCTGGTGATCTCTGCCATCATCGACAAAGGTATCGGGCAGGGAGATAGGGGACTGATCCTTTCCTACAGCGGCGTGTTGCTGCTGCTGGCCCTGATCGGTCTTACCTGCTCCATCACGGCCCAGTATTTTGCTGCGAAAGCGGCCATCGGAACCGCTACCACCCTTCGGGAAAAGCTCTTTTCCCATATCCAGTCCTTTTCCTACACGGAAATGGATACCCAGGGAACTTCTACCCTTATCACCCGTATGACCAGTGACATCAATCAGGTGCAGAACGGCATCAACATGACCCTGCGTCTGTTTCTCCGGTCTCCCTTCATCGTATTCGGCGCCATGATCATGGCATTTACCATTGATGCAAAGGAGGCCCTTATTTTCGTGGCCACCATTCCGGTGCTGTCCGTGATCGTATTCGGCATCATGCGCCTGACCCGTCCCCTTTATAAAAAGGCCCAGGGCGGTCTGGACAACCTGCTGCTGGTAGCAAGGGAGAACCTTACCGGTGTCCGTGTGATCCGGGCATTTCGCAAGGAACAGGAGGAACTGGAGAAATTCCGGAGCCGGAATGAAGATCTGACTTTCCTGCAGAAAAAGGCAGGGGCCATTTCGGGACTGACCAATCCTCTGACCTATGTGGTGGTCAATCTGGCCATTGTGATCCTGATCTGGACCGGCGCCATTTCCGTGCAGCACGGGATCCTGACCCAGGGCCTGGTGGTTGCGCTGTACAATTACATGTCTCAGATCCTGGTGGAGCTGATCAAGCTGGCCAACCTGATCGTGACCATTACCAAGGCACTGGCCTGCGGCAGCCGTATCCAGGATGTTTTTGAAGTGACCTCCTCCATGAAGGACGGCACCGGTTGCCTTCCGAAAAAAGAAGGTTCTGCCATCCTGGAATTTACAGATGTCTCTCTGACCTATGAGGGAGCCGGTGCGCCGTCTCTGGAGCACATTTCCTTCTCCGTAGAGAAAGGACAGACCATCGGTATCATCGGCTCTACCGGTTGCGGAAAGAGCTCTCTGGTAAACCTGATCCCCCGTCTGTATGACCCGACGGAAGGAGTGGTCCTGTATAAGGGCAGAGATCTTAAGAGCCTGCAAATAGAGCAGGTGCGGGAAGAAATGGGCATGGTGCCTCAGAAGGCACAGCTTTTTGCGGGAACGATCCGCTCCAATCTGCTGATGGCAAAACCGGATGCATCCCCGGAGGATCTGCACCGCGCTCTGGAGATGGCCCAGGCAGCAGAGTTTGTGGAAAAGAAGGAAGGCGGGCTGGATGCCCCGGTGGAACAGGGCGGCAGGAACTTTTCCGGTGGTCAGAAACAGCGCCTTACCATTGCGAGGGCTTTGTTAAAACAGCCGGAGGTGCTGATCCTGGATGACAGCTCCTCTGCGCTGGATTACGCAACGGACGCAAAACTGCGCACGGCCTTAAAGACCTTAAAGGATACAACGGTATTTCTGGTATCCCAGCGGAGTGCATCCATCTGCCATGCAGACAAGATCATCGTGCTGGAAGACGGCAAGGTGGAGGGGATCGGAACCCATGAAGAACTCCTTCAGTCCTGCCTGGTTTATCAGGAGATCGTTTCCAGTCAGAATACAGAAAAGGAGGCAGCGGTATGAGCAGCAAAATGACCTCCGAAACCCGAAAAGAGACCATGAAGATCCTCTTTTCCTATCTGAAGCCCCATAGGGTCTATGTGTGCCTGTCCATCCTGATGGCAGCCTGCACGGTGGCTCTGACCTTATATCTGCCGGTCATCTTTGGCTACGGCATTGACTGCGTTGTGGGAAAAGGACAGGTGGATCTGGAAGGCTTAAAAGGGTATCTTCTCAAGGCCCTGATCGCCCTGCTTCTGACAGCCCTTACCCAGTGGCTGTTAAACCAGTGCAACATGAAGATCACTTATCATGTGACCCGGGACATTCGAAACGATGCCATGGAGCAGCTGGAAAAGCTGCCCTTAAAATATCTGGATTCCCATGCCTACGGTGATATCGTCAGCCGGATCATCGCGGATGTGGACCAGCTTTCCGACGGCCTGCTCATGGGCTTTACCCAGTTTTTTACCGGTGCGGTGACCATCCTGGGAACGCTGGTATTTATGTTTACCATCAATCTTTGGATCGCCCTGCTGGTGGTGTGCTTAACGCCCATCTCCCTGCTGGTTGCCCGGTTTATCGCCACCCGGACCTATTCCATGTTTCAGATGCAGTCAAAGACCAGAGGAGAAGAGACTGCACTGGTGCAGGAGATGATCGAGGGAGGAAAGGTGACCCGGCTCTTTGGCTATGAAGAAACGGCCATGGAGCGGTTTCGGAAAGTAAATGACCGCCTTCGGACATATTCCCTGAAGGCTGTGTTCTATTCCTCCATTACCAATCCCGGCACCCGGTTCGTAAACAACATCGTTTATGCGGCGGTGGCTCTATCCGGCGCGCTGACCATCCTTGGAGGCGGCCTTTCCGTAGGAGAGCTGGTCATCTTTTTAAGCTATGCCAATCAATATACCAAGCCCTTTAACGAGATCTCCGGTGTGATCACCGAACTGCAGAATGCCCTGGCCTGTGGGGCCCGGATCTTTGAGATCCTGCAGGAGGAGCCGGTAAGCCCGGATGCAGCAGATGCCAAAGTCCTTACGGATGCAAGAGGCGCGGTGGACATACAGGGCGTGTGGTTTTCCTATACGCCGGAGCAGAAGCTCATTGAGGACTTCTCTCTGCAGGTAAAGCCCGGGCAGAGAGTGGCCATCGTAGGCCCTACGGGATGCGGTAAGACCACGCTGATCAACCTGCTCATGCGTTTTTACGATCCCCAGAAGGGACAGATCTGCGTGGATGGCGTCGATACACGGGAAATGACCAGGGAGAGTCTGCGCAGCGCCTATGGAATGGTGCTGCAGGAAACCTGGTTAAAGAGCGGGACCATTCTGGACAACATCCGGATGGGGAAGCCGGATGCTACCATGGAGGAAGTCCTGGAAGCTTCAAAAGCAGCCCACTCCTATGAATTCATCCGCCGTTTGCCAAAGGGATTTGATACGGTGATCGGCGAAGACGGAGGATCCCTGTCCCAGGGACAAAAGCAGCTCTTATGCATTACCCGTGTCATGATCGCCCTGCCGCCCATGCTGATCCTGGATGAAGCAACCTCCTCCATTGATACCCGTACGGAACTGCAGATCCAGAATGCCTTTGCAAAACTGATGGAAGGCAGGACCAGCTTCATCGTGGCTCATCGCCTGTCCACCATTCGGAATGCGGACATGATCCTGGTGATGAAAGACGGCCACATCGTAGAGCAGGGAACCCACGAAGAACTGCTGAAACAAGGAGCATTTTATGCCAAATTATACAACAGTCAGTTTGCATGATGCGCCGGAACTTCTGCCGGAGGACTTTATCAAACGCTCCGGAGAAGATCTGGGAGAGGAAGCAGATGACTTTTTAAACAGTTTAACGAAGGAACCGGTGGCCAGCCTGAGGGTCAATCCCTTAAAGGTACCGGAAGGAACCGATGCGGTGCAGCGGTTCAGGGATGCTGCGGAATTTACCACCTTGGAAGAAGTTTCCTGGGAAAGGAACGGCTTTTATTATGCCTCCCCGGATCAGCCGGGAAAACACCCCATGCACGAAGCCGGTGTGTATTATATCCAGGAAGCCAGCGCCATGCTGCCCGTTACCTTATTGGAGCCCCTGCCCGGAGAGCGGATCCTGGATCTGTGCGCCGCCCCCGGAGGAAAGACCACCCAGATCGCCGGGTATATGGCGGGAAAAGGGCTGTTGGTCACCAATGAGGTGAACGGAGAGAGAGCCCGGATCCTTTCGGAAAATGTGGAGCGTATGGGTATTCCCAATGCCCTGGTACTGAATGAAACGGTGCAGCGCTTATCGGCGGCCTTTCCGGCCTGCTTTGACCGGATCCTGGTGGATGCGCCCTGTTCCGGTGAAGGGATGTTCCGGAAGAATGCAGATGCCTGCAGACAGTGGAGCCTTTCTGCAACGGAGGATTGCGCCGCAAGGCAAAAGGAGATCCTGGATCACGCAGCCATCATGCTTCGGCCCGGTGGCAGACTGGTGTATTCCACCTGTACCTTTGCCCCCGTAGAAGATGAGGAGCAGATGACCTCCTTTGTCCGGGAGCATCCGGAGTTTACCCTGGTCTCCATGCACCGGATCTGGCCCCATAAGGACCGGGGCGAAGGTCATTTTTCCGCAGTCCTTATCAAGGAGGGAGATGCAAAGGCTTCTTCCCTTAAGGGGGAAGATTTAACCTCCGTGACCGACAAAAACCTGGAAAGCCTGCGTTTGTTCTGGGAGGAAACTCTGAAAAAAAACCTTCCTTCCCGGGTACTGCTCTTTGGAGACCAGGTCTACCAAACACCTGACGAAATGCCACGTTTACGTGGCCTTAAGGTATTGCGGGCAGGACTTCATCTTGGTACACTAAAGAAGAATCGATTCGAGCCGTCTCATGCACTGGCTTTATCCTTAAAGCCGGAAGATGCGGTGCATGTGGCAGACCTTTCCCATAACGAAAAAGATCTTACAGCCTATCTGAACGGTATGACCCTTCATCACGAGGGAGACAAAGGGTGGTACCTGGTAGTAGATCATGGCTACACCTACGGCTGGGGCAAGCTTTCGGGACAAGTGCTGAAAAATCACTATCCCATCGGCCTGCGTCGTTATTGGATGACGGACTGAACAAGCGGACATCGGATCCGGGTTACAAGAGAAGGAGAATGGAGAGAATATGAGCGATCACAAGAGTTTCATTGAAGAGGGGAAAGCAGTTCTTGGAATCGAGTTCGGTTCCACACGTATCAAAGCGGTTCTGATCGATGATCAGAATACACCCATTGCACAGGGTTCCCATGAATGGGAAAACCGTCTGGAGAATCACATCTGGACCTACTCTCTGGAAGATATCTGGGAGGGGCTTAAGGATTGCTACCGCGATCTGACCGAAGATGTAAAGAAGCAGTATGGCGCAGAGATCACTAAGCTGGCAGCCATCGGCTTTTCTGCCATGATGCACGGCTATCTGGCATTTGACGAAAAGGAGGAATTACTGGTTCCTTTCCGTACCTGGAGAAATACCATTACCGGTGAAGCATCCGAGAAGCTCACCGCCTTATTTGACTATCCCATCCCCCAGAGATGGAGCATTTCCCATCTCTATCAGGCGATCTTAAATAAAGAGCCTCATGTTCCTCAGGTGGCATTCTTTACCACCCTGGCAGGCTATGTACACTGGAAACTCACCGGAAAGAAGGTCCTTGGTGTAGGCGATGCTTCCGGTATGTTCCCCATTGATACCGATACAAAGGATTTCGATAAGGGCATGATCGCAAAGTTTGATCAGGCCATTGCAGGAGAAGGCTTTAACTGGAAGCTGGAAGAGATCCTGCCCAAGGTCCTGGTAGCAGGGGAAGATGCAGGAACCCTGACCGCAGAAGGCGCTAAACTCCTGGATCCTACCGGCAAGTTACAGGACGGTGCAGTGATCTGCCCTCCGGAAGGAGATGCAGGAACCGGTATGGCAGCAACCAACGCGGTTGCAAGAAGAACCGGTAACGTATCCGCAGGTACTTCCGTATTTATCATGGCGGTCCTGGAGAAGGCACTGAGCAAGGTTTATTCCGCCATCGATCTGGTAACCACACCCTCCGGTGATCTGGTTGCTATGGTGCATTGCAACAACTGTACCTCCGACATCAATGCATGGGTGAACCTGTTTGATGAATTTGCCAAGGCATCCGGCCATCTCGTAAGCAAGAACGACCTGTATACCATGCTGTTTGAAAAGGCACTGGAAGGCGATAAGGACTGCGGCGGCCTGTTATCCTACAACTATTTCTCCGGTGAGAGCATTACCGGATTTGAAGAGGGACGTCCCTTATTTGTACGTACTCCCGATGCGGCATTTACCCTGGCAAACTTTATGCGCATGAACCTGTATTCCGCACTGGGCGCATTAAAGGTCGGTATGGATATCCTCTTTAAGGAGGAGAAGGTAGAGCTGGATAAGCTTTGCGGACACGGCGGTTACTTTAAGACCGAAGGTGTGGGCAACCGCATCATGGCAGCAGCTGCCAATGTGCCGGTTTCCGTTATGGAGACCGCAGGCGAAGGCGGTGCCTGGGGTATTGCCCTGCTTGCAGGATACAGCATCTGGAACAAGGACAACGAGGATCTGGGCGTATATCTGGACAACAAGGTATTCGCAGGCCAGAAGGCAACGGTGGTAGAGCCCGATCCTGCCGATGTAGCCGGCTTTGATGCATTTATGAAACGATATGTGGCTACCCTTCCCGCAGAGAAGGCTGCTGTGGAGAACCTGCAGTAAAGCGCCATAAGAGGAGAAGATATGTTAGAAGAATTAAAGAAACGTGTATACGAAGCCAATATGCTGCTTCCCAAGTACGGTCTGGTTACCTTTACCTGGGGCAATGTCAGCGAGATCGACCGGGAAAGCGGCCTCTTTGCCATTAAACCCAGTGGCGTGGATTATGACAAGCTTACCCCTGACGATATGGTCATCATGGACTTAAACGGAAATAAGGTGGAGGGGCGTTACAATCCTTCCTCCGATACACCCACGCATTTAGAGCTGTATAAGGCATTTCCCCAGATCGGCGGTATCGTACATACCCATTCTTCCTATGCCACCAGCTGGGCGCAGTCCGGTCGCAGCATTCCCTGCTACGGAACCACCCATGCAGATTACATCTACGGAGAAGTTCCCTGCGTCAGATGTCTGAACAAGGAAGAGATCGATTCCGCTTACGAGCAGAATACCGGTCTTCTGATCATTGATGATTTTCAGAAGAACGACCGTGACGTGGTAGCGGTTCCCGCAGTCCTTTGCAAGAACCACGGCCCCTTTACCTGGGGCAAGGATGCCCACGAAGCGGTGCACAATGCAGTGGTTCTGGAAGAAGTGGCCAAGATGGCTTACCGTACCGAACTGATCAATCCACAGGTACAGCCTGCTCCCCAGGAACTGCAGGATAAGCACTATTACCGCAAGCACGGTGCAAACGCTTATTACGGACAGGGAAACTAAGAATCCGGGAACAAAAAAAGACCGGCATCCCCAAGGAGGGGTGCCGGTCTTGTTGTTTTTCAGGATAACCTGGGAAATGGGATAAATTCGCCCACGGGTACGGTGTGTTCGCCGATCATTTTCTCCATCCAGAGCATGTCGTACCAGCGGTCAAACTTATAACCGCAGGAATGGAAGAGGCCTACCAGTTTGTAGTCTCTGGTTTCATGAAAACGGATGCTGTCATCGGTCAGATAAGGATCCTCCCCTTTGGGAGAGGAAATACAGGCATTGACATTGAGGACGTTCTGCTGTGCCAGGCGTTTTTCCAGTTCCGCAAGCAGAAGAGAACCGATGCCGCTCCGACGGAGGGTGTGATCCACATAAATGGAGGTTTCCACGCTGTGGGAGTAAGCAGCCCGGGCTTTAAAGGCAGATGCGTAGGCATAGCCCAGTAGTTGTCCGTTTTCTTCCGCCACCAGATAGGGATACTTTAGCAGGGTGTTCCGGATACGGGAAGCAAATTCTTCCGTGGTCGGGACATCGTATTCAAAGGTGATGGCGGTATTTTCCACATAGTAGCGGTAGATGGAAAGAAGGAGGGGGGCATCCTCCGGTGTTGCGATCCGAATGTGCATGATGATTCTCCCGTCGTTTATTTTTTTGCTATTATGAACCCCTAACCCCGTCGCCAGGGGAGCAGGTTCTTTACGCGGAAGCTGAGCTTTACAGGGCGTGCCCAGCAACTGGGGGCAAAGAGCACCAGCATGGGGAACAGCTCCAGACGACCGGCCAGCATGTCAAACATCAGGATGATCTTGGAGAAGTAGGAAAACTGCGAAAAGTTTCCGGCAGGTCCGATCATATTAAGGCCGGGGCCGATGTTGTTTAAGGTGGCTACTACCGCGGTAAAGTTGGTGGTAAAGTCAAACTCATCCACACTGATCAGAAGTACGGACAGAAACAGGATGATGGAATATACCGCAATGTATACATTGGTAGATCTGGTGGTCTCATGGGCGATGATATGATCGTCCATGCGGATCTTCTTGATCACGCGGGGATGAACAATGGTAGCCAGCTCCTTACGGATGGTCTTACCAAGGATCATGATACGGGAAACCTTGATACCGCCGCCGGTGGAACCTGCACAGGCACCGATGAACATCAGGATCACCAGAATGGTCTGGGAAAAGGCAGGCCATTTCCCAAAGTCTGCTGTGGAATAGCCGGTGGTGGTTATAATGGAACCAACCTGGAAGAGGGCATCCCGGAAAGCAGTGGGCAGATTGGGGGCGATGGAGCGGATGTTGATGGTGATGGCGATCACGCTTATGGCGATGATGCCAAGATACCAGTGAACTTCCTGCATCTTTAAGGCATCCTTGATCTTTTTGCTGAACAGCAGGAAGTAGCAGGAATAGTTGATACCGCTGAGGATCATGAATACAGCGATGATATACTGCTGCAGGGTGCTGTAGCTGCCGATGCTGGAGTTGAGCACACCGAAACCACCGGTACCTACCGTACCGAAGGTCAGGGTCAGGGATTCAAACAGACTCATGCCGGATAATAACAGGCAGATGATCTCGACTGCGGTCATGCCGATGTAGATGGTATACAGCAGGGACGCGGTATCCTTTACATGAGGCACCAGACGCTCCACAGAGGGACCGGGGCTCTCTGCCTTCATCAGGTTCATGGTGGAAGCTCCCACCATGGGAAGCAGGGCCATGATAAATACTACAACGCCCATGCCGCCTACCCAGTGGGTAAAGCTTCTCCAGAACAGACCGGATTTGGACAGGGCTTCCACATCCGTGAGGATGGAGGAACCGGTGGTGGTGAAACCGGATATGGTCTCAAACAACGCATCGATATAATGCGGAATATCTCCGGTGAGCACGAAGGGAACCGCTCCGGCGGCGGAAAGCACCAGCCAGCTTAAGGCTACGGTGATAAAGCCGTCCCGGGGATACAGGGTTTCGTGGGTCGGTTTCCTGCGGGAGAGGAGCCAGCCGATTACGAAGCAGGCAATGGCGGGCAGCAGGTAGAAATACCAGCTGTTCTCCTGATAGATGAGAGATACGATCAGGGGAAGGGCCAGAAACAGACCTTCCACCTGGAGGACCAGCCCGATCACATAAAATACAACACGATAGTTCATAGATTAGTCCTTTAAGATACCTTTGATATCGGAAATACGGAAACCGGAGAGCACAACTACTACGGAATCCCCTACCTTCAGACAATCCTGTCCGGTAGGGAAAATGGCCTGTCCGTTTCGGTAGATACAGCAGATCAGCAGGTTGTCCTTTAAAGACAGCTCGGCCAGAGGGGTATCGGTGGCCTTGGAAGGCTCCTTGATCACAAACTCCAGAGCTTCAGCCTGTCCGTCTGCCAGCTTGTAGAGGTTCTCCACTTCGCTGTCGGTATTGTCCATGGAACGGACAAACTTGGAGATGAAGTCCGCAGTGATGACCTGGGGATTGATGATGGTGTCCAGGTTCATCTGATTGATGACGTCCGAGAAGGTGATCCGGTTGATCTTGGTGATCACTTTCGCACCGGGATTGACACCCTTTACATATAAGGAAAGCAGGATGTTCTCTTCATCCAGACCGGTCAGTGCGGCAAAGCCTGCAGTACTTGCTGCGTTTTCCTGCAGCAGTAGATTCTGGTCCGTAGCATCTCCGTGGATCACGGTGGCATCCGGCAGAAGGCCTGCCAGTTCTTCGCAGCGTTCCCGTTTCTGCTCGATGATGGTGGTGCTGATACCGGTATTTAACAGGATCTTGGCAAGATAATAAGCGATCTTGCTGCCGCCTGCGATGATGGCGTTGTCGATACGGTTCTTGGATAAACCGATCTTTCGAAGGAAGGCAGTGGTATCCTTTCGCCGCGCGGTAAAGCCGATCTCATCTCCCTCCTGGAGGGTAAACCCACCGTTGGGGATATGGGTCCGCCCTTCTCTGGTAACGGAACAGATCAGTACATTGGTATGCAGACCGGAACGGATATCCAAGATGCGCATGCCGTTTAAGGGAGAATCCTTGCTGATCTTTACATGGAGGATATCCACATGCCCTCTGGCAAAGGTATCCACCTTTACGGCAGAGGGGAACTGGAAAATACGGGCCACTTCGTTGGCAGCCTCAAATTCCGGATTGATGATCATGCCCAGATCAAATCCCTTTTTCAGGAAGGGGATCTCGGAAATGTACAGAGGATTACGCACGCGGGCAATGGTCTTGCAATGACCGGATTTCTTTGCGATGAGACAGCACAGGAGGTTCTGCTCGTCAGAGCCTGTTACGGCGATCAGCAGGTCTGTGTGGGCCACATCCGCTTCCTGCAGGGTGTTGAAGCTCACCCCGTTTCCCACGATGCCCAGTGCATCCAGATTATTGGTAATATTACGGATCTCTTCGGCGTCTTTGTCGATGACCGTGATATTATGATCTTCTTTGCTAAGCTGTGCGACCAGGTTATAACCTACCTTGCCGCAACCTACTACGATAATGTTCATAAAAAATGTCTTCCTTTCGACCACACCCATTATAGCAGAAGACGACTAATATGCAACTCTCGGGGAGAGCAGGGGAGTGGTATTACAGCGTGGTTTCGGATATAATGAGGGAGTGTGGCGATAAAAGCTTATCCCGGATCACGGGAAACAAAAAAAGAGCCACAGGATAAGGAAAAAAGGGGAAGTAACCGTTATGGGAGAACCAATCAGAATGCCTGCAGAAGGTGATGTCTATAAGCATTTTAAAGGAAACAGCTATCGGATCGTAACGCTGGCAGAGGATACGGAAACCGGTGAGACGCTGGTGATCTATAAGGCACTGTACGGCGAAGGCAAGGTCTTTGCCCGGGAAGTGAACATGTTCCTGGAAGAGATCGACAAAGCCCGCTATCCCGGCGCTGCCCAGAAGCACCGCTTTGAACTGGTACAGGAAGCAGGGGCCTGTGTGGACCCGCAGGCAGCCGTCAGACCTGAACCTGTGGGGGTGGAGAAAACGGCGGAAGAAACAGTGGCCCAACCACTGAACGTCCAGGAAGCCGGGACCATCTGTGCTGAGGAAGTGGCGCTTGCCAGGGAAGAAGCGGATGAAGGAGCCCTGCATCCCATGTTGCTGCAGTTTCTGGATGCCGATCGCTACGAGGACCGCCTGGATCTGCTGGGACTGATGCACAGCCGAAAGATCCTGACCGCAGACATGCTAAAGACCATGGCGATCTCCATTGATCTGGATCTGGCAGAAGGAGATCTGGAGGATCAGTACGAGCAGGTCAAATACGCGCTGGTCACTCGCAGGAAATTCGAAACCACAAGGCTGCGGGGATAAGATACATTGCGTAAGGATAAAACAATCGAAGCAGTAACAGGGGCAGGGAAGGAAAGGGTGTCCCCCTTGGATCCCGGGATCATTCCCCGACTGCTTGACTGGTTTGATCAAAATAAAAGAGATCTTCCCTGGCGTACATCGCCGGAAGCCTATCATGTCTGGCTCTCGGAGATCATGCTGCAGCAGACCCGTGTGGAAGCGGTAAAGGAATATTATGCAAGGTTTCTGGAAACTCTACCCTCGGTGGAGAGTTTGGCGAATGCCCCGGAACAGCAGCTTCTTAAGCTCTGGGAGGGCCTTGGCTATTACAGCCGGGTCCGGAATCTGCAGAAGGCAGCCGGGCTTTTAAAAGAGCGGGATTACCTCTTGCCGGAGGAAAAGGAAGAACTGCAAAAGCTTCCCGGGATCGGCAGCTATACAGCCGGTGCCATTTCCTCCATTGCTTTTGGGAAAAGGGAAGTGGCAGTGGACGGAAATCTCCTGCGGGTCCTTTCCCGTTTGCGGGAGGATCCACGATGCATCGACGAGGGGAAGACCAAAAAGGCAGTGGAGGACGAACTGCTTTCGATCTATCCTGAAAAGCGCTGCGGAGACGTTAACCAGGCCTTTATGGACCTGGGAGCCATGATCTGCACGCCGGGCGGGGCACCGCTTTGCGAAAAGTGTCCGTTAATGCCCTTTTGCGCAGCGGGGGAAAAGAATACCTGGCAAAGGTATCCGGTGCGAAAAGAGAAAGCAGGCAGACGGATCGAGAACAGGACCGTTGTGATCCTGGTGGACGAGGAAAGGATCGCCCTTCATAAACGGCCGGACAAAGGTTTGCTAGCCGGAATGTATGAGTTCATCAATCTGGAGGGGACACTTTCCGATGGGCAGGTGCTTGACTACCTGAAGGCTTTGGGGTTAAAGTCCATACATGTGCGTAAACTGCAAAGCGCAAAGCACATTTTCAGTCACATCGAATGGCATATGACCGGCTATGAAGTAAAGGCCGACGAACTGGAACCGGTAAAAGATCGGGCAAAGGATGCCGGACTGATTTTTGCAGACCTTCGGCAGATCCGGGAGGAATATCCCATCCCTTCCGCTTTTGCCGTTTACAGGGACTATGTTTTGGAAAACTATAAGAGATCAACGGAGGAGTAAACGTGAAATTACTGACTTTTGCAGTACCCTGCTATAACTCTGAAAACTATATGAGAAAATGCATCGATTCCCTGTTACCGGGAGGAGAGGATGTGGAGATCCTGATCGTAGATGACGGTTCCACCGACCAGACAGCGGATATCGCAGATGACTATGAGAAGAAATATCCCGGCATCTGCAAGGCGGTACATAAGGAAAACGGAGGCCACGGATCGGCTGTCAATGCCGGTATCGAGAATGCCACCGGGTTGTTCTTTAAGGTGGTGGACAGTGATGACTGGGTAAGCAGCAGTGCCTACGAAGAGATCCTGAAGGTCCTGCATCAGTATGCGGGAGGAGATCAGGTACTGGATATGCTTATCAGCAATTTCGTCTATGACAAGGTATCGGAAGACAAGCATAAGGTCATGCGGTATAAACATGCACTTCCCGAGAACCGCCTGTTTACCTGGAACGAGGTGCGCCATTTCCGGAAAGGGCAGTACATCCTCATGCATTCCGTGATCTACCGTACCAAACTGCTGAAGGACTGCGGCTTAAGGCTTCCCGAGCATACCTTCTATGTAGATAACATCTACGTATTCGAGCCCATGCTGCAGGTTAAGAACATGTACTATCTGGATGTGAACTTCTATCGTTACTACATCGGACGGAGCGATCAGTCCGTAAACGAGAAGATCATGATCTCCCGGATCGATCAGCAGATCAAGGTAAACAAGCTGATGTACGACTTCTTTGTTGTGCATAAGCCGCAGCTGGCTGCAAATCGCAAGCGTTACAGATATATGTACAACTACCTCGAGATCATCACGGCGATCTCCTCTATCCTGCTGGCGATCGCCGGAACACCGGAAGCGCTGGAGAAGCGGAAGGCACTTTGGGATTACCTGAAGGAAAAGGATGCGGTTTTGGCGGTGAAGCTTCGCCACGGATTCATCGGGGCCTACACCAACCTTCCCGGAAGAGGCGGACGGAAGATTTCTGTAGAAGGCTACAAACTGGTAAGAAGATTCTTTAATTTCAACTAAAAATCGCAGAGTTTCGCCATCTGCGCGTCTTTGACGAAAATACGCCGAAATTTATTTTTTAATCTTTATAAGCGGATTTTGGTTATTTATTAACGAAATTGGAATGAGACGGAAAAAAAGGCAAATGTCTGAATTTCGTAATGTTTCGAGACCAAAATACTGCCATGCTCCGGTAAAAAGGGGCATTTATTCTGAATAAAGATACAAAAATCTGTCTTTGCAGGACGGACATCCATTCGCAGTGGCTTGACAGTAATGTTTTTTGATAATAAAATATCGGTGTTTGAAATTTGAATAATTATGATTTTTGCAGAAAGAGTGCACTGAGGCGCTTGCCGCACTCTTTTTTTCATATTTGTGCGTATGCTACGGAATCCATACAAGGATGACTACGATCATCGCCCCGAAGTAAATAAGCGCGGACGGTTTGTGGATCGCTTCTATTATAAGGGAGATCTCTACAAGCTTCCCTTTGATCAGAAGAAAAAGAGACAGACGGTGGTTCTGAGTTTCCTGTTCTTCCTTGGGATGACAGGAATCTGGGTCCTGCAGGGTCTGGTGAATCAGGCATCCTCCAGAGTACTCTGGGTTCTGGGTCCGTATCTCTTTGTTCTGCTCCCCACCCTGTTTATGGGGCTGGGAACAGTGGAGTATGCTTTTTCCCATGATCCCATGCGAAGGGATGAGTATGAGAGAGGGCTGGAGCGGATGAAGCATTCCGCCATCGGCGCCATGGCCCTTTCCGTGATCGCTTTTGTTTGCGAGATCGTTTTTCTGATCCTTCGCAGAGGCACCTATAATCTGCAAAAAGAGTTGTTTTTTGCTTTGTTTTATCCCATATTCCTTGCGGCCGGATTCCTTTTCGGGAAGTTTTATGACCGCAGCTTTTCCGGGATCACCATTGAGAAGGTGGAACTGGAACATGAGTAAGTTGTTTTCTTCCTAATAATATGGAAGATAACATAAAACTTATTTTTTAAGGAGGATATTATGAAAAGAGCTAAGAAATTCCTGGCACTTGTACTTGCCGGGGCAATGACTGTATCTTTAGCTGCTTGCGGTGCTGCTGAACAGAGCGCAGAACCTGCCGCAACAACCGAGACTACAGCCGAAGGCGCTACAGAAGAGACCACTGCTGCTACTGAAGAAGCAAGCACAGGCAGTGATACTCCCCTTGTAATCGCCGCAGATGATTTCTCTGAGAAGTTCAGCCCGTTCTTCTCCAACTCCGTACCGGACACCAATGTTCAGGCATTGACACAGGTACTGCTGCTTGGAAACGACCGTGCAGGTGAGATCATCTACAATGGTATTGAAGGTGAAACAAAGACCTGGAACGGAACCGATTACTTCTATCAGGGTGCTTCCGATTGTACTGTAACCGAGAACGCTGACGGAACTGTACTGTATGAGTTCAAACTCCGTGACGATATGAAGTTCTCCGATGGCGAGCCTGTAACTGCAGACGACGTTATCTTTACCCTGTACGCATATCTGGATCCTTCCTATGATGGAGCAACTTCCGTGTACTCTCTGCCCATCGAAGGTCTTGAGGCATACAGAAGCGGTGCAGAACCTCTTTGGAAGGTTATGTACAAGAATGGTGATGCAAACACCGATTTCAGCCTTTACACAGAGGAACAGCAGAAGCAGTTCTTCGAGGTTGATCTGCCTGCAGCAGGTGCTGCATTTGCACAGGATATCACAGATTACTGTGTAGCCAACTACGGCGATTATTTTGATGCAAGCGTATCCAGTGATGTTGCAAACGCTATGACTCTGTGGGGCTACGGTTCCATCGAAGACGGCGTTCTGACAGCTCCCTCCGGAAAGACCTGGGATCTGGCAAGCGAAGAGCCTACTACCGCTGAGTGGTGGGAGGAGATCCTGGCTGCTTACGATTACGATCTGGAAACCGCTACCGATACGGAGAAGGCTAACGCTTCCTTTACCGAGCTGCTGGATGTATCCTATCTGAACACGGTTGAGACCGGTGCTTCCGCAGATCACATTACCGGTATCACAAAGGTAGATGATTATACCGTTGATATCCTGCTGACCGAAGTAGATGCAACCGCTATCTACTCTCTGGCAGTTTATGTAACACCTCTTCACTACTATGGTGATACATCTCTGTATGACTATGAAAACAACAAGTTCGGTTTTGTAAAGGGTGACCTTTCTTCCGTACGTGCAAAGACCACTGTTCCTCTTGGTGCAGGTCCTTACAAGTTCGTGAAGTATGAGAACAAGACCGTTTACATGGAAGCAAACGACCTGTACTTCAAGGGAGCTCCCAAGACTAAGAATCTGCAGTGGAAGGTTACTTCCAATCCTGATAAGACACCCGGTGTTGTTCAGGGTACCATTGATATTTCCGATCCTTCCGCATCCAAGGATGCTCTGGCTCAGATCGCAGGCGAGAACAGCAACGGCGAGATCACTGGTGACAAGCTGACCACGATCCTGACCGATACAAGAGGATACGGTTACATCGGTATGAACTCTCAGAACGTAAAGGTTGGCGATGACGGCTCCAGCGAAGAGTCCAAGAACCTTCGTAAGGCAATCGCAACTGTTCTGTCCGTATACCGTGATGTTGTGATCGACTCCTACTACGGAGAAGCAGCTTCTGTTATCAACTATCCTATTTCCAATACTTCCTGGGCAGCTCCTCAGGCATCTGATCCCGATTATGCAATTGCATTCTCCACAGATGTAAACGGAGATCCCATCTACACAGACGGCATGAGCCAGGAAGAAAAGGAAGCAGCAGCACTGGAAGCAGCACTTGGCTTCTTTGAGGCTGCCGGCTATACCGTAGAAGATGGCAAGTTAACGGCTGCTCCTGCAGGCGCTGAGATGACCTACGAAGTACTCATCGGTGGTTCCGGCCAGGGTGATCATCCTTCCTTCGGTATCTTAACTGCAGCAAGCGAAGCATTAAAGACCATCGGCTTTGACCTGGTTGTTACAGACCTTTCTGATTCTTCTCAGCTGTGGTCCGCAACCGAAGGTGGTACAGCAGATCTGTGGTGTGCTGCATGGCAGACAACCATTGATCCCGATATGTTCCAGATCTATCACAGCGAGGGTGGTTCTGCTTACATGTACAGAATCTACTCTGATGAGCTGGATGAGCTGGTAGAAGCAGGTAGAACCAATACCGATCAGGCTTACAGAAAGGCTATCTACAAGGAAGCACTTGACTTCGTAGTAGATTACGCAGTAGAGATCCCTGTATATCAGAGACAGGATCTGACTCTGATCAGTACAGAGAGAGTAAAGGTTGATTCCCTTTGCCCTGATATGACCACCTACTACAGCTATCTGGATGAGATTGAAACCGTAGAGATGAACTAATCTTCATTTCCGGCAAAAATCCACGGAAAGTGAATGAATTCGTCAGCTGTCCGGCTTTTTTATGGGCAGCTGACGATTATTCGTGTAAAAAGCATTTCGTGAGGAGAAGAAAAAGATAGTTCGAAACAGGTTCTTCCCGTCACGAAATGTTTTTGCGTAAGCAATACATATGCTATAGGTAAGGAAAGTAAGGAGTAGTTTTTTCATGAAGAAGTTTATTTTGAAGCGACTGTTGATATCGGTCGTACTGCTTTTCTTCGTATCGCTGATCATTTATGCGATCATGCGCTGCATGCCTATGTCCTACGTTGAGACACAGGCCATGGCTCTGGCTACCAGACCCGGTGCAAAGAGCTACGAAGAATGGGTAAAACAGCTGAATGCTCAGTATGGTCTGGATGTAGGTGTGATCCAGGGATACTTTATCTGGGCATCCAAGGCAGTGCGCATGCAGTTTGGAGATTCCTGGTACTGGAACCAGCCGGTTCTGACCAAGTTCCAGAATGTCATCTGGTATTCGTTTTTCCTTGGTCTGGTAACCTTTATCATTGAGATCATCATTGCCATCCCGGCAGGTATCTCGGCTGCAAGAAAGCAGTATTCCCTGACGGATTATTCCGTTACGGTGATCGCGCTTCTGGGTATTTCCCTGCCCAGCTTCTTC
This sequence comes from Lachnospiraceae bacterium, assembly GCA_024689465.1. Taxonomy (GTDB): domain Bacteria; phylum Bacillota; class Clostridia; order Lachnospirales; family Lachnospiraceae; genus JAILDL01. Next base: position 34,576 of record JAILDL010000038.1, read on the forward strand.
TTTGCAACCATTTTGAAGTATGTATTTTCCGTAAAGCTTGGCTGGTTTGATCTGTACGGTATCGTAGGCCGTATGCATGAGTCCATGACGCCCATGCAGCAGCTGGGGGATATCATCTGGCATATGGTGCTGCCGGTTGTGACCATTTCCGTGGTCAGCATCGGTGGTCTGATGCGTTATACCAGAACCAACATGCTGGAAGTATTAAATTCCGACTATATCCGTACGGCACGGGCTAAGGGTGTCAGTGAGCGGAAGGTGGTCAATCACCACGCATTCCGGAATACGCTGATCCCCATTGTTACTTTGCTTGGCGGATCCCTTCCCGGACTGTTCTCCGGTGCCATGATCACAGAGACCCTGTTCCAGATCCCCGGTATCGGATACACCTCTGATGTCAGCATTATGCAGGGAGATATTCCCTTCGTTATGTTCTATATGGTATTCCTTGCGGTACTTACCCTGCTGGGAAATCTGATCGCAGATATCCTTTATGCAGTGGTTGACCCGAGAGTCAGAGTAAGTTAGGAGGAATGCGAGAATGGCTGACGTAAATAACAAGCAAACTGAAAAGAAACTGGATGATGTGACCCGTGTCCGCGTATTATCCCCGGGCATGATGGTTGCCAAGCGTTTCTTCCGTAATAAACTGGCGATCGTAGGTCTGGTGATCATTGCCTGTATGTTCCTGTTCTCCTTTGTGGGCGGCATGCTGATCCCCTATTCCCAGAGTCAGGTGTTCTACACCACCACCGAGATGCGTAAGGATTACGCCGGTGCGACCCTGATCGATCAGTTCCAGTTCCAGCTGGGAGAAGGCGTGACCCTTCCCAAGGATATTTATTCCAAGATGATCCTGGCAGACATGCAGGGGGATTCCGTGATCAACTCCAAGGACGGCACCAAGCTGGGCGCCGAAAAGGTGGGAGATAAGATGTATGTGCTCTATGCACTTACGGAGATCAAGGGAACACCCCAGCTTTTAAAGGCTTATAAGGACCTGGCTGAAGGCGAAAACGTGATCAGTGCAGAGGACGGTATCTTCTTCTTTGAAGGCAAGGCCGATGCACCCATCCCTACCTTCTTTGAAGGAGAGCGGATCGCGACGGCTTCCCAGATGTCCTTTACCCCGTATTCCGCCGATGTATCCTTAAGCCTGGATTTCTGTCAGATGGCTCTGCGCTGCTTTGCGGACGGCATGAATTCCTTCTGGGCAGAGGAAGGAGAGTTTACCATGGAGGCAGAAGAGGACAGCGCATTGATCCAAAAGGACGGGGAGGATTTCTGTTTCCTGTCCAACATGAACTTCAATGCCATCGGTTCCAATGTCTATCTGACACCGGAATATAAGCTGACCGCACTGGAAGCCATCGAAGAGGGCCGTACCTCCTTTGAGTTTCCCGATGCAGAAGGCAACCTGACCGAGTATGAGATCGAGAACAAAAACGGTCAGTATACCATCAAGCGTTTTGAAGAGACCAAGGTCATTGCCACTTATGAAGCTCCTTCCGGAAAGCATCTGGTAGGAACGGATGCAAACGGTATGGATCTTCTGGCCAGACTGATGTACGGTGGCCGTATCTCTCTGTCCATTGGTTTCGTCGTTGTATTTATTGAAGTATTCATCGGTATGATCATGGGTGGTGTTGCCGGTTACTTTGGCAAATGGGTAGACAACCTGATCATGCGTATTGTAGATGTGATCTACTGTATTCCTTCCATCCCGCTGTACATGATCCTGGGTTCCATCATGGATTATTACAAGGCAAGCTCCACGGTTCGTATCTACGTCCTGTGTATCGTCATGGGTGTTCTGGGATGGGCCGGAATCGCACGTATTGTCCGTGGTCAGATCCTTTCTCTTCGCGAGCAGGAATTCATGATCGCAGCAGAAGCAACCGGTATCAGTACCTACCGGAGGATCTTTAAGCACCTGATCCCCAACGTTGTTCCGCAGCTGATCGTGTTTGCCAGTATGGGTCTGGGTGAAGTTATCCTGGCAGAGGCTACATTAAGCTTCCTGGGTCTGGGTATCAAATATCCGGCAGCCAGCTGGGGAAGTATCATCAACGCAGTAAACGATTCCTTCGTTATGACCAACTATCTGTTTGTATGGATCCCTGCAGGTCTCTTTATCCTGCTCACTGTACTGGCATTCAACTTCATCGGTGACGGTCTGCGTGATGCCTTTGACCCGAAGATGAAGCGTTAACAACGAAGTAGAGAAGAAAGATAAGACAATGGCTGAAAAGAATTATATTTCCGCGAAGGAATCGCGGGCAATCGCAAAGAAGAATCGTAAGATCACTTCAGAGATCGAGAAAAAGCGGAATCGGAAGCACATTCCCGAATCCGAGTATGTAACACACATGAAGAATGAGGAGAACTGTGTGGAGTTTGATAACGTACACACCTTCTTCTTTACCGATATCGGAACCGTAAAGGCGGTCAACGGTGTCAGCTTCGATGTACCGCAGGGTGCAACGGTGGGTATCGTAGGAGAGTCCGGCTGCGGTAAGTCCGTAACCAGCCTTTCTCTGATGCAGCTGGTACAGAGACCTTCCGGTCAGACCGTGGAAGGGGAGATCCGTTTCAACATGGGAGACGGAAAAGCGTACAACATCGTGAACACGCCCACTTCCGAAATGCAGAAGATCCGTGGCAATCAGATGTCCATGATCTTCCAGGAGCCCATGACCAGTTTGAATCCGGTCTTCCGCATCGGCGATCAGGTGGATGAAGTCATTACTCTTCATAATCCCACCATGACCAGGGAAGATGTAAAGAACCGTACACTGGAGATGCTGCAGATGGTTGGTATCGCCAACAAAGAGGGCGTATATGCCATGTACCCTCATGAACTGTCCGGTGGTATGCGTCAGCGTATCATGATCGCCATGGCCCTTGCCTGCAACCCCAGACTGATCATTGCAGACGAGCCCACAACCGCTCTGGATGTTACCATTCAGGCCCAGGTACTGGATCTGCTCCGCAACCTGAAGGACAAGATCAACAGCTCCATCATGCTGATCACCCATGATCTGGGAGTGGTTGCCGAGATGGCAGATTATGTGGTTGTAATGTATGCAGGACGTGTGGTAGAAAAAGGAACTGCCCAGGAGATTTTTAAGAATCCGCAGCATCCCTACACCATCGGCCTGATGAATTCCAAGCCGGTAGTTGGAAAGCACGTAGACGAGTTATACAGTATTCCCGGTAATGTGCCTAACCCTATTAACATGCCGGATTACTGCTACTTCAAGGATCGTTGTGAGATGTGCGTGGAAGCCTGCAGCGGGGAATACCCCGGTGTGATCAAGCTTTCTCCCACCCATGAAGTCAGCTGCTGGAGATATTGTAAGAACGGAGGGAACGACTAATGGCAGAAACAGATAACATATTAGAGGTTTCCCACCTGAAGAAATATTTCCCCATTAAGGGAGGCTTCTTTGGCGGCGTGACCGGACAGGTAAAAGCGGTAGATGATGTATCCTTTACCATAAAGCGCGGTACCACCATGGGTCTGGTAGGAGAGTCCGGTTGCGGAAAGTCCACCACCGGTCGTACCATTTTAAGATTACTGGAAAAGACGGATGGAACCATCCTTTTTAACGGTGAGGATGTAAGCACCAAGGATAAGAAGGAATTGCGGCAGCTGCGTACCAAGATGCAGATCATCTTCCAGGATCCTTATTCTTCCCTGTCTCCCAGACTTCCGGTGGGTGAGATCATCGGGGAAGCAGCCAGAGAGCACAAGATCGTACCGGAAAGCCAGTACGAGGAGTATCTGTCTGAGATCATGAAGGAATGCGGTCTGCAGGAGTACTACAAGGATCGTTATCCCCACGAGTTCTCCGGCGGACAGAGACAGCGTATCTGCATTGCCAGAGCCCTTGCCTTAAATCCGGAATTCGTTGTATGTGACGAGCCCGTATCTGCCCTGGATGTTTCCATTCAGGCACAGATCATCAACCTGCTTAAGAAGCTGCAACAGGAGAGAAAGCTGACCTATCTGTTCATCTCTCACGACCTGTCTGTAGTAGAGCATATTTCCGATACCGTCGGTGTCATGTATCTGGGATCTCTGGTGGAAACCGGTGAGACCGGGGATATCTTTGATAACCCCTTACATCCTTACACCAAGGCCCTGTTCTCCGCGATCCCCATGCCGGATCCGGATATCAAGAAGGAGCGTATCCTTCTGCAGGGAGATATTCCTTCTCCCGCCAATCCGCCTGCAGGCTGCAAGTTCCATACCAGATGTTCGGAATGTATGGAGATCTGCAAGCATGAAGCACCGGTAATGAAGGATATGGGCGGCGGACATTGTGTATGCTGCCACCTGTACGACAAGCAGTGAGGATACCGTTTGGTCCCTTGGGGACGGGGTTAGGGGGTCAGAAACACATTTTGTCTTATAACCCAATATGGTAAGAAACAGAAAGGGACGCAAGTAATTGCGTCCCTTCGTTGTACGGTCAATATTCATAACAAATGGTTGGAAACCATCGCTGTCAGATCATGCGATCTTTCGTTCTTTGGCCTGCTCCTTGGAGGAAGAGGGGCTAAAGAACAGCTCCCGCTGGTAAACCAGGAGATGCATGATCGCTGCCATGATGAAAGCAGTTGCCACATCAAATACGGAATGCTGCTTTAAGAACATGGTGGACAGGATAATGGAAATGCATAGGATCAAGGAAATGACTCTATTCCGTTTCCGCGCGGTAAATTCCGGAGAATGCATCAGTGCTACATGGGCTCCGATGGAATTATACACATGGATACTGGGCCAGAGATTGGTGGCCGTATCGCTTCTCCAAAGGGTGGAAACCATGGCGGTAAAGATGTTGTCCCGGCTCATATAGGTGGGACGCAAATGGTGCCCGTTGGGGAAGATGGTGGAAATCGCCAGGAATATGGTCATTCCCGTAAAGAGGAAGATGCAGGCTCTTATGTACTCCCGACGATTGGTCAGGTACAGGTAGATCACTGTAAAAGCGACATAGAAGAACCACATCAGGTAAGGGATGATGAACACTTCCAAAAAGGGAATGTAGTCATCCACTTTGGTGTGTATCAGCGTGTAATTACGGGTGGTTGTCTTCTCGAGATAGGCGAACCACAGCAGATAGAACACCATGTATGCAATTGAGGGAAGAAAAGCTTTACTCTTTTCCCAGACGGATTTCATAGCAATAAACCCCTTCTCGTTCTTTCAAGAATACATCTTAAAACGAAAAGGGGTTCAAATCAATGCGCAATTTAGTAAGATTTTATAAAGATTTACGAAACGTTTGTGCAATTTGCTAATTATATAAGTAGTCGATGAAATGCAGCCGTTTCTCCAGACAGGTCAGGGAAATGGAACTGGACTGAACGGATACTTCGCCGTCTGTGTGCACCCAGCGGGGAGAAGAGGTTTCCACCCGGTAAGTTTTTGCCCGGTATTCATCGATATGCGCAAACTTGAAATGATTGCCGGCATAGGCAGTGGGCAGAGCCCGCAGGATCGTCTTTGTATCCAGATCGCCGATGGCACAGATATCCAGAAGTCCGTCATCTGCTACAGCATGCGGACAGAACTGGAAACCGCCGCCTTCATAGCGATGGTTCATGCCGGCCAGAAGAATGAGCCGGTCCAGATGAATGGGAGCGGGGATATCATCCAGATACAGATCGGCGGAAACGTCCCCGATGTTCATCAGCTGGGTAAGGGCAATGTTCAGATAGGAAAGCTTGCCCAGGCCCAGGGTATTGAGAAAGCTCTTCTTTTTGGAGGAATTGGCCTGTTCACATACGGCGGCACCAAAGCCGATATCACTGCTGACGCCGAAATAGCTTCTGGAGGGAACCGAACCGTCCGTAATGGGTCCTCCTTCCTTGTCAAACATGTTGTTTAACGTCAGGACGCCCAGATCCATGTGCCGCATCTTATCCGAACGGAGAATGCTCTTCAAGGTCTGGATGGGAGGAAGCTTTAATCCCAGATCCCGGGCCATATCATTACTGGAGCCGGTGGGAATATAGCCGATGGCGGTTTTGGAAAAATTGCAGACACCCTGCAGGGCTTCGTTTAAGGTACCGTCGCCGCCTAAAACAATGACTTTTAAAGGATAATCATCGGGATGATCCATACAGCCTTCCGCAGGATCGGGATCCGCAGGGATCTGTCCTGCATCTCCTCCGGCAAGGGGGGCGGTCAGCTCTCTCATGATCCTGGCGATATCGCCGGGCTTTTCCGATAAATGAGCGGTGTAAGGGATCTCCTCACCCTTCATATACAGTTCCAGCTCCTTCCAGAGCAGGGAACCCTTTCCGGATTTGGAAGCGGGATTTACGATAAACTGATACATGAAACATGATCCTTTCCGATTTTCTCGAGTTTATAAGACTATTGTAGGCGTCTGTAAAATAAGTTTGCAAGATATTTTTTTTATGATACAATCGTTACTGATGTATTAACGCTTTAACTTGTAAAAGTGTTTAAACCACGATCATAAACGAAGGAGAACAAGATGTATTCACTGGACGAGGTAAAGAGAGAAGACCCCGAAATTGCCCAGGCAATTGAGGACGAATTAAGCAGACAGAACGATCACATCGAGCTGATTGCTTCCGAAAACTGGGTGAGCAAGGCTGTAATGGCAGCTATGGGAAGCCCGCTGACCAACAAGTATGCCGAAGGATATCCCGGAAAGCGCTATTACGGTGGTTGCGACTGTGTGGATGTAGTGGAGAATCTGGCGATCGAAAGAGCCAAGCAGCTGTTTGGTTGCGATTACGCCAATGTACAGCCCCATTCCGGTGCACAGGCTAACTTTGCAGTACAGTTTGCCATTTGCGAGCCAGGAGATACCATCATGGGTATGAACTTAAACCATGGCGGACATCTGACCCACGGAAGCCCGGTGAATGTATCCGGTAAATATTTCAACATCGTTCCCTACGGTGTAAACGATGACGGCTTCATTGATTACGATGAGGTTCGCCGCCTGGCGCTGGAGTGCAAGCCCAAGATGATCATCGCAGGTGCTTCCGCATACGCCAGAACCATTGATTTTAAGAAGTTCCGTGAGATCGCTGATGAAGTCGGTGCGGTTCTCATGGTGGATATGGCACACATCGCCGGTCTGGTAGCTGCCGGTCTTCATCCCAGCCCCATTCCCTATGCCGATGTTGTAACCACAACAACCCACAAGACTCTGCGCGGACCTCGTGGAGGCCTGATCCTCTGCAACCAGGCTGCGCAGGAGAAGTACAATTTCAACAAGGCAATCTTCCCCGGAACCCAGGGTGGTCCTCTGATGCATGTGATCGCCGCTAAGGCAGTATGCTTTAAGGAAGCACTGACTCCGGAATTCAAGACCTATCAGAAGGCCATCGTGGACAACGCACAGGCTCTTTGCAAGGGTCTGCTCTCCCGAGACATCAAGATCGTTTCCGGTGGCACCGATAATCATCTGATGCTGGTGGATCTGACCAATTACAATGAGACCGGTAAGGCAGTGGAGAAACTCCTGGATGCTGCACATATCACAGCAAACAAGAACACCATTCCCAACGATCCTCAGAAGCCCTTCGTTACCAGTGGTATCCGTCTGGGAACACCTGCTGTTACCAGTCGTGGTATGAATACACAGGATATGGATCGCATCGCCGAAGCCATCGCGCTGATCATCAAGGGCGGTGAAGCAAACGTTCCTGCAGCCCGCGCTATCGTAGATGAGCTGACCGCCAAGTATCCTTTGATCTGATCGGATTGGTATTTTTATACAAAAAGAATGTATTAAAATTGTTTATTATGTGGCTAATGCCGAAAATGCCCTGTTTTAAAGAAAACAGGGCATTTTTTGTTGCGCTTCCGGACTTTGCTGTGCTAAAATATCTTTCGATGGCGCACATGTGTACATCTCACAAAGACACTCGGAAACATGTGTATGCTCTTGAAGGACAAGGTGAGAAATGAAGGAAGCCAGCGAATACTTCGTAGTGCGTAAGAAGGCTGTTCCGGAGGTTCTTCTGAAGGTAGTGGAGGCCAAGACTCTGCTGGATTCAGAGAAGGTCCGTACAGTGCAGGAAGCGACTGACATGGTTGGGCTCAGCCGCAGCTCGTTCTACAAGTACAAAGACGATATCTTTGAATTTCATGATACGACCCAGGGTTCCACCATCACACTGATCTGCCAGATGGACGATGAGCCCGGTCTTTTGTCCGACGTACTGAAGATCATTGCCGATTGCGGTGCGAATATCCTGACGATCCATCAGAGTATTCCCATTAACAATGTGGCTTCCCTGACCATCAGTATCCAGGCACTCCAGACTACCGGTAATCTTTCGGATATGCTGGCGAAGATGGAACATCATGCAGGAGTGCATCATGTGAAGATCATTGGTCGCGAATAAGAGAATTTCTCACATGCGTTCGAAATTCTCTCGACGTTCAAACAGAGTTTGAACGTCCTGAAATAAGATACGGATTGGAAAAAGTTCTTACGACGTTCCACTAAGTGGAAGCGTCCACATAATACATAGAGGATTGGAGAGTTGTATGAGTAAGATTGCAGTTTTGGGTTATGGTACGGTTGGTAGTGGTGTTGTGGAAGTGATCGAGAAGAACCAGGACATTGTCAGCCGAAATGCCGGAGAGGCAGTGGAGGTTAAGTATGTGCTGGATCTGCGGGATTTTCCCGGTGATCCCATTCAGGACCGTGTGGTGCATGATGTGAATGTGATCCTGGAGGATCCGGAGATCAGCGTGGTCTGCGAGACCATGGGAGGAAACGAGCCTGCCTATACGTTTTCCAAGAAGGCGCTGGAAGCCGGCAAGAGTGTATGCACGTCCAACAAGGAGCTGGTAGCAAATCACGGACCGGAACTGATCCGTATTGCGAAAGAGCACAACTGCAATTATTTCTTTGAAGCCAGCGTAGGCGGCGGTATTCCCATTATCCGCCCTATGATCGAAGCGCTGACGGCAGAGCATGTGGTAGAGATCTCCGGTATCGTCAACGGCACCACCAATTACATCCTGACCAAGATGACGGAAGAGGGTGCTGACTTTGATGAGACCTTAAAGGATGCACAGAACAAGGGCTATGCAGAGCGTAACCCGGAAGCAGATATTGAAGGCTATGATGCCAGAAGAAAGATCGCGATCCTGTCCGGCCTTATGAGTGGCCAGTATGTAAAGGACGGCGATATCCACACCGAAGGCATCACAGCAATTTCCAAGGCAGATATCCAGTATGCGGCGCAGCTTGGCATGAACATCAAGCTTCTTGCCAGAAGCAAGCAGACAAAGCATGGCTATGAAGTGATGGTCGCTCCTTTCCTGGTAGGCAAGGAGAGCCCGCTGTATGCAGTAAGCGGTGTTTTCAATGGCATCGTTGTGGAAGGTGACATGCTGGGACAGGCCATGTTCTACGGACAGGGTGCCGGAAAGCTTGCCACGGCCAGTGCGGTTGTAGGCGATGTAGTTGAGGCTGTTCAGAAAGCCGGAAAACATGTTGAGATCTTCTGGTCTCAGGAGCCTGCAAAGCTTGCCGGACTGGATGAAGCAGAGCATGCATTCCTGGTACGTGTCGCAAACGATACGCCTCAGGAGAGTGTTGCGAAACTGTTTGGCGAGCCCGAAGTTGTGATCGAAAATCTGGTTGAAGGTGAATATGCATTTATGACGGCTTCTATGGCAGAAGCGCAGTTTAATGAGAAATATGAGGCACTTGCCGGAACCATCGGACGAATTCGATTGATGTAAGAAGTACGAAAGTTTTAACCTGAGGAGAATAAAAAAATATTATGAAAAAAGTAGTCAAGTTCGGTGGTAGTTCTTTAGCCAGTGCGGAGCAGTTCAAAAAGGTGGGGGATATCATCCGTTCGGATGCATCCCGCCGTTATGTAGTGCCTTCCGCACCTGGCAAGCGCCATTCCAAGGATACCAAGGTAACAGACATGCTCTATGCCTGCTACGCTCTGGCAGAAGCAGATAAGGATTTTTCCGCAGCACTGCAGAAGATCCGTGCCAGATACGATGAGATCATCAAGGGACTGGGTCTCAAGCTGAATCTGGACAGTGAGTTTAAGACCATTGAAAAGAATTTCAAGGACAAAGCCGGAAGCGATTATGCCGCTTCCAGAGGAGAATATTTAAACGGTATCATCATGGCGGAATATTTAGGCTTCCCCTTCATTGATGCCGCAGAGGTGATTCGCTTTGATGCCAAAGGCAATTTCGATGCGGATACTACCGACAGCCTGTTAAAGAAGAGACTGGAAAAGAATGAATATGCAGTGGTTCCCGGTTTCTACGGCGCATACAAGAACGGAACGGTAAAGACCTTCTCCAGAGGCGGTTCCGATATCACTGGTTCCATCGTGGCAAAGGCGGCCAGAGTAGATGTATACGAGAACTGGACAGATGTTTCCGGTTTCATGGTAGCAGATCCCCGGATCATTGAGAAACCTGCCAACATTGAGATGATCACCTACAGAGAACTGCGAGAACTGTCCTACATGGGCGCCGGCGTTCTCCATGCGGATTCCATCTTCCCGGTACGGAAGGAAGGAATTCCCATCAACATCCGAAACACCAATGCTCCGGAAGATCCCGGTACTTGGATCGTAGAGAGCACCTGCCAGAAGTCCAAGTATACCATTACCGGTATTGCAGGAAAGAAGGGCTTCTGTGCCATCAACATTGAAAAAGACATGATGAACTCCGAGATCGGATTTGGCCGCAAGGTTCTGCAGGCTTTTGAAGATAACGGGATCTCTTTTGAGCATACACCTTCCGGTATCGATACCATGACGGTATTCGTTCACCAGGATGAGTTCATGCACAAGGAGCAGAGCGTCGTATCTCAGCTGCATCGCCTGACTTCTCCCGATTCCATTGAGATCGAGTCGGACCTTGCTCTGATCGCCGTGGTAGGTCGTGGCATGAAGTCCACCAGAGGTACTGCAGGCCGTATCTTCTCCGCACTGGCCCATGCCAATGTCAACGTGCGTATGATCGACCAGGGTTCTTCCGAGTTAAACATCATCATCGGTGTGGCCAACGAAGACTTTGAAGCAGCGATCCGTGCAATCTATGATATTTTTGTATTAGTAAGAATCTGATATATGTATTGTTAAGGCTGTGTCTGTTTTCAGACACAGCCTTTTTTTGTGCCGAGAAATGAACCCCTAACCCCGTCCCCAAGAGTTCAAAAAAAGGGTTCAGGCAAAAGCCTGAACCCTTTTAAAAGTCTGATCTATCAGATTTTGTTGTTAGAACCAAGTACATCAACGATCTTGTGAGCAACGATATCCTTTACATTGCTACGACCATCGGTCAGGTACTGACGAGGATCGAAGTGATCGGGATGCTCTACGAAGTGCTTACGAACACCGGCTGTCAGACCAAGACGAAGGTCGGAGTCGATGTTGATCTTGCAAACAGCACCCTTAGCAGCTTCACGCAGCTGATCTTCGGGAATACCGATGGCATCCTTCAGTGCGCCGCCGTGCTCGTTGATGATCTTTACATATTCCTGAGGAACAGAAGAAGATCCGTGCAGAACGATAGGGAATCCGGGAAGTCTCTTGGCAACTTCTGCCAGGATGTCCAGACGCAGCTTAGGATTGGTACCGGGCTTAAACTTGTAAGCACCGTGGCTGGTTCCGATCGCGATTGCCAGGGAATCTACACCGGTTCTCTTAACGAACTCTTCTACCTGATCAGGATCAGTGTACATAGCCTTGTCATCAGCAACCTTAACATCATCTTCCACACCGGCTAAGGTACCAAGCTCTGCCTCAACAACTACACCATGCTCATGAGCGTAATCAGCAACCTTCTTGGACTCTGCGATGTTCTCTTCGAAAGAGTGGGAAGAGTAGTCGATCATAACGGAAGTAAATCCGTTGTCTACGCAATCCTTGCAGGTAGCGAAGTCTGCGCCGTGATCCAGGTGAAGAACGATGGGAAGTTCAGGATGCAGTTCAACAGCAGCCTCTACTAACTTTACAAGGTAGATAGAGTTTGCATACTTTCTTGCGCCTGCAGATGCCTGCAGGATGACAGGGCTCTTCAGCTCTGCAGCTGCTTCTGTGATCGCCTGAACGATTTCCATGTTGTTTACATTGAAAGCACCGATCGCATAACCGCCATCGTAAGCTTTCTTGAACATTTCAGTAGATGTAACTAAAGCCATTTCAAATACCGCCTTTCATATTAGTTTGTTTCCCAAAACTGTACTCATTATAGCGCACGTCCCTGTAATTGGAAAGATATTTTTTTAACGAAACTTAATTGGAATAAAGGATTTCTTAAGGAACGATAAGTGTATTATGCGTTATAATACAGTTGAATCGAACAGGGTGAAAAAAAGGCGCAAAATAAGGGCGTTTCAGGTTCACTCATGATACAGGATTATGATGGAGAGAGAAAGTGGGAACACAACAACCTGCCATACAGGTCAAAGACCTGTATAAAGTCTATCGTGTAGGCGAGACGAAGGTGCGTGCTCTGAACGGAGTGGATTTTACCATATATAAAGGGGAATTCTGTTCCATTGTGGGTGCCTCCGGTTCCGGAAAGTCTACACTCTTAAACATGCTGGCAGGCCTTGAGAAACCGACCAAGGGTCAGGTGGTCATCGCCGGCGAGCATATCGAAAAGAAAAACGAAAGCCAATTGGTTAAATTCAGAAGAGAGCACATCGGATTTATCTTTCAGTCCTTTAATCTGATGCCCACCATGGATGCCGTGGAAAATGTGGCGCTGCCACTTACGTTCCAGGGGATCGGAAAAGGGGAGCGGATGAAACGGGCCAACAAGGTGCTGGATCTGGTGGGACTGGAAAAGTACAAGGACCACAGGCCGACCCAGATGTCCGGTGGTCAGCAGCAGAGAGTGGGTGTTGCCAGGGCTCTGGTGGTAAATCCGGAGATCATCTTTGCAGATGAGCCTACCGGTAACCTGGATTCCAAAACCAGCGAAGAAGTTATGCAGCTGATGAAGAAAGTTGTCCGGGAGCAGAACCAGACGCTGGTCATGGTTACTCATGACAATCATCTGGCTTCCTATGCAGACCGGATCTTTCATATCAAAGACGGTAAGATCGAGATGATCGAAGATAACCGGCAGCAACAGACAGAAAACGAATCTACTACTATATAAGAAGGAATCAAACCTATGAAGACGATGAACATGAAGAAAACTGTTTTAAAGCTGGCTGCTCTTTGCCTGATGATCTTTGTGATCTTCGGCACAGCTTCCATGAGAGCCTATGCAGCGGATCCTGCCACGGCAAAGGATACACTGACCGATTATCTGAACCATCTGGTAGTGACCAAGCATACCACTTCCATTCAGACCGATAAATTAAGAAGCATTTACTATACAGCTATCAATTACATCAATGCCAACTATCCGGAAAGTGAAGACAAGGAAGTGCCGGATGATTACATTGATTCCGTAAAGGATGACATGGATATGGTGGTAAAGGACATCATCGCCGATGCAGATACGCCCAAGTACCTGTTCCTGGCCGATACCGCAGCAACGCCTACCGCATCCTACGGACAGACTATCCGTCTGTGCGTGCCGGTGATCAACTACGGTACCGTTGCCTTATCCGATGTCATTGTACAGCCCCATGTTTCCGGCTCCGTATCCGAATGGCCTTTTGAGATCAGTACCGCAGGCTCCACACAGATGATCAAATCCATTCCTGCTTACGAGGATGGCATCAACATCAACGATTACCGCCAGGAACTGGGCTGGACCTTTAAAGTCAGAAGCGATGTAAAGACCGGTTACTATCCTGTCAAGTTCGATGTAACCTATCACATCAACGGAACCACCGAGCAGGGAGAAGAACTGCTGACCTTATATGTATACGTGAAAGGTAAGCCGGAAAACGGTAACCTGGACGGTACCACCGATCCCAAGAATACCTCCAAGCCCCGTATCATCGTTACCGGTTTCGAGACAGAGCCGGAGAAGGTTTACGCAGGTTCTACCTTTACTCTGCACATTCATATTAAAAATACTTCCACTTCCACGGTTGTGACCAACGCATTGTTTGATATGCAGGCCGTACAGGAAGGTACTGACAAGACCAATACCTATTCCGCATTCCTGCCTACCAGCGGTTCCAGTTCCGTATACATGAACTCCATCGGCTGCGGTGAGAGCAGAGACATTACCATCGAAATGACAGCCAAGGCAGACCTGGCACAGAAACCGTATGTACTGGATGTCAATATGAAATACGATGCCGGTGAAGCCATTGATCTGGCAGATACCGCATCCGTTTCCATTCCCATTTATCAGGAATCCAGATACGATACCGGCGCAGAGGACATCGCTCCTTCTTCCATTCCCGTGGGGGATCAGTCCAATGTGATGTTCTCCATCTATAACACCGGAAAGACGACTTTATACAATGTATGGGCTCGTTTTGATCCTGAAGTGGTAAGCGGCGGAGATACCTTTGTGGGAACCCTTTCTCCCGGAGCAACGGGCAATGTGGATACCATGGTGACCGGTCTGGCTGCCAATGACGGTACTTTAAAGTGCACCATTTCCTATGAGGATGAGTCCGGAAACGTGACCACCGAAGAGAAGACCCTGGAGCTGTCCATTTACGAGGATTCCTTCGAAGATATGGGTGACTGGAACGGCGACATGGGCTCTGAAGATGACATGGGTATGTACGACGGTATGGATGACGGCTCCCAGGGCGGCATCAAGAAGTACATTGGCTGGATCATCGCAGCCGCCGTTGTGATCATCGCAGTGGCAGCGATCTTTGTTCGCAGGCATCTGAAGAAGAAGAGAGAAAAGAAGGAAGCAGACGAATTATCAGAGGATCTGGAGGGCTAACGTGAGATTCACAGATTTATTAAGGATGAGCCTGAACAGTCTGATGAAGCGAAAGGTGCGTACCATCCTGACCGTTCTGGGTGTTGTGATCGGTACCGCATCCATTGTGGTCATGATCTCCTTGGGCCTTGGCCTTTCCAATGCGATCATGTCGGATCTGGAATCCTACGGTTCCATTACGGCGATCACTGTCCGGGAATCCTATGGCTATAATGATTCAGGCTCCAAAAAAGAATCAGAGCAAAAGCGTCTGGATGACGATCTGGTCGAAGAACTGAAACAGCTTCCCCATGTGACCTTTGTAGCGCCGCAGCTGCAGACCAATGTGATGTTAAAGAGCGGTCTGTATGAATGCAATGAGCAGCTCACCGGCATCCCTGCGGAGATCATGGGGCAGATGGGCTTTAAGCCGGGGCAGGGCGATATCCCCAAGCCCGGCGAGAAACTGCAGTTTTATTACGGCAATCAGGTCCTGACGGATTTCTATAATGCAAAGACCAATGCATACTACTGGGACACCGGAGTGTTGCCGGATGTGGATCTGATGAACGATACCATTTTCGTCATTTTTGATACCGATGCGTATTGGAGATGGAAGTATCCTTCAGAGGGAGAGGTGACCCAGCCACCTAAAAAGTATGTGATCCCCGCCAGCGGTGTTGAACAGGGAGATGAAAATACCTGGAGCGAGCACAGCTACGGTATTTATTGTGATCTGGAAGCACTTAAGACCGAGTTAAAGCGGGTCTTTAAGAACAAGCCCATTCCCGGGCAGCCCACCACCAAGACCGGTAAGCCCTATAAGCAGCTGTTCTACAGTGCCATTATCGTCAATGCGGAAACCCTGGACGATGTGGAGGAACTGACCAATACCATCAACAACATGGGTTATCAGGCATACAGCAACGGTGAATGGGTAAAGCAGGAACAGCAGACCCTTGGTTACATCCAGGCGGTTCTGGGCGGTATCGGTGCCGTATCCCTGCTGGTAGCGGCCATCGGTATCACCAATACCATGATGATGAGTATCTATGAGCGTACCAAGGAAATCGGTGTCATGAAGGTGCTGGGATGCGATCTGGGCAATATCCGATCCCTGTTCATGCTGGAAGCTGCCTACATCGGTTTTATCGGCGGTATCGTGGGATTGGTATTGAGCTATACCCTGTCCTTTTTGATCAACCACGTAACGGGGGATATGCTGGCCAATGAAATGGGGCTGGCAGAAGGAGCGGGAATCTCCTACATTCCCTTCTGGCTGGTACTCCTGGCCATTGTCTTTTCCACCATGGTCGGTATGGTGGCAGGTTTCTTCCCGGCAAGAAGAGCCATGCGCCTTTCTCCTTTGGCTGCCATCCGAAACGAATGATCTTCGGGAAAAGAAGAAGTTGTTTCTATTCTATATAAAAAGAAAAACGGGCTCTCTGAAATCCTTCGGGATGACCACAGAGAGCCTTTTCTTTCATCAGACAATGAAACAGATAAAATGTCAAAAACAATATAAATAATCTAAAAATATTAGAAAATAATGACAATTAAAAATTAAAATAAAAAATATTCAAAAATTGTGTTGACAAATATTTTTGAGTTGGTATAATGAGTACATAAACAAGAGAGATAAGTCATATAGAGAAAAGAGTTGATGCCAATGATAGGAGGCATAAACAGAAAAATCTTGAGTTAGGAGGTACAGTCCACCCGAAACAGTAAGAAGTACCAAAAGATCGTTGGAAACATCTTCATAAGTTGAATCCAGGTAGAAGAAAAAATGACCTGAGTACGTGCGTACGAAATATCAACGGCAGGATGAAGAAAACGAGGGAAAACTGAATACCGACGAACTACAAGGAGGAAAGGTCCATTGGATAGTATAGCTTAGGAGCGGATGTCGATGCATATCATTGATGTCCGCTCCTTACGTTTGTCCAAAACTTTTCCATGCAGCGATTCTTAAGAAAGAATCTCCCTGAATCCGTGGAAAAATCCCCTCATATAGAGTATGATTACTGTGTAGGTACTAAATATAGTAGTCCTGTGAAATGAGGAGCGATATGTCTAAGAAGAATCACAAGAAATCCCAGGCGGGCCAGAATCCTTCCCGGAATCAGAATACGCAGAAGAAACCGGTGACCAAAGCCGAAGAGATAAAGGAAACGGAAACAGCAGAAACGGAGGCAGAAGTGCCGGAGGCTGCAGAAACGAAGGAAACGACGGAAGCAGAAACGGCAGAAGTCCAAGCAGCAAAGAAAGAGCCGGAAGAAAAAAAGGATACAGAAATTCCCGAAGCAGCAGAGTTGGAAGAAGCAGATTCCGAGGAGACTGCAGAAGAGGAGCCTGAAGAAGAGGAAGCCGAAGAAGAGGAAGAGCCGGTAAGAGGCAGAAGCAGAGCGTTCCGGAGAAATCGCAGATACGAGGAAGAAGAGGACGACGACGAGGACGAGGACGATGACGAGGAGGATGAGGAAGAAGAGGAGCTGACGCCGGAAGAGCGCAGACGACTTCGCAGAAGACAGCGCCGCATCCGTAATCAGATCCTGGCCTACGGAACCGTAGCCGTTCTCCTGCTTTGTATCTTATTCGGAACCTATCTGGGTGTTTCTTCCATCCATCAAAAGCGGGTACAGAAGGCGGCTGAGGAACAGGCCCTTCAGGAACAGACACTGGAGGAAGAAGAGACCATTGTTCTCTCGGAACCGGAAACCATTGAAGAAAGCGAAGAAGAGATCGACCCCTTAGATGAGATCGCCATGGCCTGCATCGCAGAGATGCCTTTGGAGGATAAGGTGGCAGGCCTGTTTATCATTACACCGGAACAGCTGACCGGTGTTTCTACGGCGATCCGTGCAGGAGATTCCACCCAGGAAGCCCTGGGAACCTATGCCGTGGGTGGTCTGATCTATGCAAAGCAGAACATCCAGAATGCAGACCAGATCAAGGAAATGCTGGATAATACGGTAAAGATGAGTAAATATCCCATCTTCCTGGCGGTAAACGAAGAAGGCGGCAAAAACGGTGCCATCGCATCCTCCGGGATCGAAAGTGCCGCAGCCAGTGCTTCGGAAGTGGGCAGCACCGGGGATGCGGCAGGAGCCTATACCGCAGGACAGACCATTGGTTCCTACATGAACAAATACGGATTCAACCTGGACTTTGCGCCGGTAGCGGATCTGATCACCAATGAAAACAATACCACCTTGCAGGGACGCACCTACGGTAGCGATCCTTCCATGGTCAGCGGGATGGTCAGTCAGATGGTGCAGGGCCTGATGGATGGCGGCGCCAGTGCCTGTGTAAAGTATTTCCCGGGCCTTGGCGGAACCGAGGAAGATACAGCAGACGGAATGGCTCGTACCGAACGGACCCTGGAAGAAATGAACACAGCGGAATTTACCGTATTCCAGGCAGCGTTCCAGGCCGGTGCAGAATTTGTCTTAGTCAGCAATGAATCCGCACCGGGGGTTGTGGGAAATGACGATACCACCCAGTGCTCCTTATCTTCCGTGATCATGAAGGACATCCTGCGAGACCAGCTGGGCTTTAACGGAGTCATTGTAACGGATGCCATGGACCAGCTCTCCATCACCGAATACTACACACCGGATGAAGCAGCCATCAAGGCCATTAAGGCAGGTGCAGACATGATCCTGCGGCCCGAAGATTTTAAGACCGCCTACGAAGGTCTGCTGGAAGCCGTACGAAGCGGCAGCATTTCCGAAGAGCGGATCGATGAATCTCTCCTTCGCATCTACCGGATCAAGTACAAAAATACGGTGGCGCTTACGGAGTAATTAAGCAATCCATACAAAAGCAGTCCTGAGGGGCTGCTTTTTTTATGCTTAAAAGTTGACAAATGTCAAGAAGATATCGGGGGCTGAACTGAGCATAATCCACATATATACAGAAAGTAATCGATTTGTGCAAAATTTAATATGCAATTTTTGCTGTTGAATAAAAGTTGATGATTAATTAGAATGTGATATACCAAGTAATAATAAGTAGCGTGGGGGCAAGTGGTTTTCATTTGTAAAGGAGATAATGAGAATGAATCAAACAACAGGAGGAAATTATTTTTCTTCGGTAAAAGGCAAGTTGACGCTGATGGGTGCCATGGGAATCCTGGTCGCTTTGATCATCGGGATCATTGGGATCGGCTCCATTAACCGGAATGCCAAAAGCAGTGAAGTGGTTTCCCTGGTAAATGAGATCAGTGTGCTGCAGTCGGAGAATCTGGCGAATGATGCATTGTATCAGTATTATGTGGACGAAGCCTATTTAAAGGCAGCCATGGACAATCTGGATAAGATGGAGGAGAAGGCCGGCAGGCTGAAGAGCATTGCAGATGCAAATTACAGTGATTCCATCGACCAGATCCTGGAAAATGTGGCCAGAGATAAGCAGAATTACAGCGAGATCCTGCAGATCCATGAGCAGCGGGGATATGAGGAATCTTCCGGCATGTATCAGCAGTTTATTGCAGCCAGCGGAGATCTTTCCGAAAGTTTTAAGACGCTGGTCAACAACAATGACTGGATGGAGATCCCCTGGATCGTGGGCCATATGGGAGAAGGCGGCGAGATGGTGGAAGTGGATGGAGAAGCCTATCATAAGCTGATCTACGAAAATCCTCTGCCGGTGGTAG
Source organism: Lachnospiraceae bacterium (assembly GCA_024689465.1). GTDB lineage: Bacteria > Bacillota > Clostridia > Lachnospirales > Lachnospiraceae > JAILDL01. Next base: position 54,090 of record JAILDL010000038.1, read on the forward strand.
GAAAGAGAAACAATCTGGTTTCCCGTGTGGGAGGTACCTTTACCTACCCTTCTGTATATTATGTAAAGAATTTTCAGCTCATCAACGGTTCGGAGATTCTGGATCTGGACCTGAGTAAGGTAGAGTCTCTGGAAAAGTCCGGCGATGGTCTGGAGGCCGCAGAACTCTGTGATTTTGGCGGAGAACGTGCCATTAAGGTAACGGGTAAGTATGATGCCACCAAGGAACGCTGGGAAGAGGTAGCAGTTACCTTCAGTGTAAAAGACATCGATCTTGAGAACTATCCGGTACTTCGTTATGAGCTTTATATGGATCCTACCGCAGAGCCCGGACAGATGTTCCAGTACGGCGGCGCGATCTCCGGTGTATACGGGTTTGCCTCTGCTCTGAATAATCTGGATGCCATGGTAAAGACCTACAGTAAACTGGTAGTGGAAGGAAAAGATGTTTCCGCTAATCTGGGAGAGATCGAAGCACTGATGGCTGAGATCGAAGAAAATATACCCAAGTATACCACCGACCCTTCCCTGGCAGAAACGTCCCTGGGCTATCTGGAGACCAAGCGGGAGATCTTTGACAGTATCAAGGCAGTGGATGAACAGACACTGGCTATCAAAGCAGACAATCAGGCGATCAATGCACAGCTCAGTACCCTTTGCGAAACCGTTCAGACCAGTGCCGTAACGCAGATGAATGCAGTAAAGAATCTGGTTACCGTACTGATCGTTGTCGTACTGATCGTGAGTGTGATCATTCTGGCTTTGATCATGCTGCGGATCATCCTGGGGATCAATCGAAGTGTGCAGTCCTTCCGTAGTGCCATTGAAGAGATTGCAGCAGGTAAGATCTCTGCCCGTGCAGATACGAAGGGAAAAGATGAGTTTGCTCTGTTTGCCTCCAATCTGAACGGATTTATGGATACCCTGGAAGAGACCATTTCCAAGCTGAAGGATATGACCAATGTGCTGGCCGATTCCGGATTGCAGTTGGAGGACAGTGCCAATAAAACAAAAGAAGTGGCCGGAAATATCAGCGATACCGTGGGCCAGATCTCTCTGGGTGCTGTGGAACAGGCTAAGGATATTGAAGCTTCGTCCCGACAGGTTGTGGATATGGGAAACAACATCGATGAGATCTTAAACAGCGTGACTGCACTGTCTGAGAAGTTTGGGGAAATGAGCTCCAGTGGAAAGGAAGCAACAGATAACATGAACAATCTGATGCATTCCAGTGATATGACAACAGAGGCATTCCACAAGATCGCCGATCAGGTACGCAAGACAGATGAGTCCGTAGGAAAGATCCAGGATGCCATCAGCCTCATTGCTTCTGTGGCAAATCAGATCAATCTGCTGTCCTTAAATGCCAGCATTGAAGCCGCCCGTGCAGGAGAGGCAGGCCGTGGATTTGCAGTTGTGGCAGAAGAGATCGGTAAGCTGGCAGACCAGACCAATCAGTCCGCAGGCATCATTGATCAGATCATCCATATGCTGACCGAGGAATCCGGCCGGACCGTTGCGACCATCAATGAAGTGACCGAACTGATCCAGAATCAGAAGAATGATATTGATGCCACCAATGAGATCTTTGGAAATGTAAGTACCGGCATTGCATTTACCAAAGATTCCGTAAACGGTGTTTTAGGCCAGGCCCAGTCCTGTGAAAGTGCAGGAGAAAATGTAGTCAATCTGATGACCAACCTTTCCGCTATTTCGGAGGAAAATGCGGCATCTGCAGAGACTACATCCAATGCGATGACGGAATTAAATAAGGAAACCGTCAAACTGGCAGAAACCTCAGCAGAATTAAAACGGCTGGCGGATTCGCTGAAGAGCGATCTGGATTTCTTTGTAGTTGAATGATCGAAAATACATTGGAGAGGAACCGGGAAGCCGCTTGTTTTCGGCTTCCCGGCACTTTCCGGAATCCCTGCAAAATATTTTTGAAAAAAAGTAAAAAAGAGTGTTGACACTATTTGGTGGGGATGGTATATTAATTCTTGTCCGTCGGAACTGACGGAAACAACTGAAAACGCGATAGTGGCGTAGTTGGTAACGCGCGACCTTGCCAAGGTCGAGACCGCGGGTTCGAGCCCCGTCTATCGCTTCAAAAAGACACACCAAATGGTGTGTCTTTTTTTTGAACCCGTGGGGACGGGGTTAGGGGGTCACATTTCTTCCGGACATTCCATTCCCAGGAGGCCTGCAGCATCCGAGATGAGTTTTTGCACGATGTTTACGAGAGCCAGGCGGCTTTCCTTCGCTACGATATCTGCTTCTTTTAAAATAGGCCGATCCTGATAGAACTTATTAAAGTCGGTACAAAGGGCAATCAGATATTTGGCGACGATAGACGGCTCGTTGTTTTCAGCTGCAGATTGAACAGCATCCTCATATCCGCCAATGGTCTTTATAAGGGCGAAGGTGACGTCATCTGTCAGGGCTTCGCAGGAAAATGCATGGTCCGAAATCTCCTGGCCATATTTCCGCAGGACGCTCTTTGCCCGGGCATAGGTGTATTGAACATAAGGTCCGGTGGTTCCGTCAAAACTGAGCACATCTTTCCAGGAAAAGTTGATGTTCCGGATCCGCTGATTGAACAGATCATGGAAGATGACTGCTCCGACCCCTACCTGTTTCGCTACGGTCTCTTTATCTGCAAGAGCGGGATTCTTTTCCTCGATCAAATCGCCGGCACGTTTGATCGCCTCCTTTAGAATATCCTCTGCATAGATGATATTTCCCTTTCGCGTGGAGAGCTTTTCTCCGCCCAAACTGACCAGCCCGTAGGGAACATGCACCAGCTCATCGCTGTAGTCATACCCCATCAACTCAATGGCTTTGAATACCTGTTTGAAATGCAGGGACTGTTCCAAGCCGGTCACATACAGGCACTTATCAAAGTGATAGGTTTCCTTCCGGTACAGGACCGCTGCAATATCACGGGAATGATAGATTGAGCTGCCGTCCTTTTTGGTGATCATGCAGGGTGGCATATCATAGGCAGACAGGTCGATGACATTGGCGCCCTGGCTTTCCATAAGGAGGCCTTTTTCTTCCAGTAAGGCAGCCAGAGCAGGAACCTTTTCTCGATAAAAGCTTTCTCCGGTATAGGAATCAAAGGAGATTCCCAGTATGTCATACACCCGCTCAAATTCGGTGAGGCTGATCTCTTTAAACCATTTCCAAATGGAAAGGGCTTCTGCATCTCCCTGCTCCATCTTTACGAACCAGGCTCTTGCTTCGTCCATCAGTTCCGGATGTGCATTCTTTTCCTGGTCAAATTTGACATAGATATCCAGAAGTTCCTGAATGCCGTTTTTCTCCACGGCTTCCTTGCTGCTCCAGTTTTTATAAGCAACGATCAGCTTTCCGAACTGGGTCCCCCAATCCCCGAGATGATTGATCCGCACGACCTGAGCTCCCAGCTTTTGATAGATCTTATACAGGGAATTGCCGATGATGGTGGTACGCAGATGCCCTACGTGGAAATTTTTGGCAATATTGGGGGAGGAGTAGTCCATGCAGACGGTTTGACCCGCAAAAATCGGATGGACGCCCAGATCATCCCCCTGCACCGCTTCCAGTGTCGCTTTCGCAAAAAGGGTGCGGTCTGCATACAGATTGCAATAGCCACCGGTTGCAGTCACGCTTGCAAGGCCCAGGCTTTCCTTTTGGCCATCCAGATGCGTCTTCAGTTCCTGGGCGATCCGGGCCGGATTTTTATGCAGCACTTTTGCAAAGGAAAAGCAGGGGATCGCCAGGTCTCCCAGGGCAGGATCCGGCGGCGTCTCCACGATCACTGTATCTGCCGGGAATTGATCCTTTCCCAGTATCTCGGCGATTGCATTACAGATTGTTTCTTTCATCTCATGTCTCCCTTTATTTTTTGATAAAAAAAGAACCGCAATGGATTTAAGGCTTTTCGCTAAATCTATTACGGTTCTGTTTATATTCTTTATGAACAGCACCGCACGGCAACAAGACATACGTTCCTGCAACCATGCGAATGATCGGTATGGTTACAAGAACTTATGTCTGCGCTGTCTGCGTCTTAAGCTGTTTGTAAGATACATGTTCATAGACTAACCTTCCTGAAATAATTGAATTCACTATACGCTACCGTCACAACTTCTGTCAACAAAAAAGAAATCAGTTTTTCCCGAAAAGCTTTTTACATCTGTAACTTCTGCATATTGTAATAGAACCCCTTCTTGGCCATGAGCTCCTCATGGGTTCCCTGCTCCACAATGCTGCCTTCGTGGATCACCAGGATCAGATCGGCATTTATGATGGTGGACAGGCGGTGGGCGATGGCGATGATGGTTCGCTTGCCTGCCAGCTGGCTGATGGCGGCCTGGATCTGCCGTTCGGTCTGTACATCCACCGAGGCGGTGGCTTCATCCAGGATGATGATAGGAGAGTTGCGCAGGATCGCCCGTGCAATGGATACCCGCTGTTTTTGCCCGCCGGAGAGGCGAAGCCCACGCTCACCCACCTGGGTATCGTACTGATCCGGCATATTCAAAATGTCCTCATGGATATTGGCGGCTTTAGCGGCGGCGATGATCTCCTCCCGGGAGGCATCGGGCCTTGCATAGCCGATGTTCTCCGCGATGGACCCGTTAAACAGGAAGGTATCCTGCAGAACCGGGGAAATATTGTGCCGAAGGCTTTCCAGGGTTACATCCCTGATGTCCCTGCCGTCAACGAGGATGCGGCCTTCCTGTGGATCGTAGAATCGGGAGATCAGCTGTGTCGCGGTGGTCTTTCCCACACCCGTAGGGCCAACCAGAGCCACCATCATGCCGGGCTTGCAGGAAAAGGATACGTCCTTCAGCACGGGGATCTCATTGCTGTAGTGGAAACTTACATGTTCAAAGGAAACCCCGCCTTTTACGTCCTTAAGCGGAGTAGCGTTTTCCGAATCCGTGATGGCAGAAGGGGTTTCCAGGATCAGAGCCACACGCTCTGCACCTGCAAGGGACTGCTGCAGGTCCTCGATCAGCTTTGCCAGCCCGGATACCGGCTGGTAAAAGAGGGAAAGATACAACATGAATGCCACGATATCCGCAACCCCCAGCTGTCCTTTATAGGCCAGATACCCACCAAAGAATACCACCAGGATGGTACCGATGGAGGACAGGAATTCTACGCTGGGGTGGAAGATCCCGCTGGCGCGCAGGGCCCGGAGCATGGCCCGAACCTGTTCAAAGCTCTTTTCCTTGATGCGGCTGCCTTCGTAGGCTTCCTGACCAAAGGCCTGGATCTCATGCAGGCCCGACAGGGAATCCTGCAGTTGGGCGTTGAGCTGGCCCATGCTTTTCTGGGACGCCCGGAAAAAGGGACGAACGACTTTGGCAAAAATGACGCCGGAGATCAGGATCAGTGGAATGGGGAAACAGGTGATCAGAGCCAACTTTACATTCACCGTCAGGAGGATGCAGAGCACGCCCATAAAGGTCACGACATTGGTGATCATATCCGGGATCATGTGGGCATACAAAAGCTCAAAATCCCTGGTATCGTTTACGATCCGGCTCATGAGATCGCCGGTCTGCTTATCATGGAAAAAGCCCAGATCCAGACTTTGCAGTTTATCGTACAGTCTGCTGCGCAGATCGCCCACCAGATACCAGGCGGCACGGTGTGCCAGGTAGTTACTGAGAAAGCGGAAGAGGACCCGCAGCAGATACAGGCCAAGCAGCAGAGCAGCAAGGCCCTGCACTCTGGTGAGGGCTGCTTCATCCACCCCGTCTCCCACGATCCCCACCATAGTGGAGAGAACCTTTGGCGCGGCCAGATTGACGGCAGTAAGCCCAAAAGTGGCCAAAATGGCGATCACATATAATCCCTTATAACGAGCTGCCTCTTTGGTCAGCTTCCACAATACCTTCCATACTTTCATGTATAAGATCCTTTCGGTTTCCTTTCCGTATTTTCGCAAAAAAGGAACTCCTGATTTCGATACTAACAGGAACGAAGGAAGCCAACAAGGGGGGAAGTTTCCTGAAAAAAAGAAGTTTGTGCGATTCTTGAGCGTGCGATTCTTGACAAGGGTATGATTTGAGCGTTATATAGAACTTGTTTATCAGAAAGTTAGTTATATATAACAGATGACCAAAAAGAAAGAGGAGAGCAATCTTATGTACAAAACCATTGCAACCATCGACGGCATGATGTGCACCATGTGTGAGGCCCACATTTCCGAAGTGATCCGCAAAGCGGTGCCGGGTGCAAAGAAAGTATCTGCTGATCATAAAAAAGGGACGGCAACCTTCTTAAGTGAAGAGATGCCGTCCGAAGACGCATTGTTAAAAGCCATTGCCGATACCGGTTATACCTGTGTATCCGTCGATACGAAGCCCTATGAAAAGAAGGGGCTGTTTGGTCTGTTTTAAGCCTGCAGCTGTTCTAACATAAATTCCTTTACCGCAGCAGTCACCAGCTCCAGATGGTGATCGTAGCAGTGGGTATCGCCGGGAATGGTTACCAGCCTGCAGTTTTTATACAGCTTGGAAAATCTAACGCCGCATTCATAGGGAACGGCTTCGTCCTGATCCCCGTGGACGATGAGAACAGGCTTCTGATATTTCTCAACGAATTCCTCTACGTGGATGGTCTGAGCAACCCGGGCGTAGTTTCCCTTGAGCTTTCGACCGTCCCAGGCTTCCAGTTCTTCGGGAATGTTCTCGGGGTCAAACTGGATCCCTAAAAGACCACCGGTTCTGGCTACTTCCGGAATCATGGCAGCGGGAGATAAGGGCATGAGCGCTTTGATGCGATCCCGCTCCATAGCGGCCGCCAGCATAACCGCCAGACCGCCCTGGGAATGGCCGGTCATATAAAGGTCGGTGACAAAGTCCAGGCTTCTTGCATAGTCTACAACCGCCAGGATGTTGGTGAGCCACTTAAACAGAGTATGATCTTCAAACTTGCCATCGCTCTTGCCATGGCCGTACATGTCTGCCCGCAGGGTGGCCACGCCGATCTCGTTTAAGGCTTCCTGCACGGCGCTGATGTGCCGCTCCTCACTGTGTCCGGTAAAACCGTGGATCACAATGCATAGGGGGCACTTTTTCGGATTGCCCTTGGGCATATCCAGATAGGCATTTAATTTGATTCCGTCACAATCGATGTACATGTTGTTCCTCCTGAAAAGAAGCCAACGGGAATCCCCCGCTGACTTCTCTGTTTTTATTTATGATGCGCACCAGCCGCCATCTACTGCCAGTTCTGCGCCACTGACATAGGAAGCTTCGTCACTGGCCAGATATAAAGCTGCTTTTGCGATCTCGGTAGGTTCGCCGGGGGCAGGAGAGGTAGCCAGTGTTTTCTGGATCCTTCCGTAACCGTCCATATCGGGCTGGCCCATGGATGCTCCAATCTCGGTCTTGAAACCGCCTGCAATGATGGAGTTGGAGCGGATGCCCTCTGCCATATACATGAAGGCTGTGTTTCTGGATAAGGCTACAACAGCAGCCTTGGAAGCACAGTATACAGCACCGGCGCAGGTCTTATAGGCTCCTTCGGATGCGATGTGTACGATGGAACCGCCACTCTTCTGATTTAAGAAAGTATTGACTGCCTTTCTGGTAGCATAGAAAGGTCCGTATACATTGACGCCGAATACCTTTTCCAACTTCTCATCGGAGAAGTTGCCAACCGGCTCCATGCTGTCCATGATACCTGCATTGTTTACCAGAATGTCCAGCTTTCCGAACTGTTCCACTGCGAAGTCGATCATGGCGTCGTTTACCTCTTTGGAAGAGATATCCCCGGGAAACGCCAGAACCTTGCCTTCTTCCCCTGCCAGAGCAGCTGCCAGTTCATCCAGACGTTCCTTTCTTCTAGCTACGGCAACCACTTTGGCACCTTCTTTTACAAAGAGCGTAACGATCTCTTTGCCCATTCCGCTGCTGGCACCTGTCACAACAGCTACTTTACCAGTTAATCTACCCATTTGTGTACCTCCTCAGGTTACATGATATAGGTATATTTTATCGAAAAAAGTGCCACCTATAAATGTACAGGTGGCACAAATAATCCGAAGGAAAATAGAAATATTGGATAAAAGAGGGATTGCTCTACTGAAGCTTCTTAGCAATCTCAAACAGTTCCGGCCGGAGATGACAATAGCCGGTGGGATTCTTATCCAGGTAATCCTGATGGTATTCTTCCGCGGTGAAGAACTGATCCAGCTTACCGGATTCTACCGCCAGCTTCTTGCCCTCTGCAGCTAACTCCGCTCTCTTTTTCTCCATGAATGCATCCACCATGGGAGCAAGACTCTCATCTGCATAGTAAATGCCGGTGCGGTACTGCACGCCGGTATCTTCGCCCTGCTTATTGACGCTGGTGGGATCGATGGCGTAGAAGTAAAATTCCAGAAGCTTTTCCGGATCCAGAACACGCTCGTCAAAATCCACCTTTACGGTCTCTGCATGACCGCTTCCTTTGCAAACCTCCTCATAGGAGGGATTCTCGGTATTTCCGTTGGCATAGCCTACGGTGGTAGCTGTTACCCCTTTAAACTGTGCCAGATATTTCTGAGTGCCCCAGAAGCACCCGCCTGCTAAATAAATGGTTTTCATTGGTCATACCTCCACACATCAGAATACTCGATTCAAGGAAAAAGGAACAGTAAAAGTTTTCTAAATTGATAAATCCCCTGATTTTCCCTATAATTTAGGAGATGGTAATGGCCCGGAGATCTCTGTTTGGATATTTTGTCAGGCAAACCTTAGTACAAGGATAAAAGTTTATGGAACAAACGGCAGGTAAAATTATAAATATAACGGAAAAAACGGTGGATAACAGGAAAAAGCATGATACCTCCATGGATTTTTTGCGGGTCCTTGCGATCACGCTGGTGATCGCAAGCCATGCTAAGATCTTAGAGCAAGGCGGTGTGGGAAACTGTATCTTTTTTGCTTTAAGCGGCTTTTTTGTGGCAATGCCTTTTAAGAAGGACGGGGAGCTTGCCTTTCTTTCCTTTAAAGAGTGGCTTTTCTATTACGGCAAGCGCCTTCTTAGAGTTCTTCCGGCATATTACGCGTATCTTTTATTTGTGGTCTATTTTACCGGCACCATCTTTGTGACGGCTTTAGACGGCTACGGGAGTTTGCTTCTTCACATGTGCTTTTTCAAAGTGGGAGGGCATCTGTGGTTTATCCAGCAGGAGATGGCCTTTTTCCTGATCTGCCCGGTGATCCTGTGCCTTACAGCAATCCTTAAAAAGACGCTTAAAAAAGTGATCACCAAAGACTGGCAGATATCTCTCCTGCAGGCTTTGTTTGTAGCGATCCTTGCGTATCTTTTTTACCGGTTCCTGCACATTAATCTCTACGGCAATAACAGCATCGTTGCCTTTATGCCCCAGCGGATCATGACGGGGATGGTGGCAGCTTATATCTATCAGGCTTTGAAAGCATCTCTTCCGAAATTGGGAGAAACAAAAGGCTTTCAGATCCTGACCGATATCTACATGGTCTTTTTTGTGCTGTTTTGCATCCTGAGCAGCGAATGGATCCTATCCCGCATTAATCCCGCATTTACGGGCTATTACATCGGCTGGGAGAATCCTCTTCTGGTACTTAACCTGACCTGCCTGGCACTGATCCTGTTAGCAAGCAGCGGGAACTGTCTGATTAAGAAGTTTGCCTCTCATCCGCTGATCGGATTTCTGGCAAGTTTAAGCTTTTCCATGTATCTGTTCCACTTTCCCTTCCTGTCCCTACTTGGAAGCGGCAGCAGGGCGCGGACCTTCCTCCTGGTATACCTTGTGACCGTTGGGTTCGCATATCTGGTAAAGAAGGGCATTGAGGAGCCGGTGCAGAAGCTGTTTAAAAAACGCAGACCGAAGGAAAATAAAGTACTGATCGCCTGATCTGTAAAAAGGAACCTATATCATGAAAGAATGTATCTTATCCGCCATCATCGGCTATATCCTGGGCATGTTCTTAACCGCAGAGCCGGTGGCATGGTTTTATACGAAAAAACATATATCCCAGATCGGAACCGGCAATCCCGGCATGGCCAACGTCATGGCACAGATCGGCAAGAAGGCCGGCTTTACAGTGCTGATCGGTGATATCTTAAAGACCCTGATCGCTATGGGGGTTAGCTACCTTCTGTTTCGTAAGATGATCGGCTGGGATGCGGTATTGTATTCCGGCATGGGAGCTATTTTCGGACACAATTTCCCGGCATGGCGTAAGTTCCAGGGTGGTAAGGGTGTAACGGTAACCGTGACCTGGCTGGTGATCGCCCTTCCGGTATGGGGCGCGGCAGTCAGCATCGTTGGCGGTCTCATTACCATCTGGACCGGGTATCTGCCCCTGGGCGCGATCCTGATCCCCTTATTTGCGCTTCCCTTTGCCTTTTTGACCGGCGGCGTAAAGACCGGCATCTTTGTGCTGTTTTCCCTCCTTATCATGATCTCGAGACACTACCGTGGAATGATCCGTATCTTCCAGGGCGTTGAGAAGAGGGAATTTCGTAAGAAAGAGGAAGTAGCGGAAACTGCAGAAAATACGGAGCAGCCTTCTTTTGAGGATGTGGTAGAAGAAAGTCTCAGATCTCAGCAGACAAAGGAAACGTAGTATTGCATTTTTAAAAAGTCCGTGATAAGATGCCTTCATATAAAACGAAAGGGCACATTACGTGTAAGGTGGACCAATGAGGTATTGATGATTGGATATAAGAAAGCGCATTTTTTTAGAAAACCTATGGAACATAGGCTTCTTTGCGTACACTTATTTCAGTCATCACACCTTTTTTCGCCTTATCTTTATGCTATAGATACAGGTTTCTTTTTTGTGTGAGTCTGTTTTTGCGTATGCAAAGACGGACTTTTTTCATGTTCGAAGAACGCAAGGGAAGATGATCAGCATTCTTTCTGCCTGATAGGTTTTCGGACAGGAGGCAATTATATGGCACAATTAAGTGTAAACAACCTGACTTTCCACTATGAGGGAAGCTTTGATGATATTTTTGAAAACGTATCCTTTTCCGTGGATACCAACTGGAAGCTGGGGCTGATCGGACGAAACGGTAAGGGAAAGACCACTTTTCTAAGGCTCCTGATGGGAAACTATTCCTATGAGGGCAGCATTACGACATCCACGGTCTTTGACTATTTCCCCTATCCCTGCACAGCGCAGCAGGCAAAATTAAGTGCAGCGGAACTGATGGATACCTGGAAACCGGGATGCGAGGACTGGAGAGTCCTTAAGGAACTGCCGCAGTTATCTCTGGATGCGGAGGTTCTCTACAGACCCTTTGAAACCTTAAGCTTCGGAGAGCGGACCAAGGTGATGCTGGCGGTGCTTTTTTCGGGAGAAAATGACTTTCTCCTCATCGATGAGCCCACCAATCATCTGGACAGGGAATCCCGGGAACTGATCAAATCTTATCTGCACGGAAAAAAAGGCTTTATCCTGGTATCCCATGACCGGGACCTTTTAGATGCCTGCATCGATCATGTGCTGGTCTTAAACCGCAGTACCATTACGGTTCAAAACGGTAACTTTTCCACCTGGATGGAAAACAAGGAACGGGCCGACTCCTTTGCAAGAGCGGAAAACGAGAAGCACAAAAAGGCCATCGGCAAGCTGGAGGAGGCGGCAGAGCGTGCAGGCCGCTGGGCGGAAAAAAACGAGGGAACCAAGATCGGTTTTGATCCCATAAAGGAGCATGACCGCTCCAAGGACACCAGAGGCTATATCGGAGCCAAGACCAAGCACATGCAGAGCCGGGTAAAAGCCTTTGAAGGCAGGATACAGAGAGAAATCGAGGAAAAGGAAGGGCTTTTACAGGACATCGAAGAGCCGGTGGATTTAAAGCTCATGCCCCTTACCCATTACAAGAAACTGCTGATCCGGGCAGCGGACCTTTCCCTGTCCTATGAAGGCGGAAAGGGACCGGTATTTGAACACCTGAATCTGGAACTGAAACAGGGGGACCGCTTCTTTTTATCCGGAGAAAACGGATGTGGCAAGAGCAGTCTTATTAAGGCCATCCTGCAAAGCGCAGGGTATATGGAACATAGCCCTATGGTTCTTACCGGTGAGCTATTAACCGTGCCCAATCTGGTGATCTCCTATATCAATCAGGATACCTCCCACCTTAAGGGAACCATTGCAGAGTATGCAAAGAAACAGAAGCTGGATTACAGCCTGCTCCTTGCACTCTTAAGACAGCTGGATTTTGAACGGGTGCAGTTTGTAAAGCCCATGGAGTCCTTCTCCGAAGGGCAGAAAAAGAAGGTACTGATCGCGGCCAGTCTCATGACACCGGCTCATCTCTATATCTGGGATGAACCCTTAAATTACATCGATGTGTTCTCCAGAATGCAGATCGAAGACCTGATCCGCCGGTATGAACCCACCATGCTCCTGGTGGAGCACGATGTACGCTTCCGGGAGGATGTGGGGACGAGTGTTCTGGAAATGTAAGTTTTCCTGCGGTTATCCTTTGTTTTTCTGTAATTATCTGGTATTCTGTGGTAGAATCAATTTGTTGTGACGCCGTAGGAAAAGCGGCAGTAGGATTGGAGTATCCAAATGGAAGAAGTAAAAGAAACCAAAAAGCGTATGTTATCCGGCATTCAGCCCAGTGGCGACCTGCATCTGGGCAATTATCTGGGAGCCATTAAGAACTGGGCAGACCGGGTAAATGATTACGAATGCTATTATTTTATGGCAGATATGCACACCATCACGGTTCGTCAGGAGCCCGCAGAGCTGCGCAGAAGAAGCTTAAACCAGCTGGCACAGTATATTGCCTGCGGTCTGGACCCGGAGCAGAACGTACTGTTTTTACAGTCCCATGTACCGGCTCACGCACAGCTGTCCTGGGTATTAAACTGCTACACCATGTTCGGAGAACTGTCCCGCATGACCCAGTTTAAGGACAAGTCCGAGAAGCATCATGACAACATCAATGCCGGTCTGTTTACCTATCCGGTCCTGATGGCAGCAGACATCCTGTTATACCAGCCGGATTATGTGCCTGTAGGCGAAGACCAGAAGCAACATGTGGAGCTGACCCGCGACATCGCTCAGCGTTTTAACAGCATCTACGGAGATGTCTTCAAGGTGCCCGAACCCTTTATCTCCAAGCAGGGTGCAAGGATCTACGGTCTCACCACTCCCGGAGACAAGATGAGTAAGTCCATTCCCGAAGGCTGCGTCTTCATCATGGACGATCCCGATACCATTGCCCGCAAGTTTAAGAAGGCAGTGACCGATTCCGATACGGAAAACTGCGTTCGTTACGATCGGGAGAATAAGCCCGGCGTGGCAAACCTGATGAACATCTACTCCACCATTACCGGCAAGAGCTACGAAGAGATCGAAGCAGAATTTGCCGGCATGGGTTACGGTAAGTTTAAGCCTGCAGTAGGAGAAGCCGTGATCGAGCAGCTCCGTCCCATCCGGGAAGAAGCAGAGCGCCTGATGAAGGATAAGGCTTATCTGGATGACATCTATAAGCAGGGTGCAGAGAGAGCCGCTTATGTAGCCAATAAGACCCTGCGTAAGGTATATAAGAAGGTTGGTTTCTATCAGCTGTAAGCCATTTTGCAGAAAACGGCGAAGCCCAAAAAAGGATCAACAGATAAAGCCCGGAACAGTAGTGTTCCGGGCTTTTTTTAGACTTATAGGACAAAAAGCGTTGATGAAAATTGGCAGAGAATCGTGCAGGGACAGGGCCCGGGAAGGAGATCCGAGATCCTATTCGTTACTTCCCAGGTGGGAATGCGCCTGACGATAGGCACTGGGAGAACAATGATATTGCTCTTTAAACTTTCGGTAGAAGTAGCTGCTGTTCTCGTAGCCGATCTCCTCCAGAATAAAGTCTACCGCAAGGGTAGAGTTCTCCAAAAGATAAGCTGCCTGCTGCAATTTTCGGGTTTGAAGAAGCTCCTTAAAATTGGATCCGGTATGCTTTTTCAGGATCCTGGAAACGAAATAAGGAGGGTAGCCGTTCTCGTCGGCGACCTCAGTGAGGGTCCCATCCTTATAGTGGGATTCAATGTATTTCAGCACCTGGAACAGGAGATGGCGGCTGCTCTTGTCATCCCTTTCCCGGCCGACCAGGTCGCAGTACATGGACAGGTTTATGAACAACAGCCCCATGGTTTCCTGAATGACTGTGTTGGTCGAAGCGGGAGCATCCATCAGGGTAAAGAGCATGTTTTCCATAAGATTCTCCACCGGCAGTACCCCGCCTGCGCGGATATGAAGATAGGCTGCGGAGGTGCTTTTTTCCACCACGGAGGAGATCAGAAAATCCCGGAGCAGGTCCTGACGCTGGGTCATGGACAGCGGCCTTGAGAAAAACTCCGGCAGGATGATAAAGTTGACCGCCAGATCATCCTTGCCCGCAGGCTTGATCTCGTGGGTGGCATGCTGGTTTAAAAACAGCAGATCGCCGGCATTTTGCACGATGGTCTCCTCACCGTTGACTATATGAGTCAACGAACCCTGCACCACATAGATCATCTCGATGTAGTCATGGCGGTGGGGCGGGAAAGGTGCAAACCGGGTATGTCTGCGGATATCGATGAGCTTACCTTCCTGTAACAGCTTCTCGCTTTCGATGATAAAGGCATCCTCGGAAGTATACAGTTCCTTCCGGATCGCCTGCCCCGTCTCAATGAGTTCCTGTTCTTCTTCGGTTATTTCCTGTAGATAATCCAGTATCTGTTTACGCATGCCCTTATTGTACTATCCGGGATGAAAGGTTGCAAATAAGGTCCCTGTCCCTGTTGATTTAAGACCTGTTTTTTTCACTCACGGATGGTATGATGAGTCTGTACAATGTAATTTCGGGCCCTGTGGCCCTTTCTTTAAGGAGTGGAAGACATGAAAGTTTTGGATGCGGAATTTGTACAGGGATTTATGCGTATGGCGGATGACGGCTGGAATCAGGGCTGGCATGAGCGCAACGGCGGAAACTTAAGCTACCGTATGAAGGCAGAAGATGTGGACGCGGTTAAAGAGGAGCTTTGCCCCGGTGAGTGGAAGCCCATCGGCACCAGCGTTCCGGATCTGGCAGGGGAGTATTTCCTTGTGACTGGTTCCGGCAAGTATTTCCGGAATGTGATCATCAAACCGGAGGATTCCTTCTGTATCATTGAAGTAGATGAAAAGGGTGAAAACTACCGGATCTGCTGGGGACTGGTAAACGGCGGCAGACCCACCAGCGAGCTGCCTTCCCACCTGATGAATCATGAAGTAAAGAAGCGTGTTTCCGGCGGAAAGCATCGTGTGATTTATCATGCCCATCCCGCCAATACCATTGCACTGACCTTTGTGCTTCCTCTGACCGATGAAGCCTTCACCAGAGAACTGTGGGAAATGGCTACGGAGTGCCCGGTGGTATTTCCCGACGGCATCGGCGTGGTGCCCTGGATGGTTCCCGGCGGTAGGGAGATCGCAGTGGAGACCAGCAAGCTGATGGAGAAGTACGATGTGGCCATCTGGGCCCATCACGGCATGTTCTGTTCCGGAGAGGACTTTGACCTCACCTTCGGTCTCATGCATACGGTTGAAAAATCAGCGGAGATCCTGGTCAAGGTATTGTCCATGACCCAGAATAAGCGGCAGACCATTACACCGGATATGTTCCGGGATCTGGCAAAGGACTTTCACGTAAGTCTTCCGGAGAAGTTCCTCTTTGAGAAATGATCGTGATATCTGCCGGTTGTGCAGATGGTTTTTAAGTGTAGAGAGGGCCCTTCCCGGCACACTGCCGGGGAGGGTATTTTTATGTCCTCTTTTCGTGAAAAACAGTCGGAAAAAGAAGCTGATTCATGTTATAATCTTTTTGTTGTTTTAAAAGAAACGGGAAAGGAGGTAGCAGATGGAACATTTAGCTGAAAGACTGCAAGAAGAACTGGTAGCGGAAACAGTCTTTTCCATTACGCTTCCCGGCGGCTATGAGATCCCCTTTGCTGAATCTACGGTGATCAGCTGGTTTATCATAGCGATTCTTTTCTTATTGACGCTCTGGCTGACCCATGGCATGAAGGTGCACAACCCCGGCAAACGGCAGGTGGCTGTGGAGACCTTTGTAAAGTGGATCGACGGTATGGTGGATACCATGCTGGGGGAAGAGGGACGCTCTTACGGCGTTTATATCTGCGTCGTACTGATCTATCTGGCATGTGCCAATATGAGCGGTCTGTTCGGAGTAAAGCCCCCGACCAAGGATATGAACCAGACAGCAGCCATGGCCATCATGAGCATCGTCATCGTGCAGATCGCGGGAATCCGCGCACGGGGCGTAAAGGGGTGGCTTAAGAGCTTTGCGGAGCCCATTGCCGTGGTATTGCCAATCAATATCCTGGAGCTGGTGATCAAACCGCTTTCTCTTTGCATGCGACTGTTCGGTAATATTCTGGGCGCCTTTATCATCATGGAGCTTTTAAAGATCGTGATCCCTGTGGGTATTCCACTGGTGTTCAGTTTTTACTTCGATATCTTCGACGGATGCCTGCAGGCATACGTTTTCTGCTTTTTAACATCCATTTACATCAAAGAAGCCATAGAAACGGCATAGTCATATTACGAATTTAGGAGGATTTATACTATGGGAACAACAGCATTAGGTGCAGCACTTGCAGCACTGTCCTGCTTAGGTGCGGGAATATCCATCGGTCTGGCTACCGGAAAGGCAGCTGACGCTGTAGCAAGACAGCCGGAAGCCGACGGCAAGATCATGCGAATTCTGGTTTTGGGCTGCGCCCTTGCGGAAGCAACTGCTATTTACGGATTCGTATTAGGTATCCTGATCATCTTCTTCCTGGGATAAGAAGAGAGAACCAATTAGCAGACAGGGGACATTGCAATGTTAAGACTTGATATCAATTTACTTTTTACAGTGATCAATCTGCTGGTCCTGTTCATTCTTCTGAAGAAGTTCCTTTTTGGAAGAGTACACAAGATCCTGGAGGAGAGACAGGCAGAGATCGATGCTTCTCTTGCAGACGCAGAGCGTTCCTCCAAGGAAGCACAGCAGCATCTGATCGAGGCAAAGGAAGAAGCCAAGCAGCAACAGCTGCTTCGTGATAAGGCGGTGGCTGATGCCAGAAAAGAGGCAGCAGATGCCTACGACAAGATCGTTGCGGAAGCCCATGAGAAGGCAGACGAGATCGTGGAGAAGGCAAATGCCAAGGCAGAACTGGAAGCAAAGGACCGCATCAAGGAAGCACAGGCTGAGATCGCAGATCTGGTCTATGAAGCGGTGGAGAAGCTGGAAGGATCCCAGGGTAACGTATCCGACGGGAAGCTGTATGATTCCTTCCTGGGAGCCGTAGCAGAACAGAAAAAAGCAGAGGAAAGTGGAAATGAGTAAGGAAGTGACACCTAAGATCCTTCATACAGCCCATCTCCGCTATGTCATTGCGCCCACAAAGGAGCAGCTTGACGGCTTCAAAGCCTTTTTGCTGGAGAAATACGAGGATGAGGAATTCGAACTGCTGCTGGAACAGGACGATTCCCTTGGAAACGGCTTTATTCTGGAGACGGAAAAGGAAGTTTATGACTGGAGCCGTAAGGGCCGTGGAGAACAGCTGCAAAAGCGCCTGAAGGAGATCCTTCTGGAGGGTGGCAATCTCTCCCGGGAAAAGCTGATGCCCATGGTGCGGGAAGGGGTTCACCAGTTCCGCCTGGCAGCAGTTACCATGGAGATCGGCCATGTCCTCTCCGTAGGAGACGGGATCGTGCAGATCGAGGGCCTGGATCACGCCATGTACGGTGAGATCGTGGTATTTGAAGACGGCACGAAGGGCATGGTGCAGAACATCGGAGAAACGAAGATCGGTGCCATCCTCTTTGGAGATGACAGGGACGTAAAGCAGGGAAGCCGTGTAGCCCGTACCGGCAAGAATGCAGGCGTTCCCGTAGGCGAAGGCTTTTTGGGACGCGTGGTCAATGCCCTCGGAGCGCCCATCGACGGCGGCGGAGAGATCGAAGAGATCGATTATCGGCCCATTGAAGAGCCGGCGCCGGGTATCGTGGACCGTAAGAGCGTCAGCGTGCCCCTTCAGACCGGTATCATGGCCATTGATGCCATGTTCCCCATCGGCAGAGGCCAGCGTGAGCTGATCATCGGTGATCGCCAGACCGGTAAGACCACCATTGCCATGGATACCATCATCAATCAGAAGGGCAAGAACTGCTACTGTATCTATGTAGCCATCGGTCAGAAGGCATCTACCATTGCCGCACTGACTGCAAATCTGAAGAAAAAAGGTGCAATGGAATATACCACCATTGTTGCGGCAACCGCAGCAGAACCTGCACCGTTACAGTATATCGCACCCTATGCCGGTACCAGCATGGCGGAATACTTCATGCATAAAGGCAAGGATGTGCTGATCATCTACGATGATCTGTCCAAGCACGCAGTGGCCTATCGAGCCCTGTCTCTGCTGCTGGGCAGAAGCCCCGGACGGGAGGCCTTCCCCGGAGATGTATTCTACCTGCATTCCAGACTGCTGGAGCGTTCCAGCCGTTTGAGCAAGGAAAAGGGAGGCGGCTCCATTACCGCGCTGCCCATCATTGAGACCCAGGATGGCGATGTATCCGCATATATCCCTACCAATGTGATCTCCATCACAGACGGCCAGATCTTCCTGGAAAGCGACCTGTTCTTTGAAGGACAGCGTCCTGCCGTAAACGTCGGACTGTCCGTATCCCGTGTAGGTGGTGCGGCGCAGACGAAAGCTATGAAATCCGCAGCGGGCAGCCTTCGTATCGATCTGGCACAGTATCGTGAGATGGCAGTCTTTACCCAGTTCTCTTCGGATCTGGATGAGACCACCAAGAACCAGCTGCTGCAGGGAAAGATCCTGATGGAACTGCTAAAGCAGCCCCAGGGTAATCCGCTGTCTCTGGCCCATCAGGTCATCCTTTTGACGGTCGCCCAGGGCAAACTGATGCTCAACGTGCCGGTGAACAAGGTTTCCGCATTCCGGAAGGTACTACTGGATCACTTTGACGAGAAGGGTGCGGATGTGATCCGGGACATTGAATCCACAGGAAAACTCAGTGATGAGAACAAGATGAAGATCCTGGATGAAGCCGGCATTTGCAAAGCGGCATGGCTGGCCAATCTGGAGAAGGAATGATTAGGGAGGCAGGCATTTGGCTACCCCAAGAGAACTGAAAGAGCGGATCGACAGCATCGGTGAGACTCTTAAGATCACCAATGCCATGTACCTGATCTCCTCTACGAAACTGAGAAAAGCCAGAAAAGATCTGGATGAAACGGAACCCTATTTTACCGCGGTTCAGCAGATGATGGATTTTACCATGAAGCATCTGCCGGAAGGATATACCCATCCTTTCCTGGACCTGAGGGAAGATATTCCGGACAAAAACACCCGCAGAGCGATCCTTTGCATTACGGCGGATAAGGGCCTGGCCGGCTCCTACAACCATAATATCCTGAAGATCACGGAAGAGAAGCTTCGGCCGGATTCCAATGATACCCTGTTTCTCATGGGAGAAGTGGGACGGCATTACTTTGCCGGAAAGCAGGCTCATATTTCCGGAACATTTGCCTATACCATCCAGGACCCGACCTTAAGCAAAGCAAGGTCCATCGCATCCTTCCTGTTGGAACGCTATCAGAAGGGCCAGATCGATGAGCTGTTCGTGGTATTTACCCATATGAAGAATTCTCTGGAAATGGAGCCGGTGGTAAAACAGCTCCTGCCTCTGAATCATCTGGATGATACCAACTATTTCAAGCATAAGAAGAAAAAGGACTACCAGGAGGAGATCCTGCTCAATCCCACTCCCGATGAAGTCATTGAAAAGGTAGTTCCCAATTACCTGGCAGGATTTATCTACGGCGTGATGATCGAGTCCTTCTGCGCAGAGCAGAGCGCCCGTATGTCTGCCATGGACAATGCCAACAAGAACGGCAAAGAGCTTTTGGATGACCTTAAGATCCAATATTCCCGCGTAAGACAATCCCAGATCACACAGGAGATCACGGAAGTGGCAGCGGGAGAGAGAGGTACAAAGCAGCATGAGTGAAGCACTTAGATACGGAAAGGTAGTACAGGTCATGGGACCTGTGGTGGACGTCCTGTTTGAAGACGGCGGCCTGCCTTCCATTAAGACAAGATTATGGATCGATGTGACAAAGGACAGACGGGTTTCCATGGAAGCTGCTCAGCACATCGGAAACAACCGGGTACGCTGCATCATGTTATCCGCGTCCGAAGGCCTCCAGAGAGGCATGAAGGTATGCACCGACGGAAAGGGCATCACCGTTCCCGTGGGAAAGGATACCCTGGGACGACTGTTTAACGTATTGGGCGAAGCCATTGACGGCAAGGAGACGCCGGCAGGTGAAGAGCGCTGGGAGATCCACCGCAAGCCCCCTGAATTTACAGAACAGAAGCCGGTACAGGAGATCCTGGAGACCGGGATCAAGGTCATCGACCTTTTGGCGCCCTATGCCAAGGGTGGTAAGATTGGCCTCTTCGGCGGTGCCGGTGTAGGTAAGACCGTGCTGATCCAGGAACTGATCCGCAACATTGCCACCGAGCATGGCGGCTACTCCATTTTCACCGGTGTAGGAGAACGTTCCCGTGAAGGGAACGATCTGTGGACCGAGATGACAGAGTCCGGGGTTATCAAGAATACTGCCCTGGTATTCGGTCAGATGAATGAGCCCCCCGGGGCCCGTATGCGTGTAGCGGAGACCGGACTGACCATGGCGGAGTATTTCCGAGATGTGGAAAAGAAGGATGTGCTCCTTTTTATCGATAATATCTTCCGTTTCGTTCAGGCGGGCAGTGAGGTGTCCTCCCTGCTGGGTCGTATGCCCTCTGCGGTAGGATATCAGCCTACCCTGGCCAATGAAATGGGACAGCTTCAGGAGCGGATCACCTCCACCCACAACGGTTCCGTTACCTCGGTACAGGCAGTGTATGTACCGGCAGATGACCTGACCGACCCTGCACCTGCCACTACCTTTGCCCATCTGGATGCGACCACTGTTTTATCCAGAAAGATCGTGGAACAGGGTATCTATCCCGCGGTGGATCCCCTTGAGTCTTCCTCTCGTATCCTGGAAGAGGATATCGTGGGCAAGGAGCATTATGAAGTGGCACAGCAGACCCTGCAGATTTTGCAGAAGTACAAGGAACTGCAGGATATCATCGCGATCCTGGGTATGGACGAGCTGTCCGAAGAGGATAAGATGACCGTTTACCGTGCCCGTAAGATCCGTAATTTCCTGTCCCAGCCCTTCTTTGTGGGTGAGCAGTTTACCGGTATTCCCGGAAAATACGTGCCCCTTTCGGAGACCATTCGTGGTTTCAAGGCCATCATCAAGGGAGATATGGACGATTATTCCGAGGCTGCCTTCTTCAATGTGGGCGGTATCGATGAAGTAAAGGTAAAGGCTGCCAAGTTAAATGGATGAGTTATTTCAGCTGCGAATCATAGCAACCAATAAAAGCTTCTATGAAGGCAAGGCGAAAAGTCTGGTGATCCCCACCAGTACCGGAGAGCGAGGCATTTTGGCGCACCATGCCGGCATGATGTGTGCCATCAACATGGGAGAGCTGCGCTTTCAGACCGATGGGGGCGAGTGGCGTTCCATCCTGGTAGGTGCCGGCAGTATGAGTGTCAACAACAACCAGGTGCTGGTGCTGGTTGATACCGTAGAGACCCTGGAGGAGATCGATATCGAGCGTGCCGAGCAGGCCATCGTCCGTGCACAGGAGCGTATGCGCCAGAAGCAGAGCCAGAGACAGTATATGATGAGTCAGGCTGCCATGGCCCGTGCCCTGTCCCGACTGAAGTACAAAGATAAGAACAATTGAGTACCGTAAAATAGCGGCAGATCAGATCCCGGAGAAAAATCTCCGGGATTTTTTCAAAAAACATGCAGGAGGTTTTTACATGATCCGAAAATATCGAATTGGAACACCCATCGAAACGGAATCGGTGGTGCGGGAGGTAGAGATTACCCCCGGCATACCGGCAGAACTGGCATGGGATGAACCGAACAAGACCTTTTCCATGCCCCTTTCCGAGGATGCCATCGTTTACGGCCTGGGTGAAACGGTTCGCGGCATCAATAAAAGAGGCTGGACATACATCAGCAACTGCGCAGACGACCCCATTCATCTGGAATCCAAGAATTCTCTGTATGCGGCCCATAATTTTTTCGCGGTAGCAGATCATGAAAGCGTAAAGGGCTTCTATGTGGATACACCGGTCAAAACCGAGTTTGATATCGGTTATACCCGCATGGATATGCTGTATATCCGAATGGATGAACCGGATGTAAATCTGTATGTCATCGATCCGGAGATTACCGGTACGCCCTCGAAGGCAGCAGAAGCAGATACCCCCATCCGCAGGGTGGTACGGCAGTTCCGTTATCTCATCGGTCGCAGCTATCTGCCTCCCAGATGGGCTTTCGGCTACGGACAGAGCCGCTGGGGCTATCTTTCCGAAGACGATATAAACGCTGTGATCGAAGGCTATGAGAAGAGCGATATCCCCTTGGACAGTGTCTATATGGACATCGATTACATGGAGCGGTATAAGGACTTTACCTTAAACGACGAGACTTTCCCGGATTTTCCTGCATTTGTAAAGAGTGTGCGGGATAAGAACATCCATCTGGTGCCCATCATCGATGCGGGTGTAAAGATCGAGGATGGCTATGACGTCTATGAGGAAGGCATAAAAGGCGACTATTTCTGTAAGAAAGAGGACGGAAATCCTCTGGTCGCTGCAGTGTGGCCGGGGAAGGTACATTTTCCGGATTTCTTAAAGCCCGAGACCCGCAGCTGGTTTGGCGCAAAGTATGATTTCCTGATCCGTCAGGGCATCGACGGCTTCTGGAACGATATGAACGAGCCTGCCATTTTCTATACGGAGGATGGCTTAAAGCAAACCTTTGAGAAGATCAAAACCTACGAGGGCAGAAATCTGGATATCAAATCCTTCTTTGCCTTTACGGGTATGGTGTCCGGGATCAGTAACAATCCCGAGGATTACCGCAGTTTTTATCATGCGTATCACGGAGAAACCATCCGTCATGACCGGGTGCACAACCTCTACGGCTTTAATATGACCCGTGCCGCGGGCGAAGCCATGGAGAAGATCTCTCCGGAGAAGAGACTGCTGTTGTTTTCCCGCTCCTCCTATATCGGCATGCACCGCTACAGCGGCGTCTGGACGGGAGACAATCAGTCCTGGTGGAGCCATATCCTGTTAAACATCCAGCAGATGCCGGGACTTAACATGTGCGGATTTCTGTATTCCGGAGCCGATACCGGCGGATTCGGCGCAAACTGTACCGAAGATATCCTGCTGCGCTGGCTGGGCGTCAGCCTGTACACCCCGCTGTTTCGTAACCATGCGGCGCTGGGCACGAGAGACCAGGAACTGTACCGGTTCCCGCATGCCGACTGGATGCGCGGCCTGATCCGCCTGCGCTACCGCCTGATCCCTTACATCTATTCCGAGTTTATGAAGGCGGCCTTAAACGATGATCTGTATATTCAGCCCCTTTCCTTTGTTTATCCGGAGGATGAGCGGGCACTTCATGTGGAAGACCAGCTGCTGGTGGGAGAAAGCCTGATGGTTGCTCCTGTGTATGTGCAGAATGCAGCCGGCCGGATGGTCTACCTGCCGGAAGAGATGAAGATGCTGCGGTTTAAGGGAGATGTGCTGACGGAAGAAACCATCCTGCCTGCGGGAGATCATTACATTCCCGTAGCACTTAAGGAAGTGGTGATGTTTCTCAGAAAAGGCCATGCGCTGCCCCTTACGGAAGCTGCAAAGACCACGAAGGAACTGGACTATGAGCATCTTAAGTATGTATGCTTTGATGCGTCTGCAGATTCCTATGAATTGTATATGGATGACGGCGAGAGCCGGATTCCGGAGTAAGGTGGCGTAACAAAGCGACTGCCGAGACATAGTCAGAATAATAAAAGCCGATATCCGTGACAGCGGATGTCGGCTTTTTTCTGCTTTGCAGGCAGTTTATTTACAAGAAGTAACAGAGTCACGCTCCACAATGGTGCAGGGGATCCTTTCCACCAGGACCTGTTCGGATTGTTCTGCGGAAGAAGCGTCCAGCAGGATCTTATCCAGAAGGATCTGCGCAGAACGTTTGCCGATGGGGATCAGGGGCAGCTGCATGCTGGTCAGGGCGGGCTGAGTATACTCCGTCAGATTCCGATTGTCGAAGCCTGCCAGAGAGATCTGTCCGGGAACGTCTATCTGCCGATCCCGCAGATATTCCAGCGCGCCGCCTGCCATTTCATCCGAAAGACAGAAGATTGCAGACAGATTCGGCGACTGCTTCAGGAGCTGACGGGTCTGGGCGTAGCCGCTTTGCTTATTCCAGTTGGCATAGACCAGCAGATCCGGATCGAAGGAAAGGCCGGTTTCCTCCAGCGCTTTCCGGTAGCCGTCGATTCGAAGCTTCGAGTGGATGTTATCCTCCCGACCGGCCAGAACGCCAATGCGCTTGTGGCCCTTGGAAAGAAGATACTTGGTCATGGAATAGCCGCCCTGTTCATCGTCGGGAACGATAGAGGGGATCTGTGCAGATTCCGAGTAGGCATAGGCCATGACGACGGGTTTTTCCAGGTCTCTTGGATATACAGGAATGACCCTTGCATGTCCCGCCACATGGATGATGCCGTCCACTCTGGATGCAAGGAGCTCCTGCACAGCCGGATCAAACACGGACCGGTATTTCTCCTCCAGATCGTACCAGCGATCACTCCAGCGGGAATACAGGCGCAGATTCTTGATGGTGGCGCGATATCCTTCTTCCTCCAGCTGCATCATGATCCCGTCCAGCAGTCCGGGCGTGGTGAACTGGCAGATATCTTCCGCAATGATGCCAACGGTCCTGGTTCTGCTCCCGCGAAGGCCCTGGGCCATAAAATTCGGCTGATAGCCGGTGCGTTTTACCTCATCCAGGATCTTTTGTCTGGTTTCCGGGCTGACCTTATTTTTCCCTGCCAGTACGTTGGAAACCGTAGTAACGGATACACCGCATGTTTGTGCAATCTCTTTTATGGTAGTCATAGTTTTCTCCCCAAAAAAACAAGAACAAAGTTATCATAACGAAAAAACAGACAAATCAAAAGACCCAAAGATACAAAAGAAGAAACAGGAAAGAATCCATAGTAATCCCCTTGTAATCCGTTATAATGAGAGAGGAACAGGAAGACTGTAAAAGAGGAAAAACCAAATGAAAAGAAAGATATTACGCCTGCCCGCCCTGCTGCTTGGGCTTTCTCTGGCAGGCAGCTGCTTCCTGATGGGATGCGGCGCGGACAATACCCTGCAAACCGGTGCGCAGGATATGCCTGCGTATGCAGAAACGTCGGAGAACCCGGAAGGAAACGGGAATGCGTCATCGGATGCTGAGGACGGGGCAACAGGCGTTCTGAACGGGGCAGAAGGCGAAAACGGAGCACAGAAAGAGGCAGATACTACCATGAAGGTAAAGGAAACAACAACCTATCAGGATTTTCGAGGCTTTGGCGCCAGCTCCTGCTGGTGGAGTCAGTATGTGGGAGGCTGGGAAAATGTGGATGAAGCCAGCGGCCTTCCGGTACGGGAGCAGATCGCAAAGCTTTTGTTTAACAAGGAGGAAGGCATCGGCCTTTCCATTTACCGGTATAATCTGGGCGCCGGCAGTGCCGACACCGGGACCGGGGACATTTCGGATCCTCACCGCAGAGCGGAGAGCTTCCTGACACAGGACGGTACCTATGATTGGGAAAAGGATGCCAATGCCCGGTGGTTTTTAAAGAAATCCCTGGAGGAAGGTGCGGAGCAGGTGATCCTGTTTTGTAATTCACCCCAGGTTTCCATGACCCGGAACGGTCTTGCTCTGATGGATAAGGGCAGCAGTGACAACCTGGATCCGGAGAAATACGATGATTTCGCAGACTATGTGCTGGATGTGGCACAGCATTTCTCGGAAGAAGGGATCCCTGTAACTTCCATCTCGCCCATCAACGAACCCCAGTGGGAGTGGGTCAGCGGACAGGAGGGTTGCCATTACACTCCGGAAGCGTTGACCGGCGTATTAAAGGCATTTCTTGCAAAGCTCCGGGAAAGAGGACTGGAGGATACCTACGAGATCACTTCCCCCGAAGGGGGCGAGTGGAAGAGCAGCACCGAAGCCTATATCGATGCCATGCTGGCAGATGAGGAACTCTCTGCTTATTTCCATGTGATCGACGGCCATTCCTACTGGTCGGATAAGGCCACCAAGATGCTGTTCATGCAGTGGCTTGAAAAGCACCATCCCGATGTGGAGATCGCCATGAGCGAGTGGTGCGAGATGGTAAACGGACGGGATTATACCATGGATTCTGCCTTTAACATCGCAGACCAGATCTGGGAAGACCTGACCATCTTAAATGCCGTATCCTGGCAGTACTGGGTGGCCGTGGCAGACGGCGACTATCGGGACGGCCTGATCTATGTCAATGTGGGCCCTAACACCATGGAACCCAACAGACGGCTTTGGGCCATGGGAAATTACAGCCGGTTTATCCGTCCGGGCTTTACGAGAGTAGAGATAGAGGATGAGGAAAATCCGCCGGCACAGCTGAAACCGGTAGCCTTTACCGGCCTGTCCGAGGATGGAAAAGAACAGCTGGTGTGCGTGTTCATCAATCGGGGAGAAAAGACGGACATTGCCATTTCCCCGGATGATACCTACAGTACCTATGCGGTCTACACCACCACACAGGACCTGGACCTTAAGCAGACGGCAGCAGGGGAGGTATCCGCAGATGCCACCTATGAACTGGCCGGCGAGGCAGTGGTGACCGTGGTCTTTACAAAATAACGGTGAAGCAAAAGAGTGTAGAACGCTTACCCGAGGGAGTAAGAAAAATCGGGAAAAGAAAATCGGGAAAAGGAAACTATGAAAGAAGAAACCAAAAAACAACTGGACTATATGTTGAAGACCCTGGAGAAAGCCGGAGTCTACGATCATGCCGGACACATCGTCCAATTCGACATGGAGACGGCCTGCCCCAGGGATGCCATGGAGGAACAGGCGGATCTGGTGGCGTATCTGAACAATCAGGTCTTTAAACTGACCCACACGAAGGCCTTTATTGCCGCAGTGGATCATCTCCATGCCCACGAAGAGGAGCTGTCCGTTCATGAAAAGGCCATGGTGGACAGCTTTTACCGGATGTTCCGCCGCACCAGGGATATTCCCGCTTCAGTGGATCACAAGATCAACAAGGTCTTTAACAAGGCATATGTGGATTGGATCAAAGCCAAGGAGGCAGCAGACTATTCCCTGTTTGAGCCTTCTCTGAAGGCAGTAAGGGAAGCGGAACTGAAAAAGATGGAGTATATCCATGACCGGAAGGAGCGTCCTTACGACGAGCTGCTGGATCTGTTTGAGCCGGGCATGACCCAGGAAGTGCTGGATGATTGCTTTGCAGCCTGCACGGAGAGGTTGCTGCCCCTTCTTGCTAAGATCCGCAAGTCGCCCAAAAAGATCCGCACGGACTTTTTATACCGGGAGGTGCCGGATACGGCCCAGGCGGAAATGTCCCGCTATCTTATGGACCTGTTGGGATACGATTTTAATCGGGGTATGTTTACCACCACGGAGCATCCCTTCACGGACTCTCTGGGACGAAAGGATACCCGGATCACTACCCATTATGATCCCCATCATTTCATCTCCAGCATGTATTCCATCATTCACGAAACCGGACATGCGCTGTTTGACATGTTTTCACCGGATGCGGAATGGGATTACCATTATCACGAGGAAAAGAGCATGGGACAGCACGAATCCGTGTCCCGTTTCTATGAAAATATCGTAGGAAGGAGCCGCGCCTTTACCGACCTGATCTACGATAAGACCTGCGAGATCTTCCCTACCGCCATGAAGGGGGTATCTCCCGACGAATTTTACGAAGGCATCAACATGGTGGAGCCTTCCCTGGTGCGTACGGAAGCCGATGAGTTCACCTATGTGTTCCACATCATCATCCGCTATGAGATGGAAAAGCTCATCGTAAACGAAAAGGCGGATATCCGAAAGCTGCCCCTTCTGTGGAAGGAAAAATATGAGCACTACCTGGGCGTTACGCCGGGGAACGATGCGGAGGGCATTCTTCAGGATGTACACTGGACTTCCGGCTTTGGCTATTTCCCTACCTATGCCCTTGGTAACTTCTACAATGCCATGTATTACAACCGCATGAAGAAGGAACTGGATGTACCCGGTTTGATCGCAAAGGGACAGATCCCTGTGATCAATCACTGGATGGAAGAAAATGTGTGGAAAAATGCGGCCCGTCTGGATGCGGATCCCTGGATCCGGGAGATTACGGGCAGAAGTCTGGATCCCACGGATTTTCTGGATTATCTGGAAAATAAGTACGGACAGATCTACGGACTTTGATAAAGGAGAAAAAACAGGACATGGACCAATACAGTTACAATGCGGAATATCTGATGAAAAACGGGGAGCCCTGGTTCCCGGTCATGGGAGAGATCCACTATTCCCGGGTTCCCAATCAATACTGGAAGCAGGAGATCCGCAAGATGCAGGCAGGAGGAGTGGATGTGATCTCCGTTTATGTTTTCTGGCTGCATCATGAAGAGATCGAAGGGGAGTTTGACTTTACCGGAGACCGGGATCTTCATAAGTTTTTGAAGGATGCAAAGGAATGCGATGCAAAGGTATGGCTCCGGATCGGGCCCTGGTGCCACGGAGAAGCCAGAAACGGAGGTTTCCCGGACTGGCTCCTGCAAAAGGATATGGACCTTCGCAGCAACGATCCCGAATACTTAAAGCTGGTAGAGCGCCTTTATACAAAGATCTATGAGCAGGCGGAGGGCTTTTTCCTGAAGGACGGCGGTCCCATCATCGGCGTACAGATCGAAAACGAATATGGCCATGTGGGCGGTTATACCGGCGCCAAAGGGGAAGACCATATGCGGACCTTAAAACGGATGGCAGAGCAGATCGGCTTTGTTGTGCCCTTCTATACCGCTACCGGCTGGGGCGGAGCCGTGACCGGAGGCTGCATCCCGGTGATGGGCGGTTACTGCGATGCGCCCTGGGATGAGCGGATCACGGAGATCGAGCCCAGTGGCAATTATGTTCTGACCACCGAACGAAACGATCATGCCATCGGTTCCGACCATGGGATCAATGACACTCTGACCTTTGATCAGAGCCTGTTCCCCTTCCTTACAGCGGAACTGGGCGGAGGTCTGCAATATACCAGACATCGTCGTACAGTGCCCACCGGCCATGACATCGGCGCCATGACCCTGGCAAAGCTGGGCAGTGGCGTAAACCTGCTGGGCTATTACATGTACCACGGCGGTACCAACCCGGAGGGAAAGCTTACGACCCTGCAGGAATCCAAGGCAACCGGCTATCCCAATGACCTGCCGGAGCTTTGCTACGATTTCCAGGGACCCATCGGTGAGTATGGAGAGATCTCCGATAAATTCCGGGAGATCAAGCTTTATGCCATGTTTGTCCATGACTTCGGAAAGGACTTCTGCAAGATGAAGCCCTATATGCCGGCGGATAATCCGCGGACGCCGGAGGACCTGACCAGCCTTCGCTACTGTGTGCGCAAGGCAGGGGGAAGAGGATATCTCTTTATCCAGAATTACCAGAGACATTACGAGATGGCAGAGCATATGGGCAAGGTGATCACCGTGGATACCGGAGCGGGCGATGTGACCTTCCCGGCCCTCAACATCAAAAACGGCGACTATGCCTTCTATCCCTTTCATATGAAGATCGGAGATGCCACTCTGATCAGCTGTGATGCGACGCCCTTGTGCATCTTAAGACGGGAGGAGCCGGTGTATATCTTTTATGCCGATCATGAGCCCACTTTTACCTTTGATCATGAGATGCAGGGGGCAAGGATCCATGTGATCTCCAGGCAGGATGCTTTAAACGCCTATAAGATCAAGGACCGGAACGGGCTGGATGTGCTGGCCTTTACGGACGGTGTGATCTATCAGGGAAAGGAAGGCTATGTGCTGGCTTCCCAGGAGGAGATCACAGCCCGGTTTTATCCCGGGGATGCGGATATCGCCCTGGAACAGAAGGGAGTCCTTACAGGCACGGTGCTTGCCCGGGCAGGAGAAGATCAGGTGATCGTAAATGCTGCGGGAGAAGAAAAGACCTTTAAGACCTTTGAACTGGACATCACCTATCCTGCATCGGATGTCGGCGATGCCTTTTTAAAGATTGACTACAGCGGTAACGAAGCGGATCTGTACCGGAACGGAAAGAAGGTCGCAGACTGGTTTTATACCGGCAATACCTGGTCGGTGGGACTGAAGAAACTGGGCTTCCCCGACACGCTGACTTTGACCGTGGAACCCCTTCCGGAAAACGAGCATGTATATTTGGAAATACAACCGCAATACAGCGAAAATGTTGCTTGCAGTCTGGATAAAATCAGAGTTACAATAGAACAGGTATCCCGTTTTTATTAAACTAGGGACAAAATCGAACGCAGAGTGTATAATTCTGCGTTCATTTGTGTATCAATTATCCCAGTACGAGAAAGGAAGAGAGATTTTATGGTTAAGAGAAAAATGAAAACCATGGATGGTAACGAAGCAGCAGCTCATGCTTCCTATGCCTATACGGAAGTTGCCGCTATCTATCCCATCACTCCTTCATCTGTAATGGCAGAACATACAGATGAGTGGGCAACCAAAGAACGCAAGAATATCTTTGGACAGACTGTTAAGGTTACAGAGATGCAGTCAGAAGCAGGTGCAGCAGGTGCCGTTCACGGTTCCCTTGCAGCAGGCGCACTTACATCTACTTACACCGCATCCCAGGGACTTCTGCTGATGATCCCCAACCTGTACAAGGTTGCCGGTGAACAGCTTCCCGGCGTGTTTAATGTTTCTGCACGTTGCGTAGCTTCTCACGCACTGAACATCTTCGGAGATCACTCCGATATCTATGCCTGTCGTCAGACTGGATGCGCAATGCTTTGCTGCTCCAGCGTACAGGAAGTAATGGACTTAACCCCTGTTTCCTATTGCTCCGCGATCAAGGGGAAGGTTCCTTTCATCAATTTCTTCGACGGTTTCCGTACTTCTCACGAAATTCAGAAGATCGAGACCTGGGACTACGAAGATCTGAAGGATCTGGTAGACCTGGATGCCATCGATGAGTTCCGTAAGAACGCACTGAATCCCAATCATCCCTGCCAGAGAGGTTCTGCACAGAACCCGGATATCTTCTTCCAGACCAGAGAAGCCTGCAACCCTTACTACGATGCACTTCCCGCTCTGGTTCAGGAGTACATGGACAAGGTTAACGAGAAGATCGGTACCGACTACAAGCTGTTCAATTACTACGGTGCAGCTGATGCAGAGCACGTGATCATCGCTATGGGTTCTGTAAACGATACCATCGAAGAGACCATCGACTATCTGGCAGCTAAGGGCGAGAAGGTCGGCCTGATCAAGGTTCGTCTGTACAGACCTTTCTCCGCTGAAGCATTAGTAAAGGCTATTCCTGCTTCCGTTAAGAAGATCAGCGTTCTGGATCGTACCAAGGAGCCCGGTTCCATCGGCGAGCCTCTGTATCTGGACGTTGTTGCAGCTCTTAAGGGAACACAGTTCGAGACCACTCCTGTATTTACAGGTCGTTACGGTCTTGGTTCCAAGAATACAACTCCCGGACAGATCATTGCTGTATACCGCAACAATGAGAAGCCTCGTTTCACCATCGGTATCGATGATGATGTGACCAATCTGTCCTTAAAGGTTGGCGAGGATCCTGTTACCACTCCCGAAGGAACCTTCAACTGCAAGTTCTGGGGTCTGGGTGCTGACGGTACCGTTGGTGCAAACAAGAACTCCATCAAGATCATCGGTGATAACACCGACATGTATGCACAGGCATACTTTGATTACGATTCCAAGAAGTCCGGTGGTGTTACCATGTCCCACCTGCGTTTCGGTAAGAAGCCCATTAAGTCTACTTACCTGATCAAGCAGGCAAACTTCGTAGCATGCCACAATCCTTCTTACATCCGTAAGTACAACATGGTTCAGGAACTTGTTCCCGGCGGAACCTTCCTGCTCAACTGTGCATGGAATGCAGAAGAACTTGAGAAGCACTTACCCGGACAGGTTAAGAGATACATTGCTGAGAACAATATCCAGTTCTACACCATCGACGGTGTAAAGATCGGTATTGAGACCGGCATGGGACCTACCCGTATCAACACCATCCTGCAGTCCGCTTTCTTCCAGCTGACCGGCATCATTCCCGCTGACAAGGCAAACGAACTGATGAAGGCTGCTGCACAGGCTACCTACGGACGTAAGGGTGAAGACGTTGTTAAGAAGAACTGGGCTGCTATCGATGCCGGCGCTACCGGTGTAGTTAAGGTAGAAGTTCCCGAGTCCTGGAAGAATGCAGCAGACGAGAGCCTGGAGGGCGCTCCTGTATCCGGCGGCAGAGCTGATGCAGATGCATTCGTAAATGATATCCAGCGTAAGGTAAATGCACAGGAAGGTAACAACATCCCTGTATCCGTTGCAGGTAAGTATGTTGACGGTACCACTCCTTCCGGTACATCTGCTTACGAGAAGCGTGGTATCGCTGTCAGCGTTCCTGTATGGGATCCTGAGAAGTGTATCCAGTGTACATTCTGCTCCTATGTATGCCCTCACGCAGCCATCCGTCCGGTAGCTATGACCGAGGAAGAATGCGCTAAGGCTCCCGAAGGACAGAAGAGTCTGGATCTGATGGGCATGCCCGGCAAGAAGTTCTCCATCGTTGTATCCGCTATGGATTGTACCGGTTGCGGTTCCTGCGAGAACGTTTGCCCCGGCAAGCAGGGTGAGAAGGCTCTGTCCATGGTACTGCTGGAGAAGGCTGCTGATGAGCAGAAGTACTTCGATTATGCAGTAACTCTGGATGAGAAGCCTGACGTAATTGAGAAATTCAAGGCTACTACCGTTAAGGGATCTCAGTTCAAGCAGCCCTTACTGGAGTTCTCCGGTGCATGTGCAGGTTGTGGTGAGACACCTTACGCAAAACTGGTTACACAGCTGTTCGGTGATCGTATGTACATCGCCAACGCGACCGGTTGCTCCTCCATTTGGGGTAACTCTTCACCTTCCACACCTTACACTGTAAATAAGGAAGGCAAGGGTCCTGCTTGGGATAACTCCCTGTTCGAGGACAACGCTGAGTTCGGTTACGGTATGTTACTGGCTCAGAATGCGATCCGTACCAGACTGAAGGAAGAAGTTGAGAGCCTGGTTAACGGTGATGCTTCTGCTGACGTAAAGGCAGCTGCTCAGGAATACTTAGATACCTTTGAAGTAGGCGCAACCAACGGCGCTGCTACCGATAAGCTGGTAGCTGCTCTGGCAGGTGCAACCGATGAAGTATCCAAGGATCTGGTTAAGAACAAGGACTTCCTTGCCAAGAAGAGCCAGTGGATCTTCGGTGGTGACGGTTGGGCATACGATAT
This sequence comes from Lachnospiraceae bacterium, assembly GCA_024689465.1. Classification (GTDB taxonomy): domain Bacteria; phylum Bacillota; class Clostridia; order Lachnospirales; family Lachnospiraceae; genus JAILDL01. Next base: position 87,648 of record JAILDL010000038.1, read on the forward strand.
CGGTTTCGGTGGTGTAGACCACGTTTTGGCTTCCGGACAGGATATCAACATCTTCGTATTCAACACCGAGGTTTACTCCAATACTGGTGGACAGTCCTCCAAGGCTACTCCTACCGGTGCTGTAGCACAGTTCGCTGCAGGCGGTAAGGTTGTTAAGCAGAAGGATCTGGCAAGCATCGCAATGAGCTATGGTTATGTATATGTAGCACAGATCTCCATGGGTGCTGACTACGCACAGACCGTTAAGGCCATTGCAGAAGCAGAAGCATATCCCGGACCTTCCCTGATCATTGCTTACGCTCCTTGTATCAACCATGGTATCAAGAAGGGTATGGGCAAGGCTCAGACCGAAGAGAAGCTGGCTGTACAGGCTGGTTACTGGCATCTGTTCCGCTTCAATCCTGCTGCAGAGAAGAAGTTCACCTTCGACAGCAAGGCTCCTACCGAGAGCTATCAGGACTTCATCAAGGGCGAGGTTCGTTACGCATCTCTGGCAAAGGCCAACCCTGCAAATGCAGAGGCTCTGTATGTAGCATCCGAAGAGCATGCTAAGGAGCGTTATGATTACCTGCAGAAGCTGATCACTCTGTACGGAAACGACTGATCCCTACCGGAGCAGTAAGTATCCGAACGGTGCAATAAAAACCATATGATTTTTGGTCCCCCTTCGCGAAAGTGAGGGGGGATTTTTTTGATTATGCGCCGCAGTGCGTAGCATTTTGCAGATAAGTCCATTATAATAAATAATTGCAGGCTTTAAGGGGAATAAGCCATAGGAGGAGACTATGAAATTACAGGACATTCAAATGCGAGATCCCTTCGTGTTGGTAGAGGGAGATACCTATTATCTGTACGGAACCGACGAAAACGTATGGAGGGAAGGGTATAAGTTCGATTGCTATAAGAGCAAGGACCTGGAGGAGTTTGAGGGACCCATCCGGATCTTTGAGAAAACACCGGATTTCTGGGCAGACCGTAACTACTGGGCACCGGAAGTGCACAAATACAACGGAAAGTTCTATTTGTTCGCATCCCTGAAGGCCGAAGGCGTATGCCGCGGTACCCAGATCTTTGTCTGCGATACCCCGGACGGGCGCTTTGTTCCCGTCAGTGACGGACCGGTAACCCCCAGAGACTGGGAGTGCCTGGACGGTACCTTTTATGTGGAAAACGGAGAACCCTACATTGTGTTTTCCCATGAATGGGTGCAGATCTTTGACGGAGAGATCTGTGCCATGCGGTTAAGCCATGACCTGACCCATGCAGTGGAGGAACCCAGGACCATCCTGAAGGCATCCGAGGCACCCTGGACCACCCCGCATGAACATAAGAGTTATCCGGGAAAAGAGATCTATGTGACCGACGGTCCCTTCCTGCATACTCTTTCAGACGGCAGACTGGATCTGGTCTGGAGCAGTTTCCATGAGGGGGATTATGCCATCGGACAGTGCATTTCCGAAAACGGTATCAAGGGACCCTTTGTACACAAAGAGGAGCCTATTTTCGGCAAGGATGGCGGCCATGGCATGGTTTTCCGGACAAAAGAAGGAAAACTGATGCTCACCATTCATATGCCCAATCATACACCGGATGAGCGGCCGGTCTTTTTCCCGCTTACGGAAACCAGGGAAGGACTTAAGCGCGTATGAAGGATACAACGAAAGAGAAACTGACAGCTTTTCAGGAGAAGATCCGGATCTTTCCCGGCAGCACCTTAAAATGGATCGCCCTGATCACCATGATCATCGATCACGTAGCGGCAGCCCTGCTGTACCCCTGCATGGAGGCGGGCATCTACGGCCCCTTCGATTACGATTTCTGGCTGGTGGTCTACAGGATCATGCGAAACATCGGCCGGATCGCATTTCCCATCTACTGTTTCCTGCTGGTGGAGGGGTACCATTATACCCGCAATAAATGGAAGTACCTTCGGAATCTGGCCATCTTTGCCCTGGTTTCCGAGGTGCCCTTTGATATGGCGTTTGAAAGCGAAGTAGTGTTCTGGAATTATCAGAATGTATTCTTAAATCTGCTGATCTCCCTGCTCACCATCATGACCGTTGACTGGGCGCTTCAGAAGTTCTGCAAAAAGGACAAGGGCCTTGTCCATGATCTGTGCTGGCTGATCCCTACGGCCATCGGCGGCGTCATCGCACTGGTCACCTTTTCCGATTACTACTTCTTCGGAACCATCCTGACGGTGATCCTGTACCGCTTCTACCACAACCGGATCCTCCAGGGGATCATCGGGTACCTTGTTTTTACCTTCGAGCCCTGGTGTTTCCCTTCATTTATCCTGCTGCAGATGTATAATGGAAAGAGGGGAAGACAATACAAGTACTTCTTCTATGCAGCCTATCCCGTTCATCTGCTGATCATCGTAGCGATCCGCTATTTCTGCTTTGGACTGGGAGTTGTGCTGTAGGATTACTCTGCAAGGTTGCAAGCCGGGAAAACGGCTGCAAGCTACAGGGTAAAAATAAAAAGGGGAGTAACATCCGCCGAAGGAGGTATAGGTGAAACTTACATTTATCGGTGCGGACCATGAAGTAACCGGAAGCTGTCATTACCTGGAGGTAAACGGCAAACATATCCTGGTGGACTATGGTATGGAGCAGGGCTTTAACTATTTTGAGAACGCCCCGCTTCCGGTGTCGGAAGGAGAGATTGATTACGTATTTCTGACCCACGCCCACGTGGATCATACGGGACTGTTACCGCTTCTTGCCAACAAGGGCTTTCGTGGGAAGATCTACGCAACGGAAGCGACCGCAGATCTGTGCGAGATCATGCTCCGTGACTGTGCGCATATCCAGATGCAGGAAGCAGAATGGAAAAACCGCAAGGCCAAGCGCAGCGCCAACAATCAGATCGTTCCCTTATACACCATGGAGGATGCGGATGCCGCCATCCGGCTGCTCATTCCCTGTAAATACAATCACATCATCACCGTATGCGAAGGGGTGCAGATCCGTTTTACGGACATCGGCCATCTGCTGGGCTCTGCCAGCATCGAAGTATGGCTGACCGAAGGAGATGTACAGAAGAAGATCGTATTTTCCGGTGATATCGGAAACAAGAACCAGCCCCTGCTAAACGATCCCCAGAAGACGGAGGAGGCAGACTACGTTGTCATGGAGTCTACCTACGGAACCCGTTATCACGAAGAGGGACAAAGCGACTATGTGACGGAGTTGGCTCAGATCATTCAGGAAACCTTTGATAAGGGCGGCAACGTGGTGATCCCCTCCTTTGCGGTGGGCAGAACCCAGGAGATCTTGTATTTCATCCGCCGGATCAAGGAAAACCGGATGGTACAGGGTTACGGCGATTTCCCGGTATTCGTGGATTCCCCTCTGGCGGTGGAAGCTACGGGTATCTTTGTAAAAAATCAGGATTCCTGTTTTGATGAGGAAGCCAGGGAATTGATGATCAAGGGGATCAACCCCATCACCTTCCCGGGACTGAACCTTTCCATCACCAGTGAAGAATCCAGAGATATCAACAACGACGGCGATCCCAAGGTGATCATTTCCGCATCGGGTATGTGTGATGCGGGCCGTGTTCGGCATCATTTAAAGCACAATCTGTGGCGTCCCGAGAGCACCATCCTTTTCGTTGGTTATCAGGCAGAGGGGACCCTGGGACGGATCCTGGTGGACGGAGGCGTAGAGGAAGTAAAGCTCTTCGGAGAATCCGTTGCCGTACGGGCGCAGATCCGGACACTGACCGGTCTGTCCGGCCATGCGGACAAGGCAGGGCTCATCGACTGGGCCACCGGCTTTACCAATCATCCGGCCCAGTATTTCATCGTCCACGGAGAGGACAGCACCTGTACCGCCTTTGCCCAGTGCCTGAAGGATGAATATGACATCAATGCAGCTGCACCCTACAGTGGCAGCATTTACGATCTGGCAGCCGGGGGCTGGAGTTATGTGGCTGAGCCCAAGACTGTTGCCAAGAAGAAGACCGTTATCGTCAGCAGTGTATTCGGCAAGCTGGTGGCAGCCGGCGAGCGCCTGATGGCCGTCATCATGCGCAACGAAGGTGGCGCCAACAAGGATCTGGGCAAGTTTACCAGCCAGATCAATGCCCTTGCGGATAAATGGGACAGATAGGAAAGGAACCGATATGAGCATCGCAGATCAGATTTTTATCGATATGTGCAAGGACATCCTGGAAAACGGAACCAGCACGGAAGGAGAAAAGGTACGTCCCCATTGGGAGGACGGGACACCGGCCTATACCATCAAGAAATTCGGCGTGGTAAACCGTTATGACTTAAGCAGGGAGTTTCCCTTGATCACCCTGCGAAAGACCGCCCTTAAGACCGCTACCGATGAGGTTTTGTGGATCTGGCAGAGAAAGAGCAACAACATTCATGATCTGTCCGGCCATATCTGGGATGAATGGGCGGATGAAGACGGCTCCATCGGAAAAGCCTACGGTTATCAGATGAGCGTCAAGCATCAGTACAAAGAGGGCATGTTTGACCAGGTGGACCGTGTGATCTACGACCTGAAGAACAATCCCTTCAGCCGCCGGATCATGACCAATATCTACGTGCATCAGGATCTCCATGAGATGAATCTGTACCCTTGCGCTTACTCCATGACCTTTAATGTGACGCAAAAGCCCGGGCATGAGAAGCTGACCTTAAATGCTATTTTAAATCAGCGTTCCCAGGACGTACTGGCCGCCAACAACTGGAATGTGGCCCAGTATGCCGTTCTGGTCCATATGCTGGCCCAGGTCTGCAACATGGAAGTGGGCGAGCTGGTCCATGTCATCGCAGATGCCCATATTTATGACCGGCATGTGCCCATCATCAAAGAACTGATCACCCGTCCCACCTTTGCGGCACCCAAGGTGTGGCTGACCCCGGACATCACGGACTTCTACGCCTTTACCAAAGATGACGTGCATGTGGAAAATTATGAAACCGGACCGCAGGTAAAGGATATCCCCATCGCGATCTGAGAAGAAAGAGGTAATCATGCAGGCAATTGTAGCAGTGGATTCCCATTGGGGGATCGGCAATAAAAACGAATTACTGGTGCGCATTCCCAATGATCAGAAGATGTTTCGTCAGGAGACTACCGGAAAAGTGGTGATCCTGGGCAGAAAGACTATCGAGACCTTTCCAAACGGAATGCCCCTTAAGAACCGTACCAATATCATTCTTACCAGAAACCCCGCTTATAAGGCAGAGGGCGCCATCGTGGTGCATAACACGGAAGAACTGCAGGAAGCCATAAAGCCCTTTGATACGGACCTCATCTATGTCATCGGAGGAGAGAGCATTTATAAGCTGCTTCTTCCCTTATGCGATACGGTCCATGTGACCAAGATCGACCATACCTATGAAGCGGATGCCTTTTTCCCGGATCTGGATGCGGATCCCGAGTGGGAGGTTTATGAGGAGAGCGACGAGCAGACCTACTTTGATCTGACCTACACCTTTATGAAATATGTACGCCGCAGCTGATTGACATTCCCTGTAAATCAGTAGATAATCAATGTATTAACGCATAATTATGCATGTATACAATCTGAAAAGGACACCCGGGAGATAACCCGAAGCCCTGTATTTTCAGGAGAAACAGCGTAAATGCGAACAATTTAAAACGAGGAGTAGAACGATGGAAAAGAAGAATATCGATTGGTCCAATCTGAGCTTCGGTTACATTCCCACAGAAGCCAGATATGTATCCAACTACAAGAACGGCGCCTGGGACGAAGGCACAATGACAACGGATGCTACCGTCACCATTAGCGAATGCGCCGGCGTTCTGCAGTATTGCCAGGCTTGCTTCGAAGGCCTGAAGGCATATACCACAGAACAGGGTAAAACCGTTGTTTTCCGCCCGGACTTAAATGCAAAGCGTATGGTAGACTCCGCTAAGAGACTGGAGATGCCTGCATTTCCGGAGGATCGTTTCCTGGATGCCATTGATAAGGTGGTTGCTGCGAATGTGGCATATGTTCCCCCTTACGGCTCCGGAGCTACTCTTTATATCAGACCTTATATGTTCGGAAGCTCTCCTGTAATCGGTGTTAAGCCTGCAGAGGAGTACCAGTTCCGTACCTTTGTTACCCCCGTTGGTCCTTATTTTAAGGGCGGCGCAAAGCCCATCACCATCAAGGTCAGCGACTTTGACCGTGCAGCTCCCAACGGTACCGGCCATATCAAGGCAGGCCTTAACTATGCCATGAGCTTACATGCCATCGTTACCGCCCATGAGGAAGGCTTCGATGAGAATATGTACTTAGATGCTGCAACCCGTACCAACGTAGAAGAGACCGGCGGAGCGAACTTCCTGTTTGTAACAAAGGACAACACCGTTGTTACCCCCAAGTCTTCCAGTATCCTGCCTTCCATTACCAGACGTTCTCTGGTTTATGTTGCAGAGCATTACTTAGGCCTGAAGGTAGAGGAGCGTGTAGTTCCCTTCGAAGAGGTAAAGGAATTTGCAGAGTGCGGCCTTTGCGGTACTGCAGCCGTTATTTCTCCTGTAGGAAAAGTAGTAGACCATGGCAAGGAGATCTGCTTTGCCAGCGGTATGGAGAAGATGGGACCCACTATCCAGAAGTTGTACGATACCCTCACCGGTATTCAGATGGGCCGTATCGAAGCTCCGGAAGGCTGGATCCACGAGATCCCCGTATAAAACCTGCAGGGTGGGTGCTTCGTAAAAGTGCCGATCCCTTCCCAAAAGAAAAGAGACAAAAGGCGAGCGGGAAATCCCTGCCCGCCTTTTTTATGGGGACATGGTATAATAGAACAGCAATAGGGAAAGGAAATTCTTTTTGAATGTTCGATGGAAATAATAAGGCCCTCTATATGGGGAAGCCTTCGGATCTTCCGCCGGAAGATATCCGGCTTTTGAAAAAATATGCTTTCTGCTGGAGAGGTCTGATCCTGGGATTGATCATTTTTGTACAGGGTACCCTTTTATCCACGCCCGCTGTTTTGCTGCTGGAGCATTTTTATGGGAACTATCTGGACCGGAATGCCTTTGAGGAGCAGATGATCCGCCTGTGGTATCTGCCCTGGCTGATCGCCGGCCTGGTGATCGGTCTGCCGCTTGCGATCTGCTGTAGCCGTGTTTTACAGAAAATGGACATCCTCCCTTTTCTGGAAGAGGTTTTTTTAAGAAATCTGACCACCCATGAACGCACTATCCTGGAGGAAAAGCTGGATTGTGTCCGCTCGCCGGAAGGGATCCTGCATAATCGCAGGAGCGGCTTTAAGGGTCTCATCGATGAGATCCGTTATGTGGAATTTCTGCGCAGATTCTACCATCTGCGGACGTTATCCTGGCTGCCGAGCCTGCTCATTCCGCTGATCATTCTGCTCTACTGGGCGATGGCGATCTATAACGGCGACTTGCTTCGTCAGGAACTGACGCGGATCATAGGTGCCAGAGAGGCTACAGTGGAAGAGATCGGACGCTACGTGAATGTCACCTATGTGGATGAGGACATGGAATCCGCCCTGATCAATTACATCAAAGAAGACGGCGAGGAATCGGATGTCTGGACCTTACTGACTCTGGGTGCGGATGGCGGGATCGAGGTCCCCTTGTCGTGGCAGACCCTTTACTATGATGAGACGGTCTTTGCCGGAGGCAGTCCCGATCCGGAAGCGATCCGCCTGGAAATGGAAGAATTGCAGACACGGTGCCGGAATCTGAAGTCCATCATGGAGGACGGATATATTTTTGACCTCCCGATTGTGTTCCCGGACCATGTAAGAGATGCGATCACCCAGGGACCGGAGGGCCCCCTTCTTACGGATTCATCCTATGATGCCGGCTATCAGGAAACCCTGATCCTGCCTGCAAACGATCGCTATTACTATGTATATGTGTCGGTATCCTGGACGCCTTCTTCCTACGGAGAGCAGTATTATCTGTCCGTAGACTACCGGATGGACAATACGGCACCGGTTTTGCAGGAGGCCGTGGATCAGTACCTGCAGACCGGAGAGGTGGAGATCTATCAATTTGATTATGATGCGGTGGATTAAACCCTGAAGAGACGATGTAGGCATCCGGAACAGGGGTTATTCGAAGATAAATAACTTTGAAGCTGAAGAAACAGCGGAAAGGACGTTATGGCAAAAGAATATGATGTGATCATTATCGGAGCAGGACCCGGAGGTATCTTCTGTGCCTATGAGCTGATGAAGCAGGCACCTCACATGAAGGTGCTTATGGTGGAAAAAGGTCGCTCCATTGAAAAAAGAGCATGTCCCAAGCGGACGACAAAGGTATGTGTAGGGTGCAAGCCCTGCTCCATTACCACAGGCTTTGCGGGAGCAGGAGCATTTTCTGACGGAAAGTTGTCCTTATCCCCGGATGTAGGCGGAAATCTGCCCCAGATCCTGGGGTATGATCGCACCACAGAGCTGATCAATGAATCCGATGCCATCTATCTGGCATTCGGAGCGGATAAGAACGTATACGGTATCGACAAGCAGGCCGAGATCCGGGAGATCCGTAAGAAGGCCATCAATGCCAACTTAAAGCTGGTAGAATGCCCCATCCGTCATCTGGGCACCGAAGAAGGCTACAAGATCTATGCAAAGCTGCAGAAGCATCTGCTGGAAGCCGGTGTGGAGATCATCTTTAATACCATGGTGGAAGAGATCCTGGTGGAGAATAACCGTGCTTACGGCGTAAAGCTGGACAACGGGGAAACCTATACCGCCGGTGAGATCGTATCCGCAGTGGGTAGAGAAGGCGCCGAGTGGTTTAAGGAGATCTGCAAAAAGGTGGGTATCGAGACCAAGCCCGGTACCGTGGATGTAGGTGTCCGTGTGGAAGTCCGGGACGAAGTCATGCAGTTTTTAAATGAGAACCTGTATGAAGCCAAGCTGATCTATCATACGCCTACCTTTGACGATAAGGTCCGTACCTTCTGTACCAACCCTTCCGGAGAAGTGGCAACGGAGTATTACGAGAACGGACTGGCAGTGGTAAACGGCCATGCCTATAAGTCCGGAGAATATAAGACCAACAATACCAACTTTGCCCTGCTGGTATCCAAGAACTTTACAAAGCCCTTTAATACGCCTATTGAATACGGTAAGCAGATCGCACAGCTTTCCAATATGCTCTGCGGCGGCAAGATCCTGGTTCAGACCTACGGCGATTATAAGAGAGGCCGAAGGACCACGGATGAGCGTCTTTGCCGGAACAACCTGATCCCCACCTTAAAGGATGCGGTACCCGGCGATCTGTCGCTGGTATTCCCCCACCGGATCATGGTGGACATCGATGAGATGATCCAGGCACTGGACAAGGTAACACCCGGACTGGCGGCGGAGGAGACCCTGCTTTACGGTGTGGAGGTTAAGTTCTATTCCAATAAGGTCGTTGTAAACGAAGATTTTGAGACCAGTGTGGAAGGTCTGCGCGCCATCGGCGACGGTGCCGGTGTCACCCGCGGTCTGCAGCAGGCATCCGCCAACGGACTGTCTGTTGCCAGAAGTATCTTAAAGAAAGCCCAGGGATGAAGAAAACCAGACTTTTATTTGTTATTTTCATAAGTATGTTTCTGCTGTCAGCCTGCAGCCTGCCGGAACAGGACGGGACAAAGACGGTGGTGGTTTTGACCACCGGTTTTGGGGAAGATGAAGTCTTTCGCCTGGAGGAGCAGAGCTGCCGTTTGCCGGAATTGTACGTGTACCTTACCAACATGCAGAACCAGTATGAGAAGGTATACGGCAGCCAGATCTGGGAAGCCTCCGCAGGGGGGAAGACTCTGGAGGAGAATGTAAAGGAAACGGCCCTGGCGCAGATCGTCCAGGTAAAAGCCATGACGCTGATGGCCCGTAATTACGGGATCTCTCTGACCGAGGAAGAGAAGGAGAAGGTAAAGACCCTGGCAGAGGAATACTATGATTCCTTAAATGAAACGGAAATCGAGGCCATGGGGGTAAATCTTTCTCTGATCCGGCAGCTTTACGAGGAGTATGCTCTTGCGGACCGTGTCTATCATTTCCTGATCAAGGATATCAACCCGGAAGTCAGCGATGACGAGGCCCGCACCATCACGGTGCAGCAGATCATGATCCGTACGGTGACCTACGATGAGGAAGGCAATCCGGTGCCCCTTTCCGAGGAGGAAAAGAAGGCAGCCTGGGGGAAAGCCCGGGAAGCCTATGATAAGGCCATGGAAGGGGTAAATTTCGACACCCTGATCCAGCAGTACAGCGATGATGAGACCAGTACCTATACCTTTGGCAAGGGGGATATGGACGAAGTCTTTGAGACGGCCGCTTTTAACCTGGGAACCGATGAGATCAGTCCTATTGTGGAGACCGGCTACGGCTACCATATCATCAAATGTATCAGCACCTTTAACCGGGAAGAGACGGACCTGAATAAGGTAAAGATCGTGGAGGAAAAGAAGCGGGAAGTATTCGGTGAAGAGTACGATGCCTTTGCGGAAAAACTGGTACGCACTCTAAACGAGGAAGTCTGGGAGCAGGTTGGTTTTCTGGAGGATGAAGCCATTGTGACAAACGACTTCTTTGACCGGTATGAGGAAGCATTTGAGTAGGGGCACCTTCTGCTGCATCGGTACTTTATAAAGATTTTAGATTTCCAAAATGCTTGAAAATACAAGGGAAACGGGTTTTTACTAGCACTCAGCAATTTTGAGTGCTAGTTTTTTATTGACTTTTGGATTTGGCGAGACTAGACTTGTTTTGTGGCTGAAATTGAAAGGAGTGATTCGTATGGCAATGAGAAGCGGCAGCTTATCCATAAACAGCGACAATATATTCCCGATCATTAAGAAGTGGTTGTATTCCGATCAGGATATCTTCTATAGAGAACTGGTATCCAACGGTTGCGATGCCATCACCAAATTAAAGAAACTGGATGTTATGGGAGAGTATTCTCTTCCCGATGATTACAAGGCAAAGATCCAGGTGATCATCAATCCCGAGAAGAAGACCATCCAGATCATAGATAACGGTATCGGTATGACGGCAGACGAGGTGGAGCAGTACATCAACCAGATCGCCTTCTCCGGTGCAACGGATTTCATTGAGAAATACAAGGACAAGACCGACCAGGATCAGATCATCGGTCATTTCGGTCTGGGCTTTTATTCCGCATTCATGGTAGCGGATGAGGTACACATCGATACCCTTTCCTATAAGAAGGATGCAAAGCCCGTACACTGGGAGTGCAACGGCGGTACCGAATTTGCCATGGATGAAGGGGATTACGATCAGGTCGGAACGAAGATCACCCTGTTCTTAAACGAAGAGTGCCTCAAATACTGTAACGAGTACGAGGCCAGAAGCGTCCTGACCAAATATTGTTCCTTCATGCCCACCGAGATCTATCTGTCCAAGGAAGATACCAAGGAAACCCAGATCATCGAGGTTTCCGAGAAGCTTCCCACTGATGTGGTGATCGAAGAAGTAGTACCGGAGAAGAAGGAAGGGGAGGAAGCCAAGGACGAACCCTTAAAGCTTAAGATCCGCAAGCGCCCCGAACTTTTAAACGAAACGACCCCTCTTTGGGCAAAGCATCCCAATGAGTGCAAGAGAGAGGATTATCTGGACTTTTACCGTAAGGTATTCCACGATTACAAGGAGCCTCTGTTCTGGATCCACCTGAATATGGACTATCCTTTTAACTTAAAGGGTATCCTGTACTTCCCCAAGATCAACATGGAGTACGAATCCGCAGAGGGAACCATCAAGTTATATAACAACCAGGTATTCGTCGCAGATAACATTAAGGAAGTCATTCCGGAATTTCTGATGCTCTTAAAGGGCGTCATCGACTGCCCGGATCTGCCCTTAAATGTATCCCGAAGCGCGCTGCAGAACGACGGCTTCGTAAAGAAGATCTCCGATTATATCACCAAGAAGGTGGCAGATAAGCTTTCCGGTATGTGCAAGACCGAAAAGGAAGAGTATGACAAGTACTGGGATGACATCGCTCCCTTCATTAAATACGGTTGCTTAAAGGATGATAAGTTCTGCGAGAAGATGACGGATTACATCCTCTTTAAGAACCTGGACGGCAAGTATCTGACCCTGCCCGAAGCACTGGAGGTTAACAAGATCGATCCCGACGATGCAGATGGGGAAGAGAAGGATCCTAACGCTGAAAACAGCACTGAGACAGCTGCTGACAAGGCAGAGGAAACAGCATCTTCTTCCGAAAACGGAGAAAAGGCTGAAGCAGAGAAGGAAGAGCCCAAGGAGAAGGTGATCTACTATGTCACCGACAAGCAGCAGCAGAGCCAGTACATCAACATGTTCCGTGCGCAGAAGATGGATGCCATGATCCTGGAGCATGCCATTGATCAGCCCTTCATTTCCCAGCTGGAAGCAAAGAACCAGCATATCAAGTTCCGCCGCATCGATGCAGACTTAAGCGATGCTCTCCGCTCCAAGACCAGCAAGAAGGCTGAGAAGGAATTTGAAGAGCAGGCAACCCAGGTAGCAGAGATCATGAAGAAGGCCCTGAAGAAGGACAACATCACCATCAAGGTGGAGAAGCTGAAGGATAAGAAGGTATCTTCTGTTCTGACTCTTTCCGAAGAAGCCCGTCGTATGGCGGATATGATGAAGATGTACTCCATGGGTATGCCGGATATGGGTAACATGTACGGACACGAAGGCGAGACATTGATCCTCAATGCCAACCATCCCCTGGTGCAGTATGTGGTAGCACACAAAGAGGGAGAGAATACCGAGATGATCTGCGAACAGCTTTATGATCTGGCCAAGCTGCAGCAGGCTCCTCTGGATGCAGAATCCATGACCAAGTTTGTACAGCGTTCCAATAAGATCATGATGCTGCTTACAGAAGAGTGATCCTTGCTGGCAAAAACAGGTATCTGTAAATTTCCAGAATCGTCACTACAAATTGTGTCAATTAAACTACAAATTTAAAATGTCGATAAAGGCCGAAGATATCACATCTTCGGCCTTTCGCTTTTGCACGATGAAGCAATTTACGAGTGCAATTACAGAATTTTAGTACAAATTATTACAAAAAACACTTGAAATTATATAAAAAAAGGTTAGAATAAAACTTACCACGTTTTGAAAAGATACCTAGTAACGTAAAAATCTTATATAGGGGGTAAATAAATCGATGAAACGATTGGTAAAAAGTTTAATGGCCATGATGCTTGTTGTGGTTGTTTGTGCCGGAGCAGTGAGCTTACCTGCATACGCAGCAACCCAGACAATGGCAGATGGCGGCACCTTCGATCCTGAGTTCTACGCAGCACAGAATCCTGATGTTGTAGCAGCTCTTGGTACCGATGCAAACGCATTATATCAGCATTATCTGAACCACGGTAAAGCTGAAGGACGTCTTCCTTACGAAGGCGCTACTCCTTCCGCAGGCGGCAGCAGCGCAGCTGTTTCCGGCCCCGGCGCACATCTTGTGGATGCAGCTACCGTACAGCTTTCTGCTTCTCTGAAGAAGGCAGTGTCTTCTCCTAACGGTGTATACAATGTATACGCACTTCCTCCCGCAGATTATGCAGTAGCAGCTTCCGCAACACCTATTGCACAGGTAGCAGCTTCTGCGAATCCCAGCGTGAACTTCCCGTTACCTGCTAACGGACTGTACATGAAGTACGTATTCGGCTTCGTAAACGGTGCAAGTGTAACTCTGGTAAATGAGCCTCAGTACATCACAAACCCTGAAGTAGCAGCAACCAATACCAAGGCTCGTCAGGCACTTCCCGCTAAGGGCCTGCAGGGTAAGTTGTTTTACAACTACAACATTGATACCGGCGCAGGCGTTGGCTTCCCTTCCCTGATCTATCAGGTAAACAACTATGGTAGCAATCCTGCACTGAACAGCCCCAACGCTTCCAAGGGTGATGCACATCGTCCTACCGAGGGACCGTTCCTGTACATGTTAAATACTTCCAACATGACCGCTGTTGTTGACCTGGCAAACCGTCTGCACAACTTTGCAGCAACCAATGCCGCTCAGGACATCATCATCGGTAACGAAGTAAACGTTCGTAAGTGGAACTATGTAGCATACTCCGATTGGGATTCCTATGTGAGAGAGTATACACAGGTATTCCGTGTAGCATACAATGCCATCAAGAGTGCAAATGCAAACGCACGTGTATTCATCTGCCTGGATCAGAACTGGGATCGTAACCGCCCGACTTCTCACCAGGAGTACTATGAGTTCATCGATGGCAAGGACTTCTTACAGAAGTTCAACGCACAGATCACAGCCGGCGGTAACATCAACTGGGGTGTTGCGTGCCATCCTCATACCGTACCTCTTACCTGGGCTCGTTTCTGGAATATGTCCGGTTGCAAGGACGGTGCTTACTGTGCAAACCAGGTAAACAGCGGCAAGATGATCAGCTTCCAGAATGTTGGCCTCTTAACCAGCTACCTTACCCGTGCAGAAATGACATACGGCGGCAAGGTTCGTCCCGTTATCTGCACCGAGATCTCCCTTTCTGCAGGACAGGGCGCAGATGTACAGGGCGCAGCAATGTACGCAGCCTATAAGGCAGTTGAGAGAAATCCTTATATCGAGACCATCGTATTTGCTGAGAATCCCAGCATCGGATGCGGCTTCACCGATCAGGCAAGAAGCGTATACGAGAACCTTGGAAACGGCACACACGAAGCTTGGGCTAAGAGTGTGATCGGTATTTCCGATTGGGGACAGATCCTGAAGTAATTTCATAAAACGGAAATAGTGAAGGGGTGTGGCGAAAAGCCACACCCCTTTTTTGATAGTAAAATCAATAGAAACTTCCATAGTCACTACTTGCCGTCACTGGATCGAGAGTGGGTGACTAAGTGATGGGAAAACAAGCTTATTTAGTCACTGCCTGCTGTCGCGGGGGCGAGGGAGGGTGACTAAGTGATGGGAAAACAAGCTTGCTTAGTCACTTCCGGCCGGTGCCTGGTTGAGGGAGAGTGACTAAGTGATGAGGAAACAAGCTTATTTAGTCACTTCCGGCCGGAACTGGGTCGAGGGAGAGTGACTAAGTGAGGAAAAACAAGCTTATTTAGTCACTTCCGGCCGGAACTTGGTCGAGGGAGAGTGACTAAGTGAGGGAAAACAAGCTTGCTTAGTCACTTCCGGCCGGTGGCTGGTTGAGGGAGAGTGACTAAGTGATGGGGAAACAAGCTTATTTAGTCACTTCCGGCCGGTGCCTGGTTGAGGGAGAGTGACTAAGTGAGGGCGAAGAATAATACTATTTTATTGCTTCTTTGGCCAGTGCCAGAGTATCCTCAGGTACTCCACTGGCTAAAATGGAGGATTCGGATTCTCCGTCTTTCAACCGCTGAATGCAGTCCAGTAATAGTAACTGGCCTTTGGAAACACCTTCAGCGAGACCTTCCGCATGTCCGTCTTCATAGGAATTGTGCTGAACTCTCTCTAACTGTTTCTCTAACGTGTATTCTTCCAAGATCATACCAATTACCCCCATTTTGTTGGCTTTTAAGAAATCTACCACAATTCCGTCCTTGATACCAATTATAAAACCTCTTTCTTTTGGAATAAACCCTGTTTTGGGTATAGTTAGGCACGGTACCGGTTACTGTTAAAAATGGAATTCAGACAAGATATTAGATAAATATCTAATATAGATGTTGACAAGAATAAAACATCATGGTATTTTATAATCATCAAAAGAAACATTCGACGAACATCTAACGATGAAAGGAGATAGGAGCCATGATGATGAGAAACTTTTTCCTGCAGTGGAAGACCATCGTGTACTAAGCTATAAGAAAAATAAACCCTGAGGAGTTATTATGAAAAACAATCGTTACAAAGATCTGCTTTCCAATCGAAATTACACAAAGGATCTGGCCGCAGCGCTGATCAACCGGTTCGGTGATTCCATTGATGCCATTGCTTCCAGCTGGATCGTTTATGAGATCACCGGCAAGGCTTCCTGGTCGGCAGTGATCTACGCGTTAAATCAGTTGCCGTCGGTATTTATCACACCTCTTGCAGGCCCCCTGGTGGAGCAGTGGGAGAAAAAGAAGGTCATGGTACTGACGGATGTGATCCGGGCGATCTGTGTGGGGATCATGGCCACCGGTCTTTTGTTTGGCTTTTTAAGTGCTCCGCTGATCGCGGTGCTGACGCTTGTCATTTCCACTGCAGAAGCATTTCGTGTTCCGGCAGGAACGGCGATGATGCCCATGCTGGTAAAGAAAGAGGAATATGCCCATGC
>JAILDL010000054.1 GCA_024689465.1 Lachnospiraceae bacterium
TCATTCATTTTAGGGACATCGAAAGCCCGGGACGGGTCTGCTACCTGGAGCCGGTTAAGTGGCTGCGGGATTGGCCCCGGATCGGTACCGCAGGCGGCGATGACATCGGCTTCGGCGAGCCGGTGGAAACCTATGAAAAGCCGGTGCAGTGCAAAGAGCAGAAGATCTGCGAGCCTGCAGCAAACGATGAGTTTGACGGCAGCAAGGGAAGCTCCGTTCCCGCAGAGGATGCATCAAAACCCGGAACACTCTCTCTTGCATGGCAGTGGAACTGCAACACCAGACTCGGTTGGTATCGGATCACCAATGACCATCTGGAATTAAACAGCCAAAGAGCGGACAAACAGCTTTGTGATATGCCCAGCCTCCTTTTGCAGAAGTGGCCGGTGCCAAGCTTCTTAAATGAAACCTGTATCGATGCTACATCCCTGGCGGATGGTGAGATCGGCGGTCTGGTGGTTCTTTCTAAGGAATACAAGGCCATCGGCGTGCAGAAAACGGGCGAAGGCGAAAAGGCAACCTACCACTTCGCAGAGATCACCGGAAACATTCACGGAAACAACGAGAATGTGCGGGTGCTGGAGGAAGTGGAAGATCCAAAGCACGCTATTTTGCGGGTAAAGGTCATGGATGGAAAGACCGCACAGCTTTCCTACGGTAGCCGTACGCATGTGACACTGATGTCAGAATACAACACCGTACCGGGACATTGGGTGGGCGTAAAGAACGGGCTCTTTGCCATTGCACCGAACCAGGAAGGCAAGGGGAAACTCCTCGTGGATTACTTCCGCTTCGAGTCATACATGTACGGATGAGCAGAATCAAATAAGAGTAGTAACCGTCATGCAGGAGCCATACACATGACACTTAATGGATAGCAACAGATTCTGCGAGAGAAATTGTCCGAATAATTGGATCGAAACAGGACTGCAGGATGAAAGCAGTGTGAAATACGAAAGCAGAAAAACAGGCGAAAGAACAGATAGCAGAATAAGGATATGGAAAAAGCGTACAAACTGGAATTTGCCGGCAGCCGCATGACGGCCCTGACTGTGAGCTCCTGCGGGGTATCCCGTACGGAGCCGCTGCACAGCTTTGGGCCTGCGGTTAAGCCGCATCATATGATCCATTACATCATGAGCGGGAAAGGGTCCTTTACCATGAACGGGGTGACCCATCCTTTGTCTGCGGGAAACGGATTCCTCATTGTTCCCGACGAGCTGGTCATGTACCAGGCGGACGAGCAGGATCCCTGGACCTATGTCTGGGTGGGCTTTACCGGAGAAGATGTGGAGGCCGTGCTGGAAGATATGGGTCTAAACAAGGAGCACCCTGTTTTTCAGTCGGAGCATGCAGATGAACTCTATAAGTATGTAGAGGATATGATGGAACACAATACCTCCGGTCTTGCCAATGAGCTGCGTCGCGACGGGAGACTGCAGCTGTTTCTCTCCACCATCGCCACAGGCAACGTGGTGGAAAGTGCCGAGGGGGACAAGGCCAATCAGTATGTGCAGCAGGCCCTGCATTTCATCCAGGCCAACTACTATAATCCCATCAAGGTGACGGATATCGCTGACTACGTGTGCATCAATCGCAGCTACCTCTACACCCTGTTTATGGACAGCTGCGGTATGAGTCCGCAAAGCTTTCTGTCTGCGTATCGCATCACCAAAGCTTCCGAAATGCTCCAGGTAACGGATCTGCCCATAGAGAGTATCTCCATTTCCTGCGGCTACTCCGATCCCATGGTGTTTACCAAGGCGTTCCGCCAGAAAAAAGGGGTTTCTCCCTCCGCCTATCGCAAGGAGATCCGCAGCGGATCGGAACGGCGAAACAAGGAACACCTGCAGGAAATCGAGGCGTTTCTTCGTCAGATTGAAAAAATGGAACATGCCGGAAATGGAGTCATTTAACATTTTGACAACTTTTTGCAACATTGTGTACTATGGAAATACAGACAGATACGATATGGTGGAAGGGTAAACTGATAAAAATATTTCCCGATACATCCTGTAGCACACAGAACATTTGATAATTGTGGGGAAAGAAGTGATAAAGCCCGTTTGGGAAAGGAGAAGGTATGGCAGATACAGCAATGAAAGCAACACTGGAACAGAAATTTGCTGAGGTTTTTGGGGACCTGGAGGGTACAAAGGTATACTTTGCACCGGGACGTGTAAACCTCATCGGAGAGCACACCGACTATAACGGAGGCCACGTATTTCCCTGTGCACTGACCATCGGTACCTATGCAGTGGCACGTAAGAGAAATGACAAGACCCTGCGTTTTTATTCCATGAACTTCGAGCACCTGGGCGTGATCGAAAGCTCTATCGAAGGCCTTAAGCCTGAAAAGGAAGCGGACTGGACCAATTATCCAAAGGGCGTTATGTGGGCCTTTGGCGAGAAGGGTATGAAAGTGGAGGCCGGTATGGATCTGCTTCTGTTTGGGAATATTCCCAACGGCTCCGGTCTTTCCTCCTCTGCATCCGTAGAGGTAGTGACCGGCTTTATCCTCCGGGATCTGTTCGGCTTTGATGTGACCAACCAGGATCTGGCGCTGATCGGCCAGTATTCCGAGAACAACTTCAACGGCGTAAACTGCGGTATCATGGATCAGTTTGCCATTGCCATGGGCAAGGAAAACAATGCCATTTTCCTGGATACAGCAGACTTATCCTATACCTATGCACCCATCAAGTTAGAGGGTGCCAAGATCGTGATCTCCTGCTCCAACAAAAAGAGAGGCCTGGGAGATTCCAAGTACAATGAGCGCAGAAGCGAGTGCGAGACTGCACTGGCAGAGCTGCAGACCAAGCTTTCCATTAAGAGCCTGGGCGAGCTGACCGAAGAAGAATTCGAGGCAAACAAGGACCTGATCAAGGATCCTGTTCGCATTCGCAGAGCAAAGCATGCGGTTTATGAAAACCAGCGCACCATCAAGGCAGTGGAAGCATTAAAAGCCGGCGATATCACGTTGTTTGGCCAGCTGATGAACGCTTCTCACGTTTCCCTTCGGGATGACTACGAAGTAACCGGTATCGAGCTGGATACCCTGGTAGAGGAAGCCTGGAAGATCGACGGTGTTATCGGTTCCCGTATGACCGGCGCAGGCTTTGGCGGTTGTACCGTCAGCATCGTAAAGGATGAAGCCATCGACAAATTTATTGATGAGGTCGGCAAGGCATACCTGGCAAAGATCGGCTACGCCGCTGATTTCTACGTAGTTTCCATCGGCGACGGCCCCAGCGTCATCGCCTGAGGTTTTTCTACCGAGAAATAAAAGCGATACATACGAAACGATTTGTTCCGGCGGGAGAGATCCTGCCGGAATTGTTGCATAGTAGATCAGAATGAAAAACGGGAGAACGAATATGACAGATACAGAATTGGGCATTGCCCTTCGGACATTGGTTGCATACGGATTGGAAGCAGAGCTTCTGGAACAGGAAGATGAGATCTACGTAACCAACCGCCTGCTGGAGCTTTACAAACTGGATACCCTGGAAGAAGAGGCCATCGCTGCCCCGATCCCGCAGGGGCTGGTAAAAGAAGACGGCTCTGTGCTGGAAGAACTTCTGGGTAAGCTTCTGGATGAAGCCTTTGCAAGAGGCCTTATGGAAGATAACACCATTACCCACAGAGACCTGTTTGATACAAAGATCATGAGCATGCTGGTGCCCTTCCCCAGCGAAGTGATCCGTAAGTTTAAAGAGGCCTATGCAGTAAGTCCCGAAAAGGCAACCGATTATTTCTACAACCTGAGCCGAAACACCGACTACATCCGCCGCTACCGCATTAAGAAGGACCAGAAATGGGTGACTCCTACCGAGTACGGCGATATCGATATCACCATTAACTTATCCAAGCCGGAGAAGGATCCCAAGGCCATCGCCGCTGCCAGAAATGCCAAGCAGGGTGGCTATCCCAAGTGCCTGCTGTGTCCTCAGAACGAAGGCTATGCCGGACGCATGAACCATCCGGCAAGGCAGAATCACCGGATCATTCCCATCACGGTGAACGGCCATGCCTGGGGATTCCAGTATTCGCCCTATGTTTATTACAATGAACATTGCATCGTGTTTAACACCCAGCATGTGCCCATGAAGATCGAGCATGATACCTTCTGCAAGCTGCTGGATTTCGTCAGCCAGTTCCCCCACTATTTCGTGGGAAGTAACGCAGATCTGCCCATCGTTGGTGGTTCCATCTTAAGCCACGATCATTTCCAGGGCGGACACTATGAGTTTGCCATGGCGAAAGCTCCTGTGGAAAAAGCGGTTACCTTTAAGGGCTTTGAAGACGTGGAGGCAGGCATTGTAAAGTGGCCCATGAGTGTCATCCGGATCGCCCACGCCGACAAGGAGCGGATCATCGCTCTGGCCGACGTGATCTTAAACGCATGGCGGGGTTATACCGACGAAGCAGCCTTTGTCTATGCGGAGACAGACGGCGAACCGCATAATACCATTACTCCCATCGCCCGGAAACGAAACGGCAAGTTTGAACTGGACCTGGTGCTGCGAAACAACATCACTACCGAGGAGCATCCCCTGGGCGTTTATCATCCCCATGCAAAGTTGCACCACATCAAGAAGGAGAACATCGGTCTTATCGAGGTCATGGGTCTTGCCGTATTACCTGCCCGCTTGAAGGGTGAAATGGAAGCCCTGGCAGATGCCATCCTGACCGGAAAGGACATCCGCAGCGACGAGGTACTGGAGAAACACGCGGATTGGGTAGAGGAGTTTTTACCTGCCTACAAGAATTCTGACGCAGGTGTCACAAAAGACAACATCATGGAGATCCTCCATGCGGAGATTGGAAAAGTATTCTCCCAGGTACTGGAAGATGCCGGCGTTTATAAGAGGACCGAAGAAGGCCAGGCAGCCTTCGGACGGTTTGTGGAGTATGTGAATCAGAAGCTGTAGAGGTTTCATATAGGATCAAACGAATATGGTTAGATGATCAAAGCCGCTTTCCAGAGAAATGCTTCTCGGAAGACGGCTTTTTTATCCGGGGATCTCTGTGATCAAAAACATGGTCGGAGAAAAAACACTGATAAATACTGGACTTTTTAAGAATTGCGACCAAAACGACATCGCATTGCTGTTTTGGTCGCTATTTTTTGTAAGCAAGCAATACTTTCACCTTGAACCATCCATCTTCATAAGAGCACTTCATGGCTCCGTCGTACTTTTCGGCAATCTGGGTGATGGACTTTAAGCCGTAGCCGTGACGTACAGCATCCGGCTTCGTAGTACGCGGCAGGAGACGACCTCCAAAGAGGCTTCGGCTCCTGCTGTTTTTTAAATTGCCGGAAGGATCGTTGGCATAGTTTTCGCATTCAATGATGATGAACTTGTTGCGGTTTCGAACGGACAAGGTGATCAGACGCTTTTCCGGATCTTCCAGCATCTGTGTGGCTTCGATGGCATTGTCGATGAGGTTGCCAAAGAGGGAACAGATATCCTTTACATGGATGCTCGATAACAGGTCGCCGTCCACCATGGCATTTAAGGTAATATCCTTTTTCTGACACTGCAGGCTCTTGGTGGTCAGCACCACATCCAGAACCCGGTTTCCCGTATTCATA
>JAILDL010000059.1 GCA_024689465.1 Lachnospiraceae bacterium
CGGAAACGGAGGTCTTGATAAAGAGGTTCTCCAGATCCTTATGGGGATAGGTAAAGGCAAACCGCTGCCCAAGAAGATGCAGTTTTTCGTGGTCCGCACCGGGCAGGAGGGCCTTGGTGTCCGCTTCCTTCTCCTTTCCCATCTGCTCCAGAAATCCCTCCAGCTTCAGCCGGGCGCCTGTTCCCAGGATCACCCGGGATACTCTGGCTTCTTCCAGCTCTCTGCATCCGGTAACATGCAGATCCGCGATCCTGGGCATGGAGGTTGAAAGGAGCAGCTCCAGGAAGGAGGAGGCTTTCAAACGTCTGCTGAAGGACAGGCGCTTTCTGGCTTCCTCCTGCAGGGGATCCAGAGGCGTTATCCCTTCCAGACGTTCCTTTAAATCCTTGCCGTATCCCGTGAGGATCAGTTTTTCCTTTGCACGGGTCAGAGCCACATACAGGATGCGGATCTCCTCTCCCATGCTGTCCATGGCCAGCTTTCTGGAAAGCATCTGCTTGCGAAGGGTCATCTTCTGCAAATGGGAGCCGGACAGGAGCAGATCCATGCCGATGCCCAGATCCATATCCGTCAGGATGGGATCGGAGGTATCCTGCTTGTTCAGGCCTTTGCCCAGCCCCGACACAAAGCAGACGGGGAACTCCAGACCCTTGCTCTTATGAATGCTCATGATCCGGACGACGTCCGCGGTTTCATCCAATGTCTCCGCTTCTCCGTAATCCACCTCGTATTTTTCCAGCCGATCCATATACCGTACAAACTGGTTTAAACCATGGAAGCTGGTCTGTTCAAATTCCGCCGCCTTCTCCAGCAGCATGCGCACATTGGCGGCACGCTTTTCTCCATCGGGGAGAGCGGTCACATAGGGGATATATCCCGTCTCCCCCATGATATCCTGCAGTAGTTCTTCCACCGACAGGTAGGTCTCCTTTTGCTGAAGGGTGTGGAGAAAATCCAGAAAAGCCGTTATTTTGGGATCTTCCGGTTTCTGCAGGGCATCGTAGAGACACCCTCCATCCTCCCCGGCTTCTACCCGCACCTTTGCCAGTTCCGCATCGCTAAAGCCGCCAAACCAGGAGCGCATGGTGCCAAACAGGGGCACATCGTTTCGGGGATTGTCCACACACTTAAGAAGCTGCAATACCGTTTGCACCTCAGATGCAGCAAAATAGCCCTTATTGGAGGAAATATACACCGGTATGCCGTAGGAGGCCAGTTCCTCCTGATAGATCTCATCCACCTCGCTGGGGGAGCGCATGAGGATCACCATATCCCGGAAGGAAACCGGGCGATAGGAGCCGTCCTTTTCCTGCACCTGCTCTTCCTTCAGGAGCTTTAAGATCCGCAGGGCTACGGCCCTTGCTTCTACCCTGTGATATTCTTCGGTGGAGCATTTCCGATCCGGAAATACTTCTGCGATGTCCCCGGTATCCACCAGAAGGGCTTCCACCGCTTTATCCTTGGGCACAACGTATTCTGCTCCGGGATAAAGTGCCGCCTCTTTATCGTATTCCACACCGCCCAGATCCATGCCCATCATCTGATAAAACAGGGCATTCACAGGATCCAGCACTTCTTTTCGGCTGCGGAAATTCTTTTTTAACAGGATCTTCTGATACAGGCCATCCTCCAGAGTATAGGTGCTGTATTTTTCCATAAACAGCTGGGGTCTGGCCATACGGAAGCGGTAGATGCTCTGCTTCATATCCCCCACCATAAACCGGTTGGGTGCTCCCACCTTCTCCCGGGAAATGGCGGAGAGGATCTCCTCCTGTACCTGGTTGGAATCCTGGTATTCATCAATGAGGATCTCTTCGTAGTAGTCCCGCAGCTGCTGTGCCACAGGGCTGGGTACCACCTTTCCGTCTGCGTCTGTTTTTGTCAGGATGTCCAGTGCCAGATGCTCCATATCGGAAAAGTCGATGACATTGTTCTCCCGCTTAATAGCGGAAAAGGTTTCCAGATACTCCATGCACAGCGTAAGAAACGCCTCCGCAGCAGGGGCTACCTGCTCCATCCGGCGCAGCTGTTCCTCCGTGGAAATGGTAAAGAATTCGCTTTGCAGTCCGGTCAGGGCTTTCTTGTTCTCATCCCGGAGCTTTTTTACCAGCTCCGTCTTGGCGGGATCCACGCTTTCTTCCTTCTTCATGGTGGCAAGACGGGCAAAGGTGATGGCCCGAACCTTTTCCGACAGCAGGGGATAAGACTTCGCCGCAATGGCACGCTCCACCTGCTCTAAATCCGATTCCAGGGTTTCCCCGTACTTATAGGGTCCGTCCGGCTCCTCGCAGATCCGGATGCCCTGGGTATACAGGTCTGCGATGTCCTGCAGAAGGGTCCGTACATAGGTTTCAAAAAGCTTCATCCAGGGGGCCTGCTCCAGTTCTTCTGCAGAAGATAACCGGTAGTCTGCCTTATGTTCCTCCAGCCATTTAAGGGGCCAGGGGGCACTTAAGGCAAAGGAGGAAACCTTACTGATCTGGGCAGCCAGACCCTTCCTCACTCCGGAGCCGTAGCATTCCACCAGATTTAAAAAGGCAGGGTCTGCCTTCTCATACTGCTTTTCCAGCAGTTCCTCCATGGCCTGCTCCATCAGGAGCTTGCGCTCTCCTTCTTCCAGCACCCGAAAGGCGGGATCCAGACCGATGGCTTCGAAATGATTCTTCAGAATATACTGGCAGAAACTGTCGATGGTGGTGATCTGCGCATTATGGAGCAGGGTCTGCTGACGCTGCAGCCCTTCGTTTTCCGGATCCTCCTGGATCCGGGCGGAAATGGCCGCACTGATCCGCTCCCGCATCTCCGCTGCGGCGGCTCTGGTAAAGGTCACCACCAGCAGACGGTCGATGTCCGCCCGGGCGTCCTTGTTTTCACCTGCTACCATCTGAATGATCCGCTCCACCAGAACGGCAGTCTTGCCGCTGCCGGCCGCTGCGGATACCAGAATATTCCGTTTATGCAGATCGATGACCTTTTGCTGGTCCTCGGTATAGCGTATCTTACTCATGGTGTTCTCCCAACTTTTCCTCCATGGCTTTTAATGCTTCTTCCTGGCTCAGTTCCGGAAGACGCCTTTTTTCACAGCCCTTTATCTTCTCATCAAAGGCACAGATGGCCTTGTACGGGCACCAGGTGCAGCTGTCCGTGGTCTTATACAGCGCAGGGTTCATGGCGATCCTGCCCCGGAGCATTTCCCGGCCGATCTGGGGGATGCGCTGTTCCACGTAATCACAGATGAGGGCAAAGGCATCATTACTTAAAACCCTGGAGTAGGCATCCAGGCTGCCGTCCTTTTTCCGGGTGACCCGGACCACGTCACTCTTGGTCGCAGTATCCCGGTCGATGAGGAGAAGAGCTTCCTCACTGTCGTTGGTGACGCCCTTCATCCGAAAGGCTTCCCGCTCCTTCTGCAGTCGCTCTTCTTCCGGCAGTTCCTCCTCCAGCTTTAAGAAGGGGTCTGCGATGTGATAATAGTACAGACCTCCGGGAACGATCTCCTTGTCCGGGTGGCGCTTTCTTTCCTTTTCCAAAGCGGCATGGAGGTATAAAACCAGCTGCAGCTGCAGGTCATAGTTTACCTGGGCCAGGTCCAGATCCTTATCGCCGCTCTTATAGTCGATGACCTTGATGTATTCCCTGGTATCTGTCCCGGCGGTATCGATCCGATCGATGCGGCCCAGCAGACGGATCTGCTCTCCCTCTCCCAGATCAAAGGATTCTCCCTCTTCTCCGAAGTCCTCTTCGTAATAGGTGGGCACAAACTGCCCCTTCTGTACCTGATATTGCAGAACATCCACGTTACGCTTTAAGATCTTCCGCAGTCTGGCGATCTGATAGCGATTGGTGGCATTTTCCATAAGGATCCCGTTTCCGTAGGAAGCAGACACTGCTTCAATGGCTTCCTCCAGATAGGCTGCCTTCTTCTCTTCCCCAATGGTAAACCAGCTTTCCTGTTCCTCCTTAA
Source organism: Lachnospiraceae bacterium (assembly GCA_024689465.1). Lineage (GTDB taxonomy): Bacteria > Bacillota > Clostridia > Lachnospirales > Lachnospiraceae > JAILDL01. The sequence goes on from JAILDL010000059.1 coordinate 3,965, forward strand.
GCCTTCTGGAAAAGGCTGCCAGGGTCTCGTGATAGAGGGTTCCCATGTCCCGGTTTTCCAGGGTAAATTCCTCCGCTTCCTGCAGGCGCATGCCGTACTTAAGGAAATGAGCATAGGCACAGGAGGCATAGTTTTCCAGTCTGGAAACAGAGTGAAGCAGAACTTTGCCGTAAAGCGCTCTGGCCAGCTCCTGTCCCAGGGGATGCTCCTCGTAGGAGATAAAGGCCGCATCCAGCAGAGCACTTAAGGTTTCTTCCTCTCCGTAGAAAGAGGCTAAGCCAAAGAGATTCTCGGCTTCTGCTTCCGAAAGCTGTCCTGCCGCATACCGGCGCAGCTTGTCTGCCAGAAGGCGGGTGCCTTCCCGGCCGCTTTCCAGTTGCCACAGCTCCTCCTCCTGATCCGGAAACTCCATCTTAAGCCCCGGATACAGCCGTTTTATCACGTCGATCAGGTAGGAAGGCCGCATGGTACTGCCGTTTGCAGCGGTCCGCACATAGGAAATGTACAGGCTCTGAGAAGGTTTGGTCATATTCATGTACAGATAGAGACGCTGGATCTCCATCTGCTCTCTGGGTGTCGGGGACAGTTCCACCTCTGCCCGGGATAAGCACTCCCGGTCGATGTCGGAAAGGATGCCGCCGGCTCCTCCCTTTTTGGGGATGTTGCCGTCGTTGGCCCCCAAAAGGAACAGGATCTTCACCTGCTTTAATCGGGTCCGTTCCATATCGCCGATCTGGATCCGGTCCACACTGGCTGGAATGGTTCCCACCTTGATCTCGGAAAAGCCGGCATCCAGAAGGGCTGCAAACTCTTTGGTATCCACCTTTGTTTCCCCAAGGAGCTCCGCGATCTGGGAAAGCAGATCGCAGACATAGCGGTAGATCTGGTCGTATTCCTTAGCTTTGGCCAGATCCTGCTGCCTCCGGAACCGGGTTTCATATTCTTCCAGTTTGTACTGCACCTTGCAGGAAACCAGAAGGTCATAAAGCGCTGTCGCCTTTTCCCGGGCGCTCTCCCCCATGGATAGCAGGGGGCTTAAATGGCTAAGCAAGGCGGTGCGGGTAGCGTTTAACCTCTCCAGCAGGGTGGCATCCTTTTGGGCTTTATCCGTGCCGGCCTTTGCTTTCCGCGATGCCTTCATGGAGGAAGGCAGGAGCATGAAGGGCTTTTCGTATTTTTTTCTGCCCCGGATGCCCATAGCCTTTACATACACTTCCAAAAGCTGCGTATCTTCCCGGGAAATGTCGGTCATGCCGCTCTTCAGGAAATGAAAGACGCTGTCCGGATCAAAGTCCCGGATCAGGATCAAAAGACCGCTGCGGATAAATTCCGTAATGGGATTTAACCGGATGCCTCTGGTCTCATCTAAGTAAAAGGGAATGTCGTATTCCGGGAACAGGGCCTTGATCTGGGACGAATAGGATGCCAGGTCGCCGCTGACCACCGCGATATCCCGGTAGCATACCCCTTCCTCCCGGACAAGGCGCCGGATCTGTCTGGCCACATATTGCACTTCCCGTCTGGGGTCGGTGACTTCCGCCAGATGGATGGAGCGCAGGTTTTCCCCTGCATAGGTCTTATAAGGATAGCGGAACAGATTCTGCTCCAGATGGGCCATCTCCGGGCTGTCTTTAAAACGGGGGCAGCACCCTGCAGGCATATAGATGTTCTCTTCTATGGGTACGCCGGCTTCCTTTGCCAGGCGGATCAGCTTGCCCGTGGTCTTCTCCGTCAGGGCAAAGAGGGCACGGCTTCTGCCACCCTGCTGCCCTTTTTCCCCCTTTTGCTCTGCGGCAATATCCGATGTCAGGGAAAAGCTCACCTGCTTCGCCGTCAGAAGGAGCTGTCGGATCACCTGCTCCTGAATGGGGGTAAAGCCGGTAAAGCCGTCAAATACAATGACACTGTCCCTGCAGAAGGCAGACTGGGGCACGCACTCCGCCAAAAGGTCCATGGTGGTCTCCTTGGTGAGATATTCCTGCCCGATCCGCTTTTTAAAAGCATCGTAGAGGATCGCCAGATCCTCCAGCTTATGCCGGAGCATGGTATGGCCTCCCGCCTTTTCGATCAGCTGGGGCATGTTTTCTACGGAAATGCCGTATTGCATGAATTCGGAAATGGCGGACTTTGCCTCATGGATATACCCCTGGCGGTCGATGTAGGCTCCCAGTACGGACAGGCGCTCTCTGTTTTCCACCGCCACCTGTCGCAGCAGCAGGTTCTTGCCCGTATCGTCCAGGACCGGCACAGAGCTTTTGCCCGTTTCCTCCAGAATGCGGTAGGACAAACGGCCAAAACTAAGGACATCAATGTTCATGATGCCCTTGTTGGGATGTCCTTCCGCCAGATCCTTCTGGGTCTGCATGGTAAACTGGTCCGGCACGATGTAGATAAACTGCCGATCCGGCTCCTCCATGCTGCGGCGGATCATTTCCTCCTGCAGATATTTACTTTTACCGGAGCCGGAAGCTCCGTAGATCAGTCTAAGTCCCATGATATAGTCTCTTGCTAATTGTTTTTGTTTTCGGTTGTCCGTTTTTCTTTATTCGTTTTACGATTTTTATTTGTTCGTTTCCGATTTTTGTTTATTCATTTCCGGATCATTATGGCATTATTCTACAGACTTTAGAGATTCCGCCATCTTGATCTTCTCCAGTTTCACCGACAGTGCCAGATCCACGATCAGGGCAAAGAGGAAGGTCAGCGCTACGCCGTACAGATAGCTGGGCGGCAGGATCTTTACATCAAAGGAAACCGCATCCACGTTGATGTTGTACATCACGTACCGGTGGAGGCCGTAGCCCATAAACAGCCCGGCAATGCAGCCCAGGGCCGTCAGGATGATGTTTTCCCGAAATACATAGATCGCCGTTTCTCCCGAATAAAAGCCCAGCACCTTTAAGGTGGCGATCTCCCGCAGGCGCTCGGTGATGTTGATGTTGGTCAGGTTATACATGACGATAAAGGCCAGGGCCGCCGCACAGAAGATCACCAGCAGCACGATCTGGTTTAAGCTCTCCATCATGCTGTCGATGCGCTTACTGAGTTCATCGGAAACACTGACGGAGGCCACATGCTCCGCATTTCCCAGTTTTGCGCCGAAGGAGTAGACATCCTCCGTATCTGCCTTTACATAGGCGGTGTTGTAATCCGGCGCTTCTCCCATGGCCTCCCGGTAGGTATCTTCGTTTATGTAGGCCCAGTTAAACACGTAATTGCGCATGAGTCCCGAAATGCGTACCGGGATCTCCTTTAGATCCGGGTCTCTCAGGATCAGGGTATCCCCCACGGAAAGGCCCAGATTGCGAGCTACCTTGGAATTTAAGATGGCTTCTCCCTTGCCCGGCAGAGGGATCTCTTCTCCCTTTTCCGAACAGAACCGGATAAAATCATCTCCTGCTTTTCCCTCTTCGGGATCGGAGAGGACCACCATGGTCAGGCTCTTTACCTTGCCCTTCGCGTCCGCATCCATGCTCTTGGAGGAAACATAGAAATAATCCCCCTCGTTTTTCAGAAGGGCCTCAAATTCCTGCCGGTCATTTAACGGGGTATCATCCGCAAAGGTAACGGTCACATCGTACTTTTGCACATCCTCAAACTGCCGGTCGCACACATCGGTGATGGAGTCCTTGATGCCAAAGCCGGTGATCAGAAGGCCGTAGCATCCTCCCACACCCAGGATCATCATGAACATCCGCTTCTTATAACGAAATGCATTGCGCATGGAAACCTTGCCGGTAAAGGAAAGGCGCTTCCAGATAAAGCCGATCTTTTCCAGAAAAACCCGCTTTCCGGTGGCCGGCGCTTTGGGCCGCATCAGCTCCGCTGCCTGCTCCTTCATTTCCCGGTCCAGAGTGACATAGGTGGCTCCCACAGAGCAAAGCACCGCTACCAGAAGCGATAAGGCTGCCAGTGTGCCGTTTACCACAAAGTTTATGGGCCGTATGGTGTACATGATGCTGTAGGCTTCCCAGATCACTGCAGGGAACAGGTAGGATCCCGCAAAGAACCCTGCCACACCGCCGATGATGGCGGCGCTGCCTGCATAGAACAGGTACTTTCCCATGATCAGAGCTTCGGAATAGCCCAGGGCCTTCATGACGCCGATCTGGGTCCGCTGTTCTTCGATCATCCGGTTCATCGTGGTCATGCACACCAGAGCTGCCACCAGGAAAAAGAATACCGGGAACACATTGCCGATGCCTTCCACAATGGCGGAGTCGTTTTCAAAGCAGGCATAACCGATGTTGGTATTTCTTCCCAGCACATAGGTATCCGGCTCTTCGAAATCATCCAGTTCCTTTTGGGCATCCTCTAATTTCACCGTGGCATCTGCCAATTCCTTCTCTCCGTCGGAGAGCTCTGCCTTGGCATCCGTAAGTTCTGTTTTGCCATCCTCCAGCTTCTGCTTGCCGTCTTCCAGTTCGGCTTTTGCTTCTTCCAGCTGCTCTTTGCCGTCAGCCAGTTCCCGACGGGCTTTGGTCAGTTCCCGTTTGCCCTTCTCCAGCTTGGCCCGTTGCTGCGTCAGTTCCAGTTCTGCCGCTTCGATCTGCTGCCTGGTCTCTTCCAGCTGCGCTGCCCCTGCAGAGAGCTGTTCCGGGGTCATAAAAGCTGCCATCAAAGCCGCCTGCTGCTGGGCTTCCTGGAGCTGTGCTTTGGCATCTTCGATCTGTTTTTCCCCCTCTGCCAGCTCTTTTTCCCCGTCTTTTATCTCCTGCTCGTGCTCCTTTATCTCTTTTTCGCCGTCTGCGATGTCCTGCTCATGGTCTGCGATCTCTTTTTCACCGTCTGCGATCTCCTGCTCATGATCCCTTAACTCCTGCTCGCCGTCTTCGATCTTTTCCTTCGCATCGTCGATATCGGCCTGCGCATCATAGACCTCTTCCCAGGCATCGTCGATCTCCTGCTTGGCATCGGCATAGAGTTCGTCGTACTTTTCCTTTGCCCTTACCGGCAGGATCTCCTCAAAGACATCGGTATAGTCCTCCATGGCGTCCTTATAGGCCTTGGAATAGATCCGGCTATTGGAGGCATCCGTTCGCACATAGATCTCCGTGGTGTAATCCGTATCAAATTCTTCCTTGGGAACGATGAGGAACCCGGCGATCTTGCCGTTTCCAAGGGTGGTGCCGCCCCGTTCAAAGTTCATATATAAGGGAGACTGGCACAGACCAACGATGGTCAGTTCCTTCTCCTTTAACATCTCCAGGGTCTCTTCCTTGTTGGAATCTGCGATGATCAGCTTCGAGCCGATCATTTCCGGAGGGACCACGTCCTCATCCGCCAGGCACTCATTGGGAACTTCCGGGAGGCGCCCCCTGGTCAGGATCACCTGATTGATCCGGTCGGAATAGGTGTGCAGCTTTACCACCTGATCGCTGTCATCCGGGGCCGTCACAATGACGTCCACGCTGCAGGCCCCCTCTGCATCCAGGACAAAGTCCTGCTGCTTTACGGCTTCCACATCCTCCTCATACAACCCGATGGTGGAGATCAGCCGCAGGTCAAAAAAGCCGTTGTCCCGCAGGTAGTCATCGGCAGTTTCCACCATGGCCTGTCTGGTGACCTTCAGGCCTGCGAAAAAGCCCACACCCAGGGCAACGATGGCCAGGATAGCCAGATACCGGCCCAAACTGTTTTTAATTTCCCTTACTGTATTTTTTCGAAGAGATTTTTTTACCATGTGATCTTCTTTACCATATGATCTTCTCAATGGGGATCGGCGTATCGTTCAGTTCGATGGATTCCACCTTCCCGCTTCGCACGGAAATGATCCGGTCCGCCATCTGGGTGATCGCCTGGTTATGGGTAATGACGATCACTGTCTTCCCGGTATTTCTGCAGGTATCCTGCAATAGCTTTAATACTCCCTTGCCGGTATTGTAATCCAACGCGCCGGTAGGTTCATCGCAAAGGAGCAGCTTGGGATTCTTTGCCAGGGCTCTTGCAATGGCGACTCTCTGCTGTTCCCCGCCGGATAGCTGGGCAGGGAAATTGTTCATACGCTCCTTTAATCCCACTTCTTCCAGCACCGTAGCAGCATCCAGCGGATCCTTACAGATCTGGGATGCCAGCTCCACATTTTCCAGGGCCGTCAGGTTCTGGACCAGGTTGTAAAACTGAAATACAAAGCCCACATCATAGCGGCGGTAGGACGTTAGCTTTCGCTTGTTGTAGGCGGAGATCTCCTCGCCGTCCACCACTACCTTTCCGGAAGAAAGGGCATCCATACCTCCCAGGATATTGAGGATAGTGGTCTTGCCTGCCCCGGAAGCTCCAACGACCACGCAGAATTCTCCTTTTTCCACGGTAAAATCCGCGCCGCCCAGGGCAACCGTATCGACTTCCCCGGTATGATAGATCTTCTTTACTTCTTCAAATGAGATAAACGGATTCATGGGACCTGAAACCTTTCCGAGAAACGGTTGGCAGCTACAGTCTGCGGACAGATGTCCGCATAGAATTATTATACCTTATGCAGCGGCAGGATGCAGTCACTTGCAATGTAATTTACAGTTGAAGGGATATTTTTGAAGACAGGGGGAGTCACCACGCAAAAAGAGACGTAAACAGATCTCCTGCTTACGCCTCTTTGATATGTCGCTTTACTTCCTGCTCATTTGTTTCATGAACAGTAGTGCCCTGTTCCGGCAGCGAAATTATACCTCGAAGTTTACGTGGGTATCGTTGGGCTCACCCTCGGTGAAGACATAATCCTTACCGGGCAGGATGGCATTTAACAGGATACCTACTAAAGAACCGATGGCCAGACCGGAAAGGCTGATGGAAGCCTCACCAACCGGGATCACGATAGCACCTGCAGCGCTGTACTTGATACCGATGGACAGTACCAGGATCAGAGCAGCGATGATAACGTTACGGCTCTTTGCAAAGTCTACCTTGTTCTCTACTACGTTACGAACACCCACTGCGGAGATCATACCGTAAAGGACTAAGGAAACACCGCCCATGGTTGCTGCAGGCATTACACTGATCAGTGCGGACAGCTTCGGGCAGAAGGAGAATACGATGGCAAATACAGCAGCCAGACGGATCACAACGGGATCGTAAACCTTGGTCAGGGTCAGAACACCGGTGTTCTCGCCGTAGGTGGTGTTTGCAGGCGCACCGAATAAGGAAGCAACGGTGGTTGCAAGACCGTCACCACACAAGGTTCTGTGAAGGCCGGGATCCTTGATGTAGTTCTCACCAACAGTAGAGGAGATGGCGGAGATATCACCGATGTGCTCTACGATGGTAGCGATGGCGATGGGAACGATGGTGATCACAGCGGTGATCATCAGGTGAGTATCTGCATGTCCGAAGAGAGAAAATACGGTACGGTCCCATTCAATGGGAGAGCCGATCCAGGCAGCTTCCTTTACAGGTGTGAAATCTACCTGACCTGCAATAGCGCCTACAATGTAGGAAACGATCACGCCCATAAGGATGGGGATGATCTTGATCATGCCCTTGCCCCAGATGTTGCAGATGATCACAACAATGATGGCTACCAGCGCTACCCCCCAGCTGGCTGCACAGTTATCGATAGCAGACTGAGAAAGTGTTAAACCGATGGCGATGATGATGGGCCCCGTAACGATGGGCGGGAAATAACGCATTACCTTGCTGCTGCCGAAGAGCTTAAACAAAGCAGCGATCACAAGATATACCAGACCTGCGCAGGCTACACCGAAACAGGCGTAGGGTAACAGCTCTTTCTCCCCGTTGGGAGCCAGTGCCCAGTAGCCGGCCAGGAATGCGAAAGACGAGCCTAAAAAAGCAGGTACCTTACCCTTTGCCAATAAATGGAATAACAGAGTACCGATACCTGCAAATAATAACGTTGTGGAAACACTCAGACCCGTTAATGTGGGAACGAGAACGGTGGCTCCGAACATGGCGAACACATGCTGCAGACCCAACACGAGCATCTTGGAAGTTCCAAGTTTTTTGGCGTCATAAACTGCTTCAGCGCCAACTTTAATTTTGTCCTTACTCATTTTACCCTCCTTAAAGTTCAGACTTTAATATTTTTTCCTAGAAAATTTTATAGGACAGCAGGTAAGCCCGTCAAGGCATAGTTTTGGAAAGTACGCATTTGCGTCAGGGTAAATAAGTACCATGTAAAACCATGGGGTGTGGGTGCTATAATTCATTTTACGACCGGTTTGGTCAATCTTCTTTTTCCGTAACTGGGGAGATATGGAAAAAGAGCCGGATTGGCTGCGGTTTTGGGGTAAAAATCACAACGGGGTTTGTTATGAATCAGAAATTCTACGATATGAAGAGCGAGAAGCAGGCGCGGATCTTAAACGCCGGCTTTAAGGCTTTCGCGCTTTACGGATATAAAAATGCCAGCACCGATGAGATCATCAAGGATGCCGGTATCAGTAAGGGCCTTTTGTTTCACTATTTTGAGAGCAAAGTGGGCTATTACGCCTTTTCCTATGACTATGCCGTCCGTTTTCTGGAGCTTTCCTTTGATCATTTTGCAGATCCCGGCACCCATCGTTTCACCGATGTGGCCAAGAATACCCTGCAGGCTTACTTTACCGTAGCCCGCTCCTATCCCTTTGCCCTGGTTTTGTTAGAGCAGGCAAAGTTTGAGAACTTCTCCGAAGCCATGCTGGCTACCGAAAGTTCCCGCCAGCTCTACGAGGATCTCATCGAGAAGCGCAAGGCGCAGATCGATGTGAAGAGCCTTCTGCCCGGTACGGATCTGGATATGCTGCTGAACATGATGGACTACATCATCTTCGGCGAGCTGCGACGGACCCTGGCCGAAGGCAGCTTCGTGCCCGACCGCTGGCTGGGCGAGATCTCCAGAGAGATGGAGATGCTGTGCAAGACGTATTGTGTTTGACCTCTTGGGGACGGGGTTAGTGGGTCAAAAAATAGGAATATAGCATATTTGCCATATTCCTATCTTCTTTTTTTGCCAATCCGCCGCGACAGTGCTCATTTTGCGTTACTGTCTTATGAACACTGCCATAAGGTCGGGGCTTTTTCTATGTGTTTTCTACTTTTTCATTTGATAAGGCGCATCTGCCGGATACCCGCCCTTCACCTTCTGCATGGCTCTGGGTACCGCATCTCTGGAGTTCTTCCAGTCCGCATCCTTATTCCGATAATCGTATTTCTCAATGAGCCAGGAAACATCCTCGTAAATGCGGTCCAGGTTTTCTTCCATCATGGGGAAGAGCACCTGGAAAAATTCCTCCTGCTCTTTCGGAGGCAGCACCTGAGATGCCTTCTCGCACAGGTCCCCGAAGTGAGGAATGCAAAAGCCCTTGCTTTCCTTAAACTTCTTTACGAAATCAGGCTCACTTTTCCACAGATAAAAAACCGTATCCAGATATCGCTCGTAGGCTTCCTCCTGATGCTTGCAGATAAAGCACTCCTTTGCAAAGGCATCGGTCCAGGCCTTCATGGGATTGGAGGATTCGGACGCCGCTGCTCCGAATAAGGGCTTCTTTGCCTTTGCTCCCGGCTTATAGCTCTGGATCTGCTTGTGCATCTTGGTCTGGATATTCTTCAGATAGGTTTTCAGGATCCAGGCATTGCCAAGGCTGTTACCGTAAGTGTACATCTTCTGGAAATGCTCTCTGCAAAAGCCCAGTGCATCGGTTTGTTCCCGCACATTGGGTTCCATATAGGAAGCGCTGCTGCCAAGGGCAAGGTCCAGCATGTCCTGCTCCGCTTTCCGCCGCAGGAAACATAAGGGGCACTCGTCTTTGGCATCAAAGGCTTCGTTTACGGGTATGGTGTAGATCTGTTCTTTCATAGGGGTACTTCTCTCATCAATATAACATCAGGCGGCGGTTGCGCTCGTTGGCAAGCTGGGTGATGGTTCCCACGCTGGCCATAGCGGCTTCCACATTTCCTGCCTGTACATTGGCTTCCAGACCGCCGATCATGGTGATGATCTGCAGCTCCACATCCTGAGCGGACGCATTGCTCTTAGAAGGAGAAGAATGGATCA
>JAILDL010000077.1 GCA_024689465.1 Lachnospiraceae bacterium
GGTGAAGTACGGTTTCGGTCAGTAGCATCCTTCTCAAAATCGGGAAGAGTAGATACACCGGTCTTTAATACACCGCCGTCCTTATGGGTTGCCGCATAACCGGTTTCTACAAGCTGTGCTACCACGTCTTCCAGCTGCTCCCCAAGGAATACGGAAATGATGGCAGGAGGTGCTTCGTTGCCGCCCAGACGGTAGTCATTTCCTACGTCTGCAGCCGACTGGCGGAGCAGATCTGCATGAACATCCACTGCCTTTAAGATACAAGCCAGTACCAGCAGGAACTGAATGTTCTTGTTAGGGGTATCTCCGGGCTCTAAGAGGTTTACACCATTGTCGGTGGTAATGGACCAGTTGTTATGTTTACCGGAGCCGTTTACACCTGCATAAGGCTTCTCGTGGAGAAGGCAGGCCAGGTCATGGTGATAAGCCACACGCTTCATGGCCTCCATGATGATCTGGTTATGGTCTACGGCGACGTTGGCTGTCTCATAAATGGGAGCCAGCTCATGCTGTGCGGGAGCTGCTTCATTATGCTGGGTCTTGGCCGTTACACCCAGCTTCCACAATTCCTCATTTAAATCCTTCATATAGGCCGCTACCGGCTCCTTGATAACGCCGAAGTAGTGATCTTCCATTTCCTGACCCTTAGGTGCGGGAGCTCCAAACAGGGTACGTCCTGCATAGATCAGGTCTTCTCTTTGCATATAGTTAGAACGGGATACCAGGAAATATTCCTGCTCCGGGCCTACATTGGCCGTTACCTTGGTCGCTTCTGTATTGCCAAACAGCCGGACGATACGGATCGCCTGCTTGTTTAAGGCTTCCATGGAACGCAGTAAAGGCGTTTTCTTATCCAGTGCCTCGCCGGTATAAGAGCAGAATGCAGTAGGGATACAAAGGGTAACGCCTGCAGCGGATTCCTTTAAGAATGCAGGAGAAGTGATGTCCCAGGCTGTATAGCCACGGGCTTCAAAGGTGGAACGAAGACCACCGGAAGGGAACGAAGAAGCATCCGGCTCGCCTTTGATCAGCTCCTTGCCGGAAAACTCCGTCAGCATCTTGCCATCCTCATCGGGATGGGTTACAAAGGCATCATGCTTTTCCGCAGTAATGCCGGTTAACGGCTGAAACCAGTGGGTATAGTGGGTTGCACCGTTTTCCACTGCCCAGTCCTTCATGGCTTTCGCCACGATATCTGCAGAAGCAAGGGACAATTCACCGCCCTGCTCCATGACTTTCTTTACTTCCTTATAGGTGTTTCTGGGAAGTCTTTCTTTCATCTTGCCAAGAGTAAAGACATTCTTAGCAAAGATCTCTTCTACGTTAAAAGCATTGCCCATAGTGGATTCCTTTCGTTGTTAGAACCATATATGAAAAAATTAAATGAAAAAAAACAGAAATGCAAGTGTCCGAAAGGATTTTTGACATAATTACAAGAAATCCATTTCGCTGATTTGCATTTCTGTTACTTTTTTTACATGCGGAGAAGATCCTGCACACCGGCTTCCTCCGATAGCTGCAGGTGGATCTCCTGCAAAGGGTGGGGACAACTCTCCACGCTTTCCCCATCTGCGTTTTTCATTCCCAGGACCTTCGCCTGCACATCACTTCCATCCGGTTTCATGATCTCAATGGTGTCACCTACGGAGAACTTATTTTTCTGATAGATGACCGGGCATCCGTCTGCATCCAGATGATCTACGATGCCAAGGAAGACTGCTTCATGCTTATAGGTATTGTTATCATAGATCTGGGCTTCCTCACTGGGCTTTCCAAAGTAAAAGCCGGTGGTAAAGGACCGGTAGGTACACTTGGCGATCTGCTCCTGATACCAGGGTATATTGGCGCGGTAGGTTTCTTCGGAAGTAAAGAAATCATCGATGGCCTTCCGATAGGTTCTGGCCACAGTAGCTACATACAACGCGGTCTTCATACGGCCTTCGATCTTAAAGCTGTTGATCCCTGCGTCCACCATTTCCGGAATGTATTCGATCATGCACAGATCTTTGGAATTAAAGATATAGGTACCCCGCTCGTTTTCTTCAATGGGCAGGTACTCCCCGGGGCGATTCTGCTCCACGATAGCATACTGCCATCTGCAGGGATGGGTACAAGCCCCCTGGTTGGCATCCCTGCCGGTAAAGTAATTGCTGAGAAGGCACCTTCCGGAATAGGAAATGCACATGGAACCATGGATAAAGCTCTCAATTTCCATTTCTGAAGGGATATGTTCCCGGATCTCCTTAATCTCCCTGAGGGATAGCTCCCTGGCAGATACCACGCGGGTTGCCCCCAGTTTCCACCAGAACAGATAGGTCTGGTAGTTGGTGTTATTGGCCTGGGTGGAAATATGGATCTCGATGCTGGGGCAGTTTTCCTGCGCCAGCACTACCATGCCGGGATCCGCGATGATCAGTCCGTCCGGACGATCCGGCTTCATGGCTTCCAGTTCTTTGAAATATTCTGCTGCCCCGGACAGGTCATCGTTATGAGCCAGGATGTTGGCAGTCACATAGACCTTCTTTCCGTGGGCATGGGCAAAGGCGATCCCCTCTGCCATTTCTTCGGGAGAAAAGTTATGGGCTTTTGCACGAAGCCCGTATACTTCTCCGCCGATATACACTGCATCGGCGCCATAAATGACCGCCGTCTTTAACACTTCCAGGCTCCCTGCGGGAACCAGTAATTCCGGTTTTTTCTTCATATCATTTCTTCCATCATCCGTATAGAAAACAGATTGCCAGTTATCTAACTCGAACGGACACCGCCACGCCATCTCCGCTTTCCAGAAGCACCGTATCAAGCCGATCATCTTCCGAGATAGCCCGCAGATACTCCCGCATTCTGGCCTGAATGGTCCGATCCCGCCTCTCAATGGAAAAACGGGATTCCAGGATCTCTCCGTCCTGCAGGATGTTATCCGTTACCAGCACGGCGCCTACCGGCAGCATCCGCAGGATTTCCGGCAGGTAGTTGATATACTGGGCCTTTGCCGCATCCAGAAATACAAAAGCATAAGGACCAGTCAGCTCCTTTAGTATCTCCAGCGCATCGCCGGCAAGCAGCGTAATCTGATCCTCTTTTCCAAATCGTTTGAAGTTTTCTGTTGCTTCTTTGATCCGTACG
>JAILDL010000110.1 GCA_024689465.1 Lachnospiraceae bacterium
GGGTACCACCAGTACCGGTGCATTGGCGATATAGGGCTTGGTCAGTGCGTAGTTCTGATCCCGGTCGGCGGTATAGCTGACACAGGAAATGATCACATCGTATTTTTTCGCATCAACGCCTGCAAAGATGCCGTCCCAGGCAGTATCTACCAGGTTAAGGGACAGGCCCAGCTCATCTGCAAGAGCTGCTGCCAGCTCCACATCAAAACCAATGGGCGTTGCGCCGTCTTCATCAAAATACTCCATCGGCGGATAACCGATCTCCAGACCTACTGACAGTTTACCGGCTTCCACGGTGAGGGAATCTTCTGCCGCCTTACCGCAGCCGGTCAAAGACAGCAGGGACAGCAGTACCGACAGAAGCAGTGCTCCGAAGATCCTCACCGTTTTCCTTGCCATCGTCTTTTTTCCTGCTTCCATAAAGTTTTCATTTATCATGCTCTCACTTACCATGTTTCCATGGATCATTCCTTCATTAGTAAAATACATATTCTCCCTTTCCTCCCTTACATTTCTTTTCTTCTTTCTTTTTCCGATGCTTCCGATCCATCTTTTTTTCGGAAACCTCTGATTATTCCTTGTCCTGTGATTAAATGATCAATCCCGCATAAATGTAAGTTCTTCGTTGATCAGATGAAGCGGCTTCTTTCCTCCGATGAGGCACTGGACCTGCTGCTGCAGCACCATTTCCCGTACCTGCAGGATGGAATCCTCTGATAAAAATGCGGCATGGGGTGTGATCACTGTATTTTCCTCTAAGGAGAAAAGCTCGCTCTTTGCGTTTTTTTCATCTTCGATCACATCCACCGCTGCGCCCCGGATCCGGTGTTCTTTCAGCGCCTTCACCAGTGCCTTTTCATCCACGACTTCCCCTCTGGAGGTATTGATAAGAAAAGCGGAAGACTTCATCTTCCCAAGGAGCTTCTCATCCACCAGATGATCGGTGACGCCACGGATCAAAGGGCAATGGATGGATACCACGTCGGATCGTTCAAAGAGTTCTTCCGGTGTTTCTGCTTTTTCGCAGCCGTACTCCTGCAGCTCTTTTTTCGTTTTCGTGGGCGCATAGACCAGGACCTTCATGCCAAGAGCCTGTACCACCGGCGCTACCAGACGGGGGATATGGCCAAAAAAGACCATTCCGAAGATCTTCCCCCGCAGGCGGTAGACCGGATAACCTGCCTTAGGATCCCAGATTCCTTTTCTGACGTTTCTGTCATAAAACGGGATCTTCCGGATCAGACTAAGCAGCAGCCCAACGGTATGCTCTGCCACCTCTTCTTCGCAGTACCCGGGGGCATGGGTCATACATACCCCCAGGCGGGTGGCCGCGGTAATATCCAGGTTGTTGTAACCGATGGAAGGAACGGACACGCACTTAATTCTCCTGCATGCGGTCAGCACCTTTTCATCGATGCGGTCATAGATCACTACCACGCCGTCCGCATCCCACAGGTGCTCCGTGATCTTATTCGGATCCTTTTCCTTTATCAGGACCAGATCCAGATCCGTGATGCCCCACTTTTTTAAGAGCTGTTTTTCAACTTCCAGATCCGATGCGGAGTTGTAGTATACCAGTTTTTTCATTTAGTTCCCTGCATTTTCCGCAGCAACAGCGCTGTAATCATGAATCCAGGTATCAAAGCTTCCGTCTGCCATCTTGTCGGCGATCACCTTGTTGATGATCTCCAGCAGATCTTCGTTGCCTTTTTCCAGGGCGATAGCGGTTTCCTTCTTGATGCCAAGATCAGCTGCAGAGAAGGTTAACTCTTCATCGGATAATACGTACTGCTGACCAACGATACTCTCAATGCAGACACCGGCTACCTTGCCGCTCTTAAGCTCCATGATGCAATCGGGCACCTTGTCCAGCGCTACCAACTGGCTGTCGGGATACAGATCCTGGCAGACTCTTTCCTGTGTGGTGGCTTTCTGGGCTGCCAGAGGCTGTCCGTTAAAAGCTTCTGCACTGGCAAGTTCCTCCGCACGGGACTTTAAGATCAGGAAGGACTGCTCTGCAAACAGATAGCTGTCGGAAAAGTCCATGGTCTCTTTCCGCTCATCTGTAGGAGCGATACCGGCGATGGCCAGATCGATCTTCTTAGCGGGAAGGGAAGCAAGTAAAGCGGAGAAAGTCATATCTTCGATCACCAGCTCTACCCCAAGGGTTTCTGCAATGGCTTCTGCCAGTGCCATATCGATACCGATCACCTTCTGATCGGCAGAAGTGATGTCAACGAATTCATAAGGGGGATAGCCGGATGCGGTTCCAACTACCAGCTTGCCGGTCTCTTTGATCCTTGCAAGGACTTCTCCTGCAGCTGTCGCTTCCTCGGAAGCTGCTTCTTCTGCTGCAGCGGTTTCTGCGGGTGAAGCGGCTTCTTCAGCAGGTGCAGCATCGGTAGCTGCTACGGCGCTTTCCTCCGGAATACTGGTTTCGGCAGGTGCGGCGCTTCCGCAACCGGATAACGTTCCAAGGGTAAGTGCTGCCATCAGCATAAGTGACAAGATTCTTTTTTTCATAGTTCTCCTCCAGTCCGCCCGTTCAGGCGTTTGTATTTATTGATACATGCCAGGCATGCAGCAATCTCATCTTGCGTAGCCCTTCTTCATCTTCTTTTCCGCAAAGCGCAGGATAAAGGAGATCACGAAGGTCATCAGAAAATAGATCAGTGCGACGATGATCAGGGGCTCCATGGGTTTAAAGCTGATGCCCCGGATAGTGTCTGCGGTATACATCAGGTCTGCGATCCCGATCACGGAGATCTGGGACGAAGTCTTGATGATGGTGATAAATTCATTGCCCAGGGAGGGCAGGATATTTTTCATCGCCTGGGGAAAGACAATGGCTAACATGGCGCGCTGGGGGCTCATGCCAAGGGCTAAGGCGCCTTCTGTCTGGCCGTAGTCAATGGATTCGATACCGCCCCGGACGATCTCGCAGACATATGCGGTGGTATTGATGACCAGCGCCAGGGTTCCCGATACGATACGGGAAATGTCAAAGCCCGCCACCACGATGCTGGGGATCTCCACCCCCATAAGGGGCAGCCCGTAGTACACCAGAAAGATCTGTACGAGGACCGGCGTTCCCCGGATAAATTCCACATAGACATTGGCAAAAGCACGCAGGATCTTCACCTTGCTCATCTTAAGAAACGCCATCAGGATCCCGAAAAACAGACCAAAGAGGATCGTAAGCAGAGATACAATCAGGGTCACCTTGGCGCCACTTATCAGAAGCGCCCTGTATTTGACTGCAACTTGGATCAGTTCACTCATATCATTCACCCTCAAAGCATCTTTGCCAGAAACGCTTTTACCCTTTCGTTCTCGGTTTCTTCAAATACCTGACGGGGACTTCCCCATTCCATGACGATCCCTTCGTCCATAAAGGCCACCTTGTCGGCCACCTCTCTGGCAAAGCCCATCTCATGGGTGACCACGATCATGGTCATACCGGTTTTGGCAAGCTGCTTCATAACCGTCAGGACTTCTCCTACCATCTCCGGGTCCAGTGCCGATGTCGGTTCGTCAAATAACAGGATCTCCGGCTTCATGGCCAGGGCCCTTGCGATAGCGACCCGCTGTTTTTGTCCGCCGGATAAGGTGGAGGGGTAGGCGTCCCTTTTTTCATACATGCCCACCTTCTTAAGAAGCTCCATAGCGTATTCCTGGGCCTTGGGCTTTAATTCTCCCCGCACCGTCACCGGGGCGTACATCACGTTTTTCAGCACCGTCATATGGGGGAAAAGATTAAAATGCTGAAACACCATCCCCACTTCCTGGCGGAGTTTTGGCAGTTTTTTCATACGGGCCACGCTTTCACCGTTAAAATAGATATCCCCGCCGGAGATCGTCTCCATGGCGTTGATGCAACGGAGCATGGTGCTTTTTCCGGAGCCGGAGGGCCCGATCACCGCTACCACTTCTCCTTTTTTGACTTCCAGGTTGATCCCCTTAAGGACCGATGCGGATCCGTAGTTTTTCGTCAGATTCCGTACAGAGATAATGCTTTTTTCTTCCATAACATTTCCCTCACAAAAAGGCGCCTGCTTCCGACCTGCCGGAAAACAAACGCCTTCGTTTTTTCTTATTTGGTTTTCTTCTCCAGTGCTTTCCGGATGTAGCTTTCCAGAAAATCCACCGTCCCTTCCACGCCAAGGAAGGAACTGTCCACCGCCAGGTTGACATAATTTAAATCCCCCGGCAGGTAGCCGGCATATTGCTTGTGATAGCGGTCTCTGGCTTTGTCCACTTCCAGGATCATGCGCTTTGCTTCTGCTTCGGACATCTGGAAATCCCGGATGCAGACCTTTAAGCGTTCCTTTTTCGGTGCGTAGATAAAGATCCGGATCAGATTGGGATAATCCTTTAAGATGGCATCGGCGCATCGCCCCACCAGAATACAGCTTTCCTTTCCGGCGATCTTTTCAATGAGCATCTTCTGCTCCTTGAAGATCTTGTCCTGTACGTCCGTGGTGCCCATGCCCAGGGGATATTTCATGCTGAAAAAGCCTGTCCTTGCGGATTCTTCCAGTTCGCTGATCTCCGACACCGGCATGTTCATCTTTTTCGCTGTCTGGTCCACGATGTCCCGGTCGTAATAGTTGATCCCCAATTTCTCTGAGAGCATCCGTGCGATGGGCCTTCCCAGAGAGCCGAACTGCCGGTTGATGGTTACGATATATCGTGCTTTTTCTCCCATATCCCTTACCTCATATGCTTTCTCTTAACAGGGGCAGCGTCGCGCAGTGGATGCCGCCTCCTAACTTGTTGATCTCCGATACGTCCACCGGCAGGACCTCAACGCCGGCTTTTTCCAGGTTTTTCCTGGTGTTTACGCCGATGGCCGGAAACAGGACCTTGCCCGGCGAAATGGCGAGACAGTTATTGGTCAGCATGGGATCGTCCCGGTCTGCCTCGATGATCTCATATCCCCGCTCCTTCAGCATCTTAAGGAACCAGAAGGGCAGGATAAAGGTGCTGCAAAGGACTTTGTTTTTGTCCACCGGGACAAAGGCTTCGTCCAGATGGATGTAATAAGCAGGCATATCCAGCACGATCAGGTCGATGTCCTGATAGGATAAAAGGTGCCTCAGCTGCTCGATGCCTTCGTCGTTGACCCGTACGGAACGGCCGACGATGGCGGTATGGGGATCCAAAAGACTAAAGGATCCGCCCTCCATGGTGCCCTTCCCCTGGATCGCTCCGATGATGGGGATTCCCAGCTTGTTAAAAAAGTCCTGGGCAAGCTTCGTTTCTCCCTGATGAAAATACATGGCAAAACGGTTTAAGATCACGCCCTTGGGAGTAAGCAATGCGATGTCTCTGGTAAAG
>JAILDL010000135.1 GCA_024689465.1 Lachnospiraceae bacterium
GGCTATATAGTTAATACAGGTTAACCGCTTAACGAATCATTAACGGAGGACGTTAGGCGTGAAAAATAAAATATGGATATTCGGGAACAGGAAACCGCTTAAGCGAGTGGCTGCGGTGATGCTGACCGCGGTGCTGCTGGCCGGATGCGGAAATACAGCGCAAACCAAGGAAGCAGAGGAGAGCCAACTAAGCGGCGAAGCCTCTGCCGATCCGGCAGATTCCGGCGCAGAGACAGCTTCTGAAAATGCTTCTGTACAGGCGGAATTGTCCGGTGAAGATCCGGCAGAGGCTGCAATTTCCCATGCCCCTGCATGGGCGGCGGATGCAGTGCTGTACGAGGTGAACCTGCGGCAGTACACAAAAGAGGGCACCTTTGAAGCCTTTGGCGAGCAGCTGGAGACACTGCAGGAGATGGGGATCAATCCCCTGTGGTTTATGCCCATTCACCCGATTGGAAAGATCAACCGCATCAGCACGCTGGGTTCCTATTATTCCGTGGCGGATTACACGGATGTGAATCCGGAATACGGAACGAAGGAGGACTTTGCAGCGCTGGTTTCCAAGGCCCATGACATGGGCTTTCATGTGATCCTGGATTGGGTGGCCAATCACACGGCCTGGGACAATCCATGGATCAGCGAACATCCCGACTGGTATACCCAGAAGGATGGCAAGATCATTTCTCCGGAAGGCACCGGCTGGAATGATGTGGCGGATCTAAACTATGACAACGAAGCGATGCGGCAGGAAATGATCGCATCCATGGCCTACTGGGTGGAAAACTTTGATATCGACGGATTCCGCTGTGACTATGCTCCCGGCGTTCCTGTGGATTTCTGGGAAGAAGCACGGCAGACCCTGTCGGAAGAAAAGGACCTGCTTTTTATCGCAGAGGACCTTGGCTGGGTAAACGAAAAGCTTTTAAACTATGCATTTGACGGCAACTACAATTCCAAGGTGTACGAAGCCCTGGTTGCTGTTTCCCATGACAATAAATCGGCAGATAAGTTAAAATTATATATGCCCAGGCTGGCGGAGGACAATTTCGTCATGAACTACCTGGACAATCATGATGTCAATTCCTACGACCGCACCATATATGAGGCCTTCGGAGAGGGACAGATGCACAGCATGCTGGCCTATATCTTTACGGCACCGGGTATGCCCATGATCTATTCGGGGGACGAGATCGGATACAACAAGCGCATCGAGTTTATGGACAAGGACACCATCGACTGGGAAAACGGAACCGGCGACTATCGGGAGCTGATCCGTTTGCTTGCGGATCTGAAAAAGGAGCATCCCGCTCTTTATACAGGGGAATACGGCGGAACCTATGAGGAGCCGGAAACGGAGGGCAGACAGGTGCTTACCTTTACCCGCACCAGGGGTGAAGAGACGATCCTGTGTATCTTTAATTTCTCCAAGCGGCCCAAGGAAGACTATCATCTGGACATGGATCTTACAGGTGCAACGCTTCTTCTGAAAGGAGACGCGGAAACCTATGAGTTGGGAGAAAATATAGGAAACGAGAAAGCCGGCACCGAAGAAGCCGGAAATGGGGAAGAGGACGGCACGTTTGTCTTGCCGGAGCACCTGGAACCCTGGGCTTTCTACATCATCAAACTGTAAAGGACAAACAAGATGAACCTGAAAGAAATCGCAGCACTGGCCGGTGTCAGTACCGCCACCGTATCCAACGTGGTAAACGGAAACTATCACAAGGTATCCGCAGCCACCCGGGAAAAGATCGAGAAGATCATCAAAGAGGCAGATTATAAGCCTTCTCTCATTGCCCGCACCCTGGCAACCAGCGAAAGCCGGATCATCGGGCTGATCGTGCCGTATATTTCCCATGATACGGACTTTATGGAGAATCCTTATTTTGCCCATATGATCGCCGTGATCGAGCGCTATATGCGTAACCACGGGTATTATCTCATGCTGCGCTGTGTACAGGAGTGCAGCGATATTG
Source organism: Lachnospiraceae bacterium (assembly GCA_024689465.1). GTDB lineage: Bacteria > Bacillota > Clostridia > Lachnospirales > Lachnospiraceae > JAILDL01. The sequence goes on from JAILDL010000135.1 coordinate 1,977, forward strand.
TAAAGATTTTGACTTCCATGAGCATCGACGGCGCCATCTTTCTGGGGGTATTCCACGAAGAAGTGGACAACATCCGGGAGAAGATGGGAAATGTGCCGGTGGTGTTTGTGGACACTTATTTTGAGAACGCATCCATTGTAAACGTAGGCATCGATGACTACCGGGGCGGCTATCTGCAGGCCAAGTACCTGCTTTCCAAGGGACACAGAAAGATCGCTTTGGCAACGCCGGAATTTCGCACCACCGGTGTGATCCGGGAGCGCTTCCGCGGCTTTACGGATGCCTGCAAGGAGTCGGATTTTCATCTGGAAGAAGAGGACATCTTCCTGTCTTCCACCATCTATAAGCACGCAGTGGGGATCGGGCAGGACATTGCCTTTTCCAAAAAGAATTACACCGCTGTGGCATCTTTTTCCGATATGGTGGCCTTTGCCATCATGGACGCATTAAAGCAGTGCGGCAAGTCGGTTCCCGAGGATGTTTCCGTGATCGGATTCGACAACATCCCCGAAACGGAAGTGGTCACCCCGAAGCTGACCACCGTTTCCCAGGACTACAACTGGAAGGGGGAGAAGGCGGCCCAGCTCCTTCTGGACATGATCGAAGGAAACGAGATAAAGCCGCATAATGAGAAGGCCAGCGTCCATATCACGGAACGGCAGTCGGTAAAATCTATCTGATCATTTTTACCAAAATCCAAAATCCCAAATCAGTAAAAAAGTAGAAAAGGCAAAAGCAGGGTTGACTGATCAGGGGTGTCTGTTTATATTTTAGTTAAGCGGTTAACCGAAACGGCGAAATTTAAAAACTATAACATGATTAAAACAGGGCTTTTACGATGGTTATACGATTCACTACAAAGCCCAAAGGAGGACACATGAAAATGAAAAAGGCAGTTGCGTTATTAACCGGTGCCATGCTTGCTACGGTATCTTTAGCAGGGTGCGGTGCACAGAACGCAGAAAGCGCAAACACAACGACAACGACAACGACTACAACAGCTTCCGCTGATGCACAGAGCACCGATGCTCCCGCTGCAGAGGTACAGGATGTGACCCTGAAGATCTGGGTTCCCGAAGAGGAAGTTGAGATCACCGACAACATGGTAAAGAAATTTGACGAGATGCATGATGAGTTCAACATCACCTATGAGATCGCCGTTGTCGGCATTGACGAAGCTCCTGCTCTGGTTGAGACCGATGCAGATACTGCAGCGGATATCTTCTACGTACCCAGCGGCGGTGTCCTGGATATGTCCAACAAGGGTCTGCTCCTTCCCATTACCAAGGATATGGATGCCCTGGCAGCTGACCTTCCGGAGAGTGCTTTAAATTCCGTTACCGTAAACGGCCTGGTACAGGCAGTTCCCTTCTCTCCGAACACCTACTTTATGTATTACAACAAGGATTTCTATACCGAAGAGGAAATTAAGAGCCTGGATACCATGATGGCAAAGGATTTCGGTGAGGGTATGTGGAACTTCTCCACCGAGATGACCAACTCCTGGTACGCAGAGAGCTTCTTCCTCGGAAACGGATGTACGCTGTTCGGACCGGACGGAACCGATGCTTCCGAGTGCAGCTTTAACAACGAGAAGGGTCTGGCAGCCGCTAACTACATGATCGATCTGGCAAACAATCCCAAGTATCTGGAAAATGTAGACGGTGTGGGCGGCAGCGCATTTAAGGACGGCAAGCTGGGCGCTATCACAACCGGTGCATGGAGTGCCATCGACTTTAAGGAATCTCTGGGTGACAAGCTGGGCGCAGCTCCCCTTCCTACCGCAAACATGAGCGGAACGGATGCACAGTTATCCAACTTCGTAGATTTCAAGACCATCGGTGTGAAGTCCAATACCGCATTCCCTCTGGCAGCACAGCAGCTGGCTGTATACCTGGCTTCTCCTGAGAACTGCCTGATCCGTTACAAGGAGCAGGGTGATGTGCCCGTTCTGATCTCCTTATCCGAGAGCGCAGAAGTACAGGCGGATTTCGTTGCAGGTGCATTAAGCGAGCAGGCTGCTCTGGCTACCAGCCAGCCTAGCATTTCTCAGATGGGCTCCTACTGGGATCCTATGAAGGCTCTTGGTGACGGTATCTACTACGGCGAAGTGACCAAGGATAACATTCAGGAGCAGCTGGATGCACTGGTTGACAGCATCACAGCAACTCTGACGGAGTAAAACGGCAATACAATCTTATTTCATTCTTTTATGGGGCTGGGAGAGCTCACCACTCTTACAGCCCCATAACTTTAAAAGGGTTATATCGGAGGCAGCAAGATGAAGAATCCCTTAGAACGTAAACGAAATTTCATAACCATCTTTACCAAAGGAGGACTCCCCTCCAAGCTTTCTTACCTGATCATGGGCCTCATGCATCTGGTAAGCGGCCAGGTGATCAAGGGATGCCTGTTTCTGGCTGTAGAGATCGCCTACATTGCCTACATGGTAACCAGCGGCATTGACCGGATCCGCAATCTGATCACCCTGGGCGACAACGTGCAGGGCATGGTCTTTAATGAGGCAGTGGGCATCTATGAGGTACAGCAGGGAGATAACTCCATGCTGATCCTGCTCTTTGGTGTGGTAACCCTGGTGATCTCCCTGGCATTTATCGCCATGTGGCTGGTCTCCATCTTTTCCGGCGAAGACGCAAGAAGCCGCAAAGCAGCGGGCAAACATGTGCGGACCTTTGCCGAAGACATTCGTTCCCTGTTAAATGACAAGGTGCATCTGGCATTTCTGGCCATCCCCGTAGCGGGTCTGTCCATCTTTACCCTGACCCCGCTGATCTACATGATCCTCATGGCCTTTACCAATTACGACTCCGAGCATCAGCCTCCCGGAAATCTCTTTGACTGGGTAGGCCTGGAGAATTTCCGTACCCTGTTATCTACCAGCGATCGACTGAGCGCAACCTTTTGGCCTGTACTGGGCTGGACCTTTATCTGGGGCATCTTTGCCACCTTTTCCTGCTATTTCGGCGGTATGTTCCTGGCCATTGTGATCAATTCCAAGGGCATCAAATATAAGAAATTCTGGCGGACCATCTTTGTGACCATCATGGCCATCCCTTCCTTCATTTCCCTGAAGGTGGTGGGTACCATGCTGGGCGAGCGGGGCATCATCAACGTTCTGTTGCAGCAGTGGGGGTTTACGGATCATGCCCTTCCCTTCCTTACCAACACGGATTGGGCCAGAGTGACGGTCATCATCGTAAACTTCTGGATCGGCGTCCCGGTCACCATGCTGATGGTCAGCGGTATCCTGATGAACATCCCAGGCGAACTTTATGAAAGCGCCAAGATCGACGGCGCCAGTCCCTTTAAGATGTTTACCAAGATCACCTTCCCATACATGTGGTTTATCACCACACCCTATGTGATCTCCAACCTGATCGGAAACTTTAACAACTTTAATGCCATCTATTTCCTGACAGGCGGCGCCCCCAATTCCCTGGATTACTTCAAGGGAGCAGGCAAAACGGACCTGCTTGTCACCTGGCTGTATAAGCTGACCAAGGACAGCAACGATTACAACCTGGCAGCTTCCATCGGTATCATCATCTTCGTGATCTCGGCAACCTTTACCCTGATCACCTTCCAGCGGTCCAAGGCCGTCAAGAATGAGGAGGGCTTCCAATAATGGATAAGAAAGTGATCGGATTAAATCTGGAACATTATGACAAGGCGCTGTGCGGCAGCATCGTTGGCGCAGCCTCCCTGTTTTTACCCTATGCGGCGAAGGACGGCACGTCTCTGTCCCTGGCAAAGACCGCTCTTTCTCTTCCCGGGGAAGGAAAGTTGACCTTCTTTGTCTGTGTGGTATGGGTGCTGGTGCTGACCGGAGTGCTATCCGCCATCTGCGCCATCTACAGCAGATTCCGTACCGGCGTGGGGAGCGTAAAGCTGTGCAGAAATCTGCAGGCCATCAACACCCTCTCCTTTACCCTGATGTTGTTTGTCAGCAAATATGTGCTGACAGAAAGCGGCCTGCTAAGCGGCTTTTTAAATCGGAACCTGTCCTTTGGCTACTATCTGGGACTGATCGCATCCTACTTTACCCTGATCCGCTTTATGAAGACCACCAAGACAGACCGTGGCTACATTCTGCTCACCATCCTGGGTGTGATCTGGTTGTTCCCGGTTCTGTGGATCCTGCTGACCGCTCTTCGAAAAGAGCAGGGCTACTATGTGGGCTATTTCTTCCCCCATGCCCTGACCTTTCAGAACTTTGTGGAGCTGTTTTCCCACCCCAGCGTACTGCCCTTCGGCAGATGGTGGCTTAACACCGTCATCGTGGCAGTCTCTGCCTGCGTGGTCAACACTCTGATCGTACTGGGAACGGCTTACGTACTGTCCCGTACCCGGTTTGCCGGCAGAAAGCCCTTTATGAACATTTTGATGATCATCGGTATGTTCCCCGGCTTTATGTCTCTGATCGCGGTGTACAACATCTTAAAGGGACTGGGCCTGAATCAGTCTCTGATGGCCCTGATCGTCGTAGGCGCTGCAGGCGCAGCTATGGGCTATCATGTGACCAAGGGATTCTTTGATACCTTCCCGAAAGCCCTGGATGAAGCAGCGATCATTGACGGAGCAAACCGCTTCCAGATCTTCCTGCACGTGATCCTGCCCCTGTCCAAGTCCATCATCGTTTATACGGTGCTGGGCACCTTCCTGGGAGCCTGGAGCTATTACATCTTCCCCAGCATGCTCTTTGGAGATAAGCAAAGCTCCTATACTGCAGCCGTTGGTCTCTTCTGGCTGACCGACATGCGACGGATCGAAACCTATTACACCCAGTTTGCCGCAGGTGCTGTGGTGGTAGCCGTTCCCATCGTGATCCTCTTTATCTGGCTGCAGCAGTTCTATGTAGATGGGTTATCCGGTTCTGTGAAGGGATGATCGATCAATGGATAGCAAGAAACATGTAACAGGCCCGGACCGGTATATGGGACGGGGCCTGGAAAGTGCGGGCAAAAAAAGCGACGCCGGAAGGAATGCCCTCTGGCAGGAAAGCGTTTACAGCGACGGTACGGAAGGCTTCGTATCAAACCCTTCCC
>JAILDL010000179.1 GCA_024689465.1 Lachnospiraceae bacterium
ATCACGGAAGTGATCACATAAGAATACAGGTTTACTTTGTAGATTCCGAAACGCTTTACCAATGCCGGATTAAAGATCAGTCCTACAATGATCACCAGAGAAGCCATGGAAACCACGCCCAAAAGTGCCGGATTTCCGATGATGTACTGGAAGTAGTAGACACCGATACTGGTAGCCAGATTGGTATTGGTATACATACATAAGTATACGCCCAGGAGAAGCAGATAGTATTTGTTGGTAAATACAGTCTTTAACAGCGTCCAGAAGGAAACTTTTTCATTCTGTGCCCTTGCCCCTTCCGAGGAGGTGGAATCCTCCGGCACCTCTTTGCAAACCAGACTGGCCAGGGAATTAAAGATCAAAAACAGTACTGCGTAAACAATCGCCACATTTCTCCATCCTGCTGCGCCACCGCCAAAGGCACCCACCAGCATCACCGTAACGGAGGTAACAATGATCGAAGCCAGTACCGCGAAAATATAGCGGAAGGATCCCAGAGAAACACGTTCTGCATCATTTTTGGTGATCAGTGCAGACAGCGTCGCATAGGAAATGTTATTGGCCGTGTAGAATAAAGCATTGGCGCAGGTATAGAAAACAAAGAACCAGATGTACTGCGCGTTTTCTCCCATGCTCTTTGGAATGGCAAAGATCAGGATCATACTGATGGCAAGGGGAAAGCCGGAAAAGAACATCCAGGGCCTTGCCTTTCCCATCCGGCTCTTGGTGCGGTCAATGAGATTGCCGAAGAATACATCCGTCACACCGTCAAAGATCTTGCTGACCATGATCAGGGTCCCGATGATCGCCGGATTTAACCCGATGGTATCGGTCAGATAGATGAGGGTGAAACTGGTTACCAGCATGTAAAAGAAATTGGATCCCAGATCTCCGGTTCCGTAGCTTAGCTTCTGCGGAAATGATAAATATTTTTTCTGTTCCATTTTGTAAACCTCCCAGTGTTGATTTTGTTACATTTATCATTTTATCCATGGCCAGAATTGATTAATATGTCACATGCGGTACAATAAAAGCATCATTTGTAACAGATTCGACTTTTCAGGAGGCTGCATGTTTTTTTCCTTACACTCATCCGATCCACTGAGCTATTTCAAGAGGGAGCATTTCTACGACAACAACATCGTCATCAACGGCCCCATCCGCATGACCTTTGAAACCATGCATCCCGATGATCCCAAGCAGAATTTTACCGTTTCGATTCTGGAAAAGGACGCCTGCTTTATCTCCACCGTGGAGGCCGATGATCCCAACAGTCCCGTAAACCGCAAGGAGCTGCATACCCATGAATGCTTTGAGTTAATGTTCGTGATCAAAGGGGAGATGTATCAGAACATTGAATACAAAAGACATGTCTATCCTCAGGGGTCTTTGTGTCTGGTGAATAAAAAAATACACCATGCGGAAGAGTTTTCCACCGACTTTCGATGCGTCTTCCTCATGATGTCTGCCGAATTGATCCATTCTATCTTTTTTCCCGCTACGCCCTATATTTTTGACGAAGAGACGTTTCCGGCGGATTCCCCTATCCGGAACTTTTTCTACCACAATACCGGTGCCCTGGAGTCCTCCATGCGGGAATATATGGATTTCATCCCGGTATCCGATGATCCCCGGATCTATAAGGCCATGTATGACCGTTTCGATGCGATCATGGCCCACCTGCTGTCCCCTCACATAGGGACAACCTTTGCCATTCAGGCTCTGATCCTGGAAATCTTCAGTGCCCTCATGGATGAAGCTTCCTATAGTACCATCCCCGTCCGCATCGGCTCCGACAGAGAATTTCTTCTGTTTGACCGGATCCGCTCTTCCATGGCGAAAACAAACGGACGGATCAGCCGCGCGCAGCTGGTCCGGGAGTTGTCATATTCCGGCTCCTACTTAAATGCAGTCTGCAAAAAATACTCCGGCCTGAGCCTGTTTGATTACGGGATGCTCCTTTGCATGGAAGAAGCGGCCAGACTCCTTGTAAATACTTCTCTTACGGCAGAAGAAATATCCCTCAAACTGGGCTTTTCCAATCGCAGTCACTTTTATTCCCTTTTCCGCAGGCACTACGGCTGCACGCCTTCGGCCTATCGAAAATCCCTGCGCGATAGCTGATCCCGCTTACCTTCTCAGATACGCATAAAAGGCTTCCAGGAAACAACGGTCAAAGGTAGACGCCAACGGATCGATATCCAACAGCTCTTTCAGTCGATTGTAGCGATACACCAGGGTATTCTTGTGAATGTACAGACGCTCTGCGGCTTTTCCGAAGTTATAATTGGTCAGCATCAGCGCCTCGATCATATCCCGGTAGGAATCCAGCTTTTCCTGCGGCAACAGTTTTTCGTGGAAACAGAAGGTGCTTTGCATTTCCCGCTGGGGCAGACAGCTTAAGAGATATTCTCCTACGTGGTCATAGAAATACACCGCATGCCCGCTGGTATCGATGTGTTCCTCCAGGAACAGGCAGTGCCGAAAGGCCTGGCGATACATGGCAAAGCTGGTCTGAAAGCTTCCCAGAAAGACCGTCAGCGGCTTTCCGTTTTCCTGGAAAGAGCGCAGCAGTGGCGATAAATATTCGCCCAGAATGTATTTGTAATCCGACAGCAGGTTCTCATTTTCCTGAGGCAGACTCTTAAAGATCAGGATATGGTTTTCATCCAGCACGGTACTGAAATCCTTCTTGGTATGGAAGGCGCTGCCGCGAATCTGCTGCAGCAGCTCATCCGCCGAAGTACCTGCAAAGCGCAGATACACCGGGATGCGAAGCTCCGTTTCCTTATAGCCCAGGCTCTTGGCGCAGCGCCTGAGGTCTCCGGGGTCCGCATGCTCTGCCTGGGTCAGGAGATAAAAGAAGCGGCTCTTTTTGTCCTCCCGCATTCGTCTGGTTTCCTGCTGCCGCTCGAAGTTCAGCATGGTTTCGATGGAAAGCTTCACCATCTGGGCAATGGGACGGATCTGTTCCGGATCGCCGGTCACGCCCACTACGCCTTCCCGCTCGCCGTCTACGGAGATGACCATATTGATACCGGGCAGCACGTTGGGGTAATCCTGGGACTCCCTGGTGTCTACGATATCTTCCGTGCCGGAAACGATCTGCCAGGCCACCTCGTGATATTTGCCCACGCGGTCCTTGTCACAGCTGGCAATGATGATCCCCTTCTCATCCATGATGTTTACGTTGTATTCCGTGTATTTGGAGACCCGCTCGATGAGTCTCTCCGCCAGTTCCTTACTGATCATCCT
>JAILDL010000211.1 GCA_024689465.1 Lachnospiraceae bacterium
GTAACCGTAGAAGGTGCTGAAAATGCAACCTTAAGCTACAAGGTAACCGATAAGGCTACCCAGGAAGTAACGGAGTACACCGTTCTTCCTACCTTCACCGATGCAGGTGAATACAATGTAGAAGTAACTGCAGCATTCGGACAGTTCACGCTGATCGATGACGCAGATGTAGTGATCACTCCCAGAGAGGTCACCATCCAGAGCTTATCTGCACGCAAGACCTTTGACGGCACACCGCTGGTAGCAAATGATCGCGTTATGTTGACCGCTGTAACAGGCGAAGATACCACCGTACCCTTCGAAGCTACCGAGCTCCTTGAAAATGCAGGCGTTTACAACAACGACATCTTCCCCGGCGAGGACGAAGGTATCGAAGTAGTGGTAACCGGTAGCGTGATCAAGGGCGAAGCAGCCAACACCTTCGAAGTAAAGACTGCAAACCTGAAGGAGAACTACATCCTGAAGGCTGTAGAAGGCGACCTGCTGGTTATCTCCAGAAATCGTGAGGATGAAGACCTGCGCATCGAGATCGATGTAAACGGTGTGACAGCAACTTACACCTATGATGGAAATGCACATGCAGCAAGCGGCTACACAGTACCTGATATTACCGGCTTCGAAGTTCCTGAAACCGAAGTGGAATACAGCTACGAATACGATGTTGAGAAGGCACACGTACTGACCGACCTTAAGGAAGTTGGAGAAGCTGAGGAAGAGTCTTCCGAAGCAGAAGAAGAAAATGTACTGGCTAAGGTATTCAGATTCTTCGCGCCGATGACCGTACACGCAGTGGATACTACAGGCTATGACAACATTCCTGCAGGTACCGTAACCTTTGGCATCACCAATACCAAGGGCGTGACCACTGTTTATGCAGTATCCGGCGTAAGTGCATTTGTTTCCGCAGTCAATGTGGGCAGATACACCCAGGTTGTAGATGCTTCCGAAGCACATGTCCAGATCGTAGAGAAGGACGTAGCAGCTGAGGATTGGCTGGATGTAACCGAAGAGTTCAGCTTCAAGACCAGCAACGGTCTGCTGATCATCAACGATGTACCTCCTACCAGCAACAACGTAACCACCACCAGCACCGGTTCCGTACTGGGCGCTGACCGCGAGCCTGTAACCATCGTGGATGAGGAAGTTCCTACCGTACTTGGTGCGGACAGACCTCAGACCGGCGACGAAGCAAACGCATTTGTTTGGATCTTCGCTATGGCTACCGCAAGCATGATCTTTGGCTACGCTATGCTGCGCAGAAGAAAAGAAGAGGATGAGGAAGCCTAAAGCTTCTAAGGTTCTCTAGGTAAACAAACAAGAATCCCTCCGGAGACAAATCCGGAGGGATTTTTTGAGTGGAGAAGGGGTAAGGGCTCTTGAAAAAAATGGTGAAAAGGAATAATATAAATTCGTAAAAGACGAACTTATATGTCTGACGAGGTGAGTGCTTTGATCATAATGGATGTAAAGTTGAATCATGTTTACGGATTTGACGATTTTCATATTAATTTTAGTTATCCGCGAAAACTGGTTGCATCTTTATTGGGGAATGAATCATTGGAAGGCAGAGAGCGTTTTCGTTTTAAGAAAGCGGTTATTCTCATGGGAACCAATGCGACCGGAAAAACGAGCTTTGGAAGAGCCTTGCTGAAAATCTTTAAAGCAGTGAAAGAAGCCAATGAGGCGATCCTCAGAGAATTAAACGAAGGGGATGCGGCTTCTGAGTTCAGCGTTGACTTTGTAAATCAGGGTTACACGTTGCATCGATTGACCGGAGTCGTTGAGAAAGAAAACGTATCGTTCCGTTATTATACTGCTTCGATCGATGAAATGGATTCCTATGAGATGGCGGCAGAAAAACTGGAGGATCATACTTCTGAAGTTGGCGAAGATTTTAAGTTATTAAAAAAGTCTGTGGGTGAATTGGAATACAGATTTGCCTATCCGGAGATAGAGGCTGCAATAGAATTAAATGATGTGAAAAGGCCTGCGCTGTTGAAGACGTTGCGGGCTGTCATCGGCACTCTGGATCCGACTTTGACAGATGTATCCATTGCGAAAGAACTGAAAGACTCCTTTATCATCAGGCGAAGAGGGCAGGAGATCATCATTCAGGAGGGAAAAGTCCTGAATCGTGAACTTCTCTCCAGCGGTACAGCGGAAGGGATTGATGTGGCAGTCTTTCTGGCATCCATGCTGTCGGAGAAAAATTGCTTCTATTATTGTGACGAACATTTTTCGTACATTCAGAGCGACATAGAGAAGAGAATATTTGGCTTGATGGTTGAAAAACTGGGAAGGAATGAACAGCTGATCTTTACAACACACAATACGGATATGCTGAACCTGAATCTGCCTAAGCATGCATTTGCTTTCATGAAAAAAGAGATATACGATGATAAATATATTACCTCGGTAACGTTTGCTTCTGATCTGTTAAAAAGGAATACCGACTCTGTAAAATGTGCGATGGAGAATGATGTATTCGGATCCATACCGGATGATTCGCTGTTGGATGAATTGGAGGAGTTGGTGGATGGAGAATAGAAAGTGCTTTTATCTGGTGGAAGGGGAATGTGAAGAGAAGCTGTTAAAAGCCTTGAAGGGACAGCCTGCACTGATCAAACCGGGGAGCGTTAAAAAGTTTAATGCGGTGCAAAATGAGATCCCAGCCTCCAGGCTGATGGCCTTTGATCCCGGCAGCAGAGTGGTCCTCGTATTCGATACGGATAAAGAAGTTACGGAGCATCTGGAACGAAATATCCAACTGTTAAAAACGGTATGCTCCAAAGTGGAAGTTTTAACGATAGCCCAGGTATTCAATTTTGAAGATGAGATGATACGTAGCACGGATGTCAGCAAGGCAGAAGAACTGACGAAGAGCGAAACTGTTTCGGATATGAAGAAAGCGGTCAATCGAATGAAGGAGATTGAGTTCAGACAGGCCTTGAGAAGGCATAAATTTGAATTATCCAAGCTATGGATCAAGAATCCGCCGAAGGCTTTCTCATTTGTAAAGCAACAGGCAGAATTGATAAAAGTAGAAGATAAGCAATAAAATACAAAACAAAATGGTATATAGATGAAGGGGTACAAACACATGCATTATGACTATCTGATCGTAGGAGCCGGCTTATTCGGCGCCGTATTTGCAAATGAAATGAAGAAGGCAGGCAAGACATGCCTGGTGATCGATAAAAGAGACCACATCGCGGGTAACATTTATACGGAGCAGGTAAAGGGTATTAACGTGCATCGCTACGGAGCCCATATTTTTCATACCTCGGATAAGAAGGTGTGGGATTATGTAAACAACCTGGCGACCTTTAACCACTTCGTCAATGCGCCGGTGGCGATCTACAAGGACGAACTGTACAACCTGCCCTTTAATATGAACACCTTCAGCAAGCTGTGGGGCGTAAAGACACCCCAGGAAGCCAAGGCAAAGATCGCAGAGCAGATCGCAGAGCTGCACATCACGGAGCCGAAGAACCTGGAAGAGCAGGCACTGTCTCTGGTGGGACGGGATGTGTACGAGAAGCTGATCAAAGGCTATACGGAGAAACAGTGGGGACGGGATTGCAAGGATCTGCCGGCGTTTATCATCAAGCGTCTGCCCCTGCGGTTTGTGTTTGATAATAATTACTTCAACGACATTTATCAGGGAATCCCGGAGGGCGGCTACACCCAGATCGTGGAGAAGCTCCTGGAGGGCACCCCGGTGGAACTGGGGGTAACCTTTGCAGATTTCCGTAAGGCCCATGCTTCGGACCTGTCCTGGGATAAGGTCCTCTACACCGGTATGATCGATGAGTACTTTGACTACAAGCTGGGCAATCTGGAGTATCGTTCCCTGTCCTTTGACACCAACCTGATCGAAGGCTGCGAGAACTATCAGGGAAATGCCGTGGTCAACTACACCGAGCGGGAGGTTCCCTTCACCCGGATCATCGAGCATAAGCACTTCGAGTTCGGCAAACAACCGGATACGGTGATCACCCACGAGTATCCCGTTACCTGGGAGCCGGGCATGGAGCCGTATTACCCGGTAAACAATGAACGAAATAATGCCCTGTTTGCCAAGTATCAGGAGCTGGCTGCAGCAGAGAAGAACGTGCTCTTTGGCGGCCGTCTGGGACAGTACAAATATTACGATATGGACAAGGTGATCCTGGCCGCCTTGGAGATGGCAGGAGAAGAACTGAAATAAAAATAATTGCGAGACTACTCATATAAAATATTAGATTAATCAAAAATTATGCTTGCAATGATGGAAAAAGCATGATAGTATTAGTTTAGCAGTATGGGTTATTGGACGAACTGCGCACTCGTCCGACCTTTGGTTTTACCCCTATGCACAAGGGATCTGGTGGCAACGGATTGGTACCGCATTTCCCTGTTACATGTGCTCCATTCACGGAAGAAAGGAGGGGTCAGCTTGGCAAACGCAATTCTGAATACGGTCTTTAATCAGTACATGACCACATACGCTCCGAAGAGTACCACCCAGTATGATACTCATAAGAAGAGCGAGCTTCGTGGCGTTTACAATTCCATTGTTAAACTGAATAAAGAAGCACCCCTTTATCTTCTGGATACCAGTAAGGATACCCAGTCTTTTGCTGTGGAAATAAAAGAGAATGCAGCCCGCATGACCCACACTCTGGCCGAGCTTCGTGGAGATGACGGGGAAGATGCTCTGTTCCACCATAAATCTGCTTCTTCTTCGGATGAAGATATCGTAACCGCTGAGTTTGTCGGCTCCCTGCCGGAGGGCGAGAGTGCGGAGAACATCGGCATGGATATCGAGGTCGAGCAGCTTGCTTCCGCTCAGAAGAATATCGGCTCCTTCTTAAAGGATGAGCCCATTTCGCTGCCCGGTGATACCTACAGTTTTGACGTAGGCATCAATGGCCTCAACTATGAGTTCCAGTTCAACATCCACCAGGGCGAGAGCAACCGGGAAGTGCAGGAACGTCTGGCAAGACTGCTGGATACTGCAGGTGTCGGCTTACATGCTTATGTGGAATCCAACGAAGAATGGGGCAGTGCCCTTCGGATCGAATCCCTGGCAACCGGCGCGAAGGCAGACGGTTCTCCGCTGTTTACCATCAGCGACGATCAGACCAGTATGACCACCGGTGCGGTGGAATACTTTGGATTAAACCAGATCGTATCCCCGTCCACCAACGCTTCCTTTAAGGTAAACGGCCACGATCACACCGCCAGCCAGAACCATTTCACCATTGATAAGACCTTTGAAGTGGACCTGCAGAAGGTTGCTCCCGGCGAGACGGTTCATATCGCGGTTAAAAACGACGCAGAATCCGTTCTGGATAACATGGTCACCCTGACGGGAACCTACAATACCTTTATCCAGTCGGCTTACGAATATACGGAGTCCCATCCTTCCAATACCAAGCTCATCAATGAATTGAAGCAATTGTCGGCAAACTTTGAAGAGCCTCTTGGTGCGCTGGGAATCCACAGAGACAGCGCAGGACTTCTTTCCATCAACCGGGAAACACTGATCAACTCGGTACAGGACGGAAGCTTCAAGGAAGGCTTCTCGGTGCTGCAGGATTTCGCAGATGCGTTAAAAGCCCAGTCCGATAAGGTGGCATTGAACCCCATGGACTACACGGACAAGAAGGTAGTTGCCTATAAGAATCCGGGACACAACTTCGTGAACCCGTACGTGACCAGCGCATACGCCGGTATGATGTTTAACTTCTACTGTTAAGAGAACCCTTGATGATGTGAGGGTTCTCTTTTTTGTTGCACTTTTTTATATTGTTTAGGTTCCGGAGGCATTCCGGTTCCGGCGTGCCACGAGCTGGTGAATGCCTATAAGTAGAGTTACAATAATGCTTTAAAGCACTAAAGAGTCAGAAAAGTCTTGCAAATCAGATAAAATGATAGTATGCTTTTCTTATCCTGATAATCTGTAAACATGGGCCAGTGCCCTGTTTATTGGGGAATTCAGGATGAGAGGAGAGTAAATAATATGAATATCAAGAAATTGTACCTGCGGATCACGATCTTCGTGGTTATCGCAACAGCCATTGGCGTTTTGGGGCAGAGCTTCATTTCGTCCAGTGAGATCTCGGGTATCATGAAGTCCGAAGCAGAGTCTTCCATGACCAATGTTGTGGATTCTTCCATGGAACTGATCGGACAGTATATCCAGACCCTTTATGCGTACATGGATGCCTATTCGGTAGAAGATTCCATGCTGGCGCTGTGTGAGGATTCG
>JAILDL010000009.1 GCA_024689465.1 Lachnospiraceae bacterium
TGGATCTTTAACTTTACCAATCCTTCCGGACTGGTTACCCAGGCGCTTCGTTCGGCCGGGTATGATAAGGTGATCGGTATCTGTGATGCACCCAGCAGCATGAAGTTTCGAATGGCCGGTTACCTGGAGGTTCCGGAGAAAGATCTTTACATTGAGCTGTTTGGTTTAAATCATCTTTCCTGGGTAAGAAGTGTAAAGAAAGAAGGAAATGAGATCCTGCCTTCACTCCTGGCAGATGACTGTTTTCTTCAGGATGTTCAGGAATTCCGTATGTTTGATCCGGAGGTCATCCGTTTGACGAAGATGTTGCCCAACGAGTATCTGTATTATTACTATCACAGAGAACAGGCACTGGAGCATATGCTGCACAGCAATTCCCTCCGTGGCAGGACCATTGAAGACGTCAATAAGAAAATGATGGAAGAGCTGGCAGCCATGGATATGGATGCGGATCCGGAAGGCGCCCTTCAGACCTTCCTGTATTACATGGAGGTCTGAAGGGGGCCTTACGGATCCGCATCCATATCCATGGCTGCCAGCTCTTCCATCATTTTCTTATTGACGTCTTCAATGGTCCGGCCACGGAGCGAATTGCTGTGCAGCATATGCTCCAGTGCCTGTTCTCTGTGATAGTAATAATACAGATATTCGTTGGGCAGCATGTTTGTCAGACGGATGACCTCCGGATCAAACATACGGAATTCCTGAACATCCTGAAGAAAACAGTCATCTGCCAGGAGTGAAGGCAGGATCTCATTTCCTTCTTTCTTAACGCTTCTTACCCAGGAAAGATGATTTAAACCAAACAGCTCAATGTAAAGATCTTTCTCCGGAACTTCCAGGTAACCGGCCATGCGAAACTTCATGCTGCTGGGTGCATCACAGATACCGATCACCTTATCATACCCGGCCGAACGAAGCGCCTGGGTAACCAGTCCGGAAGGATTGGTAAAGTTAAAGATCCAGGCATCCGGTGCCACACGCCGGAACATCTCGCAGTAGTTCAGCAACGTAGGAATGGTACGGACTGCCATGGAAAAGCCGCCGATACCGGTAGTTTCCTGGCCGATCACACCGCACTTTGTAGCGATCTCCTCATCCATGACCCGGGAGTGATCTCCTCCTACACGAAGGGTGGTCACAATGTAATCGGCACCGGTCACAGCTTCCTCTGCCGTGTTTGCCGTCAGCACTTCTACCTTGCCGTTTTTACGGTCTACCACATGGCGACACAATTTACCGATGATCTCCAGTTTCTCTTGATTCAGGTCATACAAAACTACACGATCAATATGCAGCTTCTCACAGCGATCCAATAATCCGTTGATAAAAATGACGGTGCGCACTCCTGCTCCGCCGATCACAGCTATTTTCATCCCTATGTATCTCCTTCCTGTTCCCACCCTGCCCGGTTTCGAGCAGAACTTTTTATCTCTTTGCTATGCCATCCCGAAAATTTTACGGATTTCCAAGGATTGCCTGCTTTTCGTTTTTCGTGTTTCTTCCGGAACGTTAGCTTTTCGTTTTTCGTGTTTCCTCCGGAACGTTAGCTTTTCGTTTTTCATGTTTCCTCCGGAACGTTAGCTTTTTGTTTTTCATGTTTCATCCGGATCGTTAGCTTTTCGTTTTTCATGTTTCATCCGGATCGTTAGCTCACTCCCAGCACTTCAGGTCCGGGAAAGGCTGTATTTCCGCCGTAAGCCGTGGTACTGAGGCCACCGCAAATATTTCCGTAGCGTAAGCATTCTTCCAATGGTTTTTCTCTCAGAAAACCATACAAAAATCCGGCATTAAAGCTATCTCCGGCACCGGTAGGATCCACCGGGGCAACAGGGCGAACGCCTGCCACATACTGGCGGGTTCCCTGACATACATAGGATCCCTTTTTCCCGCACTTGATCACCAGCATGCAATCCAACTGTTCCGAAAGCTTGCAGGCATCTTCAATATTATGAACCTCCAGATAATGCGCTGCCTCCACTTCATTCATAAACAGCACATCCAGATAAGGAAACAGATCCCGGATCCCCTGATACCAATCACCGGTATCGTCCCATCCAAGATCCAGGGACACCGTTCTTCCTTCTGCGGAAGCCTTCTCTACAAAACGCTGATACATGGCATGACGTTCTTTTCCGCCATAACCGGTTACATGCACATGGGATGCTTTCGCCAGATGTTCTTCCGTCACCTGATCCAGATCCAGTTCTTCATTGGAACCTCTGGACGTGATAAATCCCCGGTCTTCCTGATCCGTAAAGCTCAGGGAAATGCCGGTCTCTTTGTCACTATCTCGCAAAAAGCCGGTATCCACACCGGCCTTCTGAAACTGTTCCCGTATAAATGTTCCGTACAGGTCTTTTCCAACCTGTCCTTCAAAACAAACCTTAAGCCCCAGTCTGGCAAGGCCCAATGTAGTCAGAGCCGCACCTCCACCGATGCAGGTATACATCCGGGGGATCACCACTTCCTGTCCCTTGGTGGGAATGGAAGAAACCTCCGGGATCATCAGATCGATATTCACATCTCCGTAAATATATACATCAAATGGTTTCATAACAGAATTCTCGTTTCCTAAAATATGCAGTCCCTGATCATTCCTTTACGGCACCCAGCAAAGCGCCCTGGGCAAAATACTTCTGAACAAACGGATATACACAGAGGATGGGCACGGTTGTGATGACCACTGCTGCCATCTTCAGGGAATCGGAAGTGACCGTATGGGCATTGTGAGCGATGGCCTGTGCCACGGTAGTGACTTCCTGCTGAGAGGCCATGGCTCTGGACAACATTTGCTGTAATACGGTCTGTACCGGCCACAGATCGCTGGAGCTCATGTAGAAAGCTCCCGCAAACCAGTCATTCCAATGATTCACTGCCGTATAAAGTCCGACTACCGCAATGACCGGTTTACTAAGAGGCATTACGATATTCAGATAGATCCGGAAGAAACTGCAACCGTCCAGCTGTGCGGATTCGATCAGGGAATCCGGTAAGGACTCAAAAAAGCTTCGCATCATGATCAGATAGGTGACCGATACGGTTCCGGGCAGGATATACACAAAAAAGGTATTTAAGATATGCAGATTATTGTACTGAATGTAGGTAGGGATCTGACCACCGGAAAACAGCATGGTGAAGGTGATCAGAATGGTCAGGATCGACCTGCCGGGCAGGTTCTTTTCATGCAGAGCAAAGGCCGCAAAGGACGTCACGATCAGGCTAAGGAGGGTACCGATCACGGTTCTTGCAATGGTGATCTTATAGGCTTTTACAATACTTCCGTCTTTGAACACTTCCTGATAGTTCTGAAGAGTCCACTGACGAGGCCAGAAATATATGCCGCCCTTTGCCGCATCTGCTCCATCGTTAAAGGAAAGGGCCAGCACGTTGAGACAAGGTAAAATGATCACCGCACAGATCAGGATCACGATCAGGTAGATTATGAATTTTACCACTCTCTCCGAAAGAGAATATTTTATCTTTTTGTTATGCATTGCTCATTCCTCACTTACTTGGTAACAAATGTCCTCCGGGAGTGCTTTTTGCTTGTTGTGAATGTTTTTTTGGTTGATTGGGAGTGCACTCCCGGAAGCATTTTCATGGGCCGAAGCCCCATGTTTTTAGATCATCGGGTTTATTTTGGGTTTGTATATCCGTTTCACTGCCAATTCGTTCTTAGTTGTAGAAGTTAACGGAATCATTGTTTCCGTCATAAATACTCTTTACATACTCTTCGAACTGAGCCAGTCCTGCAGATTCCATCTGCTTCTTGAAGGATTCAAGGATTGCCTTGGCATCATCCTCGGAATCAGCATACATTGCCTGAACCAGAGTCTCCTTGTAATCCAGCAGGGACATCTGAGCCTTTACTTCGGTCATGCTCTCGGCATTCAGGTATGCCGTAGCATCCAGACCTTTCACCAGCTTGTAGCTTACAGGATATTCCGTAGCAAGTTCTACAGCTGTGGTAAAAGTGGATGTGCCGCTGGCACCGGGTCTGCTTTCACCGAAACGTGCATCAGGATCGGTATCGGTCAGGATGAAATCGAAGAATACTACACCGGATCCTCCAAGACCGGCACCAACATTGTTAACCAGCCAGTCGGTATCACCGTTATCCATGTGCTGCTGTACTTCTTCGGTCAGTCTGGGCATACCGTCTACCATGGTATAGCTCTGGCCTTCCACACCGTACTCACATAATAACTGGCCTTCTTCT
>JAILDL010000037.1 GCA_024689465.1 Lachnospiraceae bacterium
CGAATCCAAGAAACCGTCCGGTGTCGTCCGGCTCCGAAAAGGCGCTCAGATACCAGACAAACAGGATGGAATCTATGTAAATAAAGGTAAAATCAATGAAATAAGCGACTTCTTCCAGCAAATGAAAGCCGGCGCCGGGTCTGCCGATGTTGCACCAGGCCGTTACGTCCGCGATCAGCATGACGGCACTGAAAAACTGCATCATCGCCATGGCCGCTCCGCCTCTGGGATTGGCCTTTCGGGTCATACAGGCAACGATCCAGGCGATAAAGCACAGCAGACCGCCCCATACCTCTATGCTGGCATAGATATAATCACTCAAATTGCCCATAGCTGTATTCGCTCCAACTGTACTGTGCCATGTATTCTCCATGGTACAGGTTACGGTTTGCTTCACGGTCCTGCAGATACTTGTAGGAATCGCAATCCAGCTTATCCGGTACGATGCCGATGCGTCCTCTCTGACGCACCAGTACATCCTCAAATCCTGCATCTGCCAGAGTCTGCACCAGATCTGCACGAATATTCTTTAAATAGGAGGTGTGATCCTGTTCGTCATCATCCTCCCACAGGATCGCAATGATCTCCTGCATGGTACACAGGGCACCGTTTCGATCCACCAGATAGGCAAAGAGCTCCCGGCTCTTGGTATACTGAAAACGCAGGGGCACCCCGTCAGCAAATACTTCAAAGTTGCCGAAGGCCTTTACCGTCAGGCGTCTGTCCGTCTCCACGGGATAGCGCAGGGCCTCCAGCTCCGCCCGTACTTTTTCTTCGGTCACCGGCTTCATGATGTAGCCGCTGGCATGCATCTCAAAGGCATTGCCGGCATACTCGCCGTAACCGGTGGTGAAGATCACATTGGCCTTGGGGTTGAGCTCCAGGATCTGCTTAGCCAGGTCCAGACCGTTCTCATCCCGCATCTCAATGTCCAGAAAGGCAATGTCGCAGCCGTGGGTCTTTACATACTCATAGGCTTCTTCCGCCAGACGAAAGCCCAGGATCTGCTCCTTCTGCAGCACCTTCTGCGCTGCCGACAGTACACCTTCCAATGCAATTTTCTCATCATCTACTGCAATTACGATCACGTTTTCACCGCCCGTAAAATGTCTTGATACTCCTCTATTATACTGAAATTTTTGTAATAATCGACCCTTTTCCTTGTCGATATATGAAATTTGTTCGATCCTGTTGTTATTTTGTCTGCCATACTACTTGGTTCCTCTCGGGACGGTCCATACCTTCTCTTCGAAGTAATAGGTTACCTGCAAGGGCACCAGGCTTCCCTGCCCCTGCAGTTGCTCCGGCAGTTCCACCATACACCGGAACTCCATTGCATTATGAAATTTGGCATGCAAAGAAAAGCTGCGCACCTTGCGGGGCACCCCTTCCAGCCGGACGTACAGCGGCTTTACATTGCCCTTTCCGTCAAAGGAAGCGATGACCGGGATCAGCTTTTCCCCAGTATAATCGAAGTTGGTGTACGAAACGGTGGTTGGCATAAATAAACCTCTCCTGCTTTCTCCTCAAACATCCGTCCGGTCCGTCAAAATTTTCATATCCAAGTGTGCCCGGAAGGATTGTGTGATATAATTATAGGAACACAGGTTCGATATGTAAAGGATAATTTTATGCAGGAGCGTCAATACATCATCATCGATCTGAAGTCCTTCTACGCCTCGGTGGAATGCGCCGAACGGCATTTAAATCCCATGACCACCAACCTGGTGGTAGCGGATCCGGATCGAAGCAAAAATACCATATGCCTGGCAGTTTCCCCTTCCCTGAAAGCACTGGGGGTCAAAAACCGCTGCCGCGTACAGGACATTCCCAAGGCCATTTCCTACATTACGGCCAAGCCCCGGATGCAGCTGTACATTGACTACTCCGCGGCCATTTACCGGATCTATCTGGAATATGTAGCAAAAGAGGACATTCATGTGTACTCCGTGGACGAGGCCTTTCTGGATGTGACCGACTATCTGCCGCTGTACCATCTAACCGCCCGGCAGCTGGGACAGAAGATCATGGATGAGATCTGGGATAAGCTGTGCATCCGCGCGACCTGCGGCATCGGAACGAACCTGTACCTGGCAAAGATTGCTCTGGATATCACCGCCAAGCACACACCGGACTTTATCGGTGAACTAACGGAGGAAAGCTACCGGAAGACCTTGTGGACCCACAAGCCTCTTACGGACTTCTGGCGGATCGGCCCGGGCATCGCCAGACGTCTGGCCAAATACGGCATCTTTGACATGCAACAGGTGGCAGAAGCGGACGAAGATCTGCTGTACCGGGAGTTCGGCGTGGATGCGGAGCTTCTGATCGATCACGCCTGGGGGCGGGAGACCACCACCATGGCGGATATTCACAATTACCGTTCCCAGAACAGTTCCCTGAGTAACGGCCAGGTGCTGATGCGGGATTACAACTTTGAAGACGGCAGGCTGGTGGTCAAGGAGATGACGGACCTTTTGTGCCTGGATCTGGTGGAAAAGGGTCTTCTGACCCGGTCGGTGAACCTGATGATCGGCTTTGCCAACGATGCAGAGCCGCCGGTAGGAGGAACCGTTTCGCTGGAGGATGATACCAACGCGGATATGCTTATCGTACCGGCCGTCGCGGCGCTTTATGACCGGGTGGTACCCCGGATCTGCGCCATCCGCCGGATCAATGTGACCTGTAACAACGTGATCCCGGAGGAATATCAACAGTACAATCTGTTTATGGATACCGCCATGCTGGAGAAGGACCGGAAGGCCCAGCAGGCAGCCATCGCCCTGAAAAACCGGTTCGGCAAGGACGCGGTCTTAAAGGGGATGAACCTGTTAGAGAGCGCCACCACCCGCATGCGCAATCATCAGATCGGAGGGCATAACAGCGGTGAGTAAGATCAGACCGAAAATGAGCCGGGAAATGCGGGCCAAGCAGTTCATGCCCTTTGCTGCCTTAAAGGGGCTGACCGAAGCTTTGCAGGCCCAGGAGAAGATCGTAGTGCCCCAGGCGGAATTATCCGAAGACCAACTGGCGGACCTGGATGAAAAAATGCACCGGCTCCATGCCGGAAGCCTGGTCACTGTCGTATACTATCAAAAGGGTGAATATTTAAAGAAGACGGGCATGGTCGCCAAGATCCTGCCACAGGCACGGCAACTGCAGGTGGTCAATACCCGCATTGATTTTGACGCCATCTATTCCATCGACGTCCTGGAAGGCGACACTTTGTAGCTGCAGAAGGACGGCCTGCCGCACAAGGACTTATTGCGCAAAGAACAGAAAGGCACAGACTATGATCAAGATCGATCTGATCACCGGATTTCTCGGATCCGGCAAAACAACTTTTATAAGGAATTATGTAAAGCACATTACAAAAAAGGGGCAACGGGTCGCCATCATCGAAAACGACTACGGCGCCATTAACGTGGACCGGCTGCTGCTGCAGGATGTGACCGGAGAAGATGTGGACGTGGAAATGATCGTCAGTTGTCCGGATCCGGAAACCCACAGACGCCGGTATAAGACCAAGCTGATCTCCATGGCCATGCTGGGGTATGACCGGGTGATCATCGAGCCTTCGGGCATCTACGATGTGGACGAATTTTTCGATGTGCTCTATGAGTCTCCCATCGACAGCCGCTACGAAGCGGGAAATGTGATCACCATCGTAGACAGCCGCCTGGAAGAGGATCTCTCCGAAAGCTCCGACTACATGTTGTGTTCCCAGATCGCTCCCGCAGGCACGGTGGTCTTTTCCAAGAGCCAGCTGGCAAGTACAGAAGAGATCGATCACGTAAAGGCACACATACAAAAAGCCCTGACCCGTTTTCACTGCAAACGTGAACTGACGGACAAGGACTTTCTCATCAAAGATTGGAGCACCCTGACGGATGGGGATTATGACCGGCTGCTCTCCTGCGGCTACCACCAGAGCAGCTTCGTCAAAATGCAGGTTACCCATGGAGACACCTACCAGTCTCTGTTTTTCATGAATCTGGATATCACCAAAGAAGAACTGCAGCAGAAGGCCGCGGCCCTGCTAACAGATCCTTCCTGCGGACATGTGATCCGCATCAAGGGCTTTATCTGCGCAGGATCCTCTCCGGAAGATACGGAAGGCTCAACAGGGATCACCTGGTATGAATACAACGCTACCGCCAAGGAGCAGACTCTGACCCCCATTCCCGTTGGGCAGAAGGTGCTGATCGTCATCGGCGAAGCATTGGATGCCGAAAAGGTAAAGGCCTATTTCCCCAATGCGGAATTTAAAGGGGAGATCCGCTAGTCTCCTCCTTCTGTTTCGGGAGCACCAGGCAGTCGTAGCGGATCACTTTTCCCTCGATAGAATAGCCCGGTTTTCGCTCTCCCAGATAAGGCCCTTTGATGGGCCTTTTTACTATGATCTTATAGGGATGCAGCGCAAAAGCTGCTTCCAGCATTTCCTTCTCTGCGTCGCAGGGTTTCTCCAGCTGCTTAAACAACTGCAGCTTTTTCTTACTGATCCCGGAGGTTGCTCGCTTCGGAAACATGGGGTCCAGCAGGATCAGATCCGGCCGGATCTCTTTTTCTGCCATGTCCTGCATGGCTTTGATGCTGTCTCCTTCTGTCAGTTCCATGCGGCCGACGATCTCTGCGATCTTGGGCTCTTCCTTTCCTCTTGCCAGTCCGTCCCGCAGAAGAGCCGCGATCAGGGGATTGTACTCATACAGATGCACCCGAAAGCCTGCTGCCGCCAGGAGAAAGGAATCTTCCCCCAGTCCGGCTGTGGCATCCAGGGCCAGCGCCTCTTTTCCAAAATCCTGACGCTTGGCCGCCCGCACCAGCAGTTCCCGTTGCAGGTTGTCCTTTTGGATGCGATGGGCCATCTCTGTAAAGTCGCAGTGCAGCTGCAACTCTCCGTCTTCTAATATCAGACCCTGCGGGGTTTGCCGCAGGGTCGGGGTTTTCTCTTGTGTCATACCTGTTTTCTTTCCGATCTGCCTGTTCCGGAAACACATGGATGTTGTTCTGCTCTGCCCGTTCCGGGAACTTACCTGCGTGCTCGTCAGGTTTCCGTGAAGTCGATATCCATGGCGATCTCAAAGGTATAGTCGGGATAAGCCTGCTGCATCTTTTGCAAAAGGGATTCATAAACCGCTCTCCGACTGGGGGCATCAAAGCTGATAACTGCGTCGAAGCGGACCAGTTTCTTCTCGAAGTTTACATAAAAACCGTGGATCTGCAGCACATAGGGCTCCTGAAAGGCCAGGTGGCTGATGTTGTTTCGCATCTCCACAGCCTTGGGATCCTTGGTGTTGGTGGAATAAACGCCAATGGCGGTGAGGTACACATTGTGCTTTTCATAAACGGCTGCCGTGATCCGTCGCAGCAGATCGTCCAGCTCGCTGGCAGAATAGGTATCCAACACTTCGATGTGAATGGAGCCGTTAAAGGCATCCGGGCCATAATTGTGCAGCACCAGATCATAGGCTCCCAGAACTTCCGGGAAGGAGCAGGTGGTTTTCTTGATCTGCTGAACCAGTTCGGGTTCCGCCCGCTCGCCCAGCACCTTGGAAATGGTCTCCTGCAGCATCTCTACACCGGCTTTTATGATGATCACGGAAATGATGGCACCCAACCAGGCTTCCAGAGAGATCCCTTTCCACAGATAGAGCAGGGCCGCTACCAGGGTGGAAGCGGAGATCACGGAGTCCATGGTGGCATCGGAGCCTGAATTTACAAGGGAGTCGGAATTTACCTTTTCTCCCACACTTTTTACATAACGACCCAGGAAAAACTTGACCAGCACACCCACTGCCACGATCACCAGCGCAACGGTGCTGTAATCCGGCGTATCCGGGTGAATGATCTTCTTGACCGATTCCACCAGAGAGGTGATACCGGCATACATGACCAGAATGGAGATCACCATGGCACTGAGGTATTCGATCCTACCGTGCCCGAAGGGATGCTTGCGGTCCGGCTCTTTACCGGCCAGCTTCGTACCGATGATGGTGATCAGGGACGCGGAGGCATCGGAAATATTGTTGACCGCATCCAGTACGATGGCGATGGAATGAGAAAGTATACCGATCACTGCTTTAAAACCCGCCAGAAATACATTGGCCAGGATTCCCAGGATGCTGGTATGGATAATGATCTTTTTGCGATTGGATTCATCTTTTACGGTTTGCATGTTCGTAGCTCCTTCCCATTTATCTCCCATGGTTTCCTCTATTTTCCCATGTTTGCCTGCAGAAATCCAGCGCAAAAACATCATTTGTGATACAGGCCCAGAAACGCCAATGTGGGGCATACTCTGGAAGCAGTGATCCGTAAATATAATCGGTCGGTCACCACTTCTTCTAAAGGTATGATTTTTTTATAGCCCACAACGCTTCCTTCATATAACCGGTTGCCTTCTCCATCCAGCACTTCAAAGCCTTCGATGCGCTGGCTCATACGGAGATTTTCCTTAAGGACCAGATACGTAAGGGGCATCTTCTCTGGAAGGGATATGGTGATCACATCTTCCTTTACACCATCCGAAGTTTTGTAATAGGTATCATAATCATCCAAAAGCGCCTGTTCTATCCCATGGCCTTCCTGTGCCTGCTCAGATGTCAGCTCTGCATCCGGAAGGATATTGTTCCGGAAGGCCTCCCGGATAAAGCTTCCCAGCTCCGCTAACCGCTCTACATCTTTTTCATGAAACAGCCCCAGGGGTGTCGGCGGGATATTTAACAGAAAGGTGGCATTTCCTCCCACGGAATTCAAATAAATATGTACCAGTTCCTCCAGGGAACGCACCTGATCGTCTTCTTCCGGATGGTAAAACCAGCCGGGACGGATGGACGTATTGACTTCCGCAGGATACCAGATCAGCTCTGTCTCCCCCTCCAGCACGCTTCTGCTGCCAAGATCCGCATCCTGCGCCCGGATCGTTCTCTCACGAAATTCCACTGAGTCATCCTGCTGGCTGTTTTCTGCGATCTTTTCCGTATCCCGGGTTCTTAACGGCACCACGCTCCACTCCGCTTCTCTGGTGTGCCCTGCCTCATTTCCGCACCAGCGGATATCCGGTCCACAAACATGGATACAGGCATCCGGCTGCAACTTACGGATCACGGCATAATACCGGTCCCAGTCATAGACCTGCTTTTTACCGTTTTCTCCTTCTCCGCAGGCTCCGTCAAACCACACGGAACAGATGGGCCCATACCCGGTAAGGAGTTCTGTGAGCTGGGCTACGAAATAGTCATCGTAAGCGGTTCCGGTCCCATAGAGCTTGCTGTTGCGATCCCAGGGGGACAGATAGACGCCAAAGGCGATCCCTGCTTCCTTGCAGGCATCGCTTACTTCCCGTACCACATCTCCTTTTCCTTCTTTGTACGGACTGCCTGCTACCGTATGCTCCGTATAGGCACTGGGCCAAAGGCAGAATCCGTCATGGTGTTTGCAGGTCAGGATCAGGCCTTTCATTCCTGCGTCTTTTACGGCTTTTACCCACTGCATGGCATCCAGCTTCCGGGGGGCAAAAATGGTTTCCGGTTCTGTACCGTCTCCCCACTCCAGTCCCGTAAAGGTATTTACCGTAAAGTGCACGAAGGCATAAAATTCCATTTGCTGCAGCCGCAGCTGTCTGGGGCTTGGAACTACCTGTACCAGTTTCTTTTCATCCAACATGATCCGTTTCCTTCTTTCTCTTACTTTTTTATCTCAAAAAGAAAGGGATATGCAAGTATTGTTGCATATCCCTGTTCCTTACATTCGCGGAAGTGTTCTCTTCCTATCCAAACAAGTGCCGCCTGTCATTTCTTACTGGGTCACTGCGATCCGCGCCTGTTTTTCTTCCTCTGCACACTGCAGATCGTAGGCCAGGATCTCTTCATAGCCCAGACCGTTTACGATGCTCTTCATCTCCTCTACGATCTGATCGTATTCTGCCCGATCTGCTGCAAATACGGCTCTCCAGGAATAATCCTTGATGATCTCGCGAACCTGAGCACGCATATTGGAGATCTCGGTGGGCTCGGAAGGAGTCGCATAGCCGCTTCCGGGGCTGACCACTACCATGTCATGATCCATGAAATACTCCAGAGGGTTCTTAGCGCCCATCTTCTCCTGCCAGTCTGCATAGACCTCCGGCACATTCATCTCATTATAGGAATCCCACAGGGTAAAGTTATAGGGGAAACCGGTATTGGGATTGATCTCGCCATCGGAGATGGTCTTATAGTTTAACTGGGAGATACCGTCGGTAAAGGTACCGCCGCCCATCTCTGCCGGCATCTGGGCATCGTTGGTGGTATAGCATTCCAGACCGAAATCGGTGAGAACCGGACGGCCGTCTTCCATGGTCCACATCAGATCTTCAAAGCCGCAGGAACCGGAGGTCTGACCGGTGGAGAGGCAGATGCCCTCCGGGGAATATAACCAGTCGATGAAGTCCATCAAACGTTCCGGATCTTCCGCTTTGCTGCCGATCATCACGGCATTGTTGGGATTACCCTTGGAGTAGCAGCCCCAATCGTAGAATTCGTTGTCACTCATGGATGCCGGTTCAAAGCCCTTGCCCTGATCCAGATGGTCCTGGGTATTGTAAGCAGCCTGTCCCAGCCAGGGATAGGTGGAATACAGGATCGCACCGTCTCTGTACTTGGATGCCAGGGTATCGTAGTTCTGGGAAGTGGATTCCGGATCCAGAAGTCCCATCTGATTTGCCTTAAAGAAGAATTCCAGGCCCTTCATATAGGTAGACTCGTCATCCAGCAAGCTTACGGAGGGTTCGGAATTATCCGCCTTGTTCATGGCATATCCGATGATACCGTAGCCGTAATAAGCTGCCATATAGCTGGCGGCATTCATGTAATCACCGTCCCAGTCTGCAAACAGGGAGAAGGCATAGGTCTTCTTGCCGGAATCACTCTCGGGGCAAAGTTCCTGCATATCCTTCATAATGTTCAGCAGGTCGTCCCAGTTATTCATCTCGGGATAGCCCAGTTCCTTATACAGATCCCAGCGCAGATAGTGTCCGGAATTGAGCTGGGTGCCACCAAGAGGGGTGGTGGCGCTTCGCTCGGATACCTCCGAAGGAACGGCCCAAATGCCTGCATCTTTACACATGCACTCGCTGGTATATTCCAGCGCATCCTGATATTTTAACAGGTTTTCGTGGCCGGGCAGATAATCCGTCAAATCTATGACCAGACCTGCGGTTACCAGATCCTGGAGTTTTCCTCCCGCACAGGTCATGATGATCAGATCTCCCAGATCCCCTGCCGCACTTCTTGTCTGATACAGGGTATCGCCGCCGCCTGCTACATTGGGTGCGATAATGTTCAGTTCCATATTAAATTTCTGCTTTACGATCTCGCCAAACCATCCGGACTGAATGCCCTGGTAGTTGGCCTGCTGATCAAACACATCCACCGTAATGAATTTCTCATACTTGCCGGTGGTTTCTGTCTCTGCCGCGGCCTCCGCCGAGTTGTCGGTCTGCTGCGTATCTGCCGCGGGCGTATCGGTTGCCCCAGGCTGCGAGCTGCTGCCGCAACCGGCCAGCATGGCACATACCATAGACAGACTGAGCAGTACACTTAATACCTTCTTCTTCATCTCTCTACCTCTTTTTCTTTACTTTTCGCATCTCACGGGTCGGTCTCTTCCCACGTCCCGTTCACTGTTATGTAAATGGTAGCATCCGCCTTTTTTAGCCAAAACATCGAAAATCGCACTACATTTACAGGAAAAATTCTTATTTTGAAGAGCACCTAGATTTTTGCCGGTACTCATCTAGAGATTCACAGGCATTTCCTATCCTTTTACAGACCCGATCATGATCCCTTTTACAAAATACTTCTGAAACATCGGATATACCAGCAGGATCGGGATCACCACCACCGCCGTAACGGTCATGCGGATGGAGGTGGGCGTCTGCTGATTCATTAGAGACGCCATATTCAGGGACGTTCCGCTGGTATTGTTCTTGATCATGGTCGCCAGGGAATTGGCCTGATTAATATAGGTATACAGCAAGTATTGTAACGTAAACAGTTCCTTATTGGTAACATAGATCAGCGTATCCTGAAAGGAGTTCCACTGTCCCACCGCCGAGAAGATGGCAATGGTTGCCAAAATCGGCTTGGATACCGGGAGCATGATCTTCCAGAAGATCTTTAAAAATCCGGCCCCGTCAATCTCTGCCGCTTCCTGCAGGGATTTGGGGATGGACTCCGTATAGGTCTTTACCAGGATGATGTTAAAGGGCTGCACGATGGCGGGTACGATATAGACCAGGAAATTGTTCAGCAGATGGAGATTTTTCATGGTCAGATACAGGGGGATCAGGCCTGCGTTAAAATACATGGTCGCCACAAAGAAGCGGTAGCAGAACTTTCGCTTCCACATTTTCTCCTGGGATAACATAAAGCCCAGAAACGCGGATGCCAACACCGTACAGATCGTTCCGATCACGGTCCTTCCCAGGGTCACTGCCGCTGCGCTGATCAGTCCGTCCAGCTTCAGGATCTGCCGGTAATTGTCCAGATGGATGTGCGCCGGTAAAAACCGTATGAGGCCGTTGGCGCTCATGGTATTGTCGCTGATGGTATTGATCAGAATGTAATAAAAGGGGTACACACACAGGATGGTAAAAATGGTGAAAAACAGGTAGTTCCCTGTGTGAAAAAGCAGGTCCGAGCCACTTATCCTTTTCTTTTTCATTTCCTTTTCCTCCTAAAAAATGGCTTCGCCACGGGTCTTTTTCGACAGGAAGTTCACCACGCACAAAAGCGAGATGCTGACCAGGCTCTTGAGCATGCTGATCGCCGTCGCAATGGAGATGCTGTTTCCGGAAATACCGATATTGTACACATACAAGTCCAGCACCTGGATGTGATTTTTATTAAAGGCATTCTGGAACACAAAATACTGGTCCATGCCGTTGTTTAAGAAGTTGGCCACCGACAGCATCAGCAGCACAAAATAGGTAGGCAGCAGGGCCGGCAGGGTGATATGACGCATCAGCGCAAATCTCCCCGCGCCGTCTACCTTCGCCGCATCGTACAGTTCCTGGTCGATGCCTGCGACTGCGGCCAGATACATGATGGCGCCCCAGCCTACATTCTTCCATTGGGACCACAACAGCATACTCAGGTAGGTGTGCTTATCGCTGTCCAGAAACTTGATGGGCGCTGTGATCAGGCCGTACTGCTGCAGGAGGGAATTAAACAGACCGCTTTCCGCAAAAAGGCTGAATGCGACGGAATACACCAGCACCCAACTGATAAAATTGGGGATCGTGGTCAGCGTCTGTACCACCGCCTTGAATCGTTTGTTGCGGATCTCATTTAAAAAAATGGCAAAAAACATGGGGATCACGCTGGTCAGGATTCCAAGGCTGCTCATGGCAAAGGTGTTCTTCATCACCTGCCAGAGCTGGGACAACTGGGTCTTGTTGGCAAATAAGGCCACAAACCACTTAAATCCCACGAATTCACACTGGGATAGTTTTAAGGGTGCCCGGTAATCAAAAAAGGCAAAGATCCACCCGGACAAGGGAAAATAGGAAAAAATAAAACTTAAGATCAAAAAGGGTAATACCGTCAAAAACATCAGGTACCCCTCTTTGCTGGGACGTTTGCCTGTCGGCACGTTCTTTTGCATCGCTTCGCCCTCTCCTTCTTTCGGTTGTTACACCGATTCTAGCATCGCCCAAATCCCTGAAAAACCGAGGAAATTCAAAGGGTATTGCCCCGATTATTCGCTCTTTCCCGCAGACCTAGAATTTTCGGGGTATTTTGCATCCGATTTATACGGCACTCATCCCCTGTCAAAGTTGCTATTATGAGGAAAATACGGATCAAAACGACTTTGGAGGTAGTTATGTTCAAACCGTCACTTTTATATACCGGGACCAATTATCATCCCCACGACTGGTCGGAGGAGGAATGGATCCGGGATCTGGACCGGATGCAGCAAGCCGGCTTTACTTTCATCCGCCTGGGCCACTTGTGCTGGGACAGTTTTGAGCCCCGGGAAGGTGTATTTACCTTTGACTGGATGGACCGGGTCTTTTCCCTGTGCGCCGAACGGGGCATCGGGGTATTTCTGGATATTCCCACCCGTCCCGCTCCCACCTGGCTGCATCTAAAGTATCCTTCCATCGATATCGTCACGAAAGAAGGGATCCGGTGTAACGCCAACACCCGTTATATGGAGGATGTGGGGGATCCTTTCTTTCAAAAGTACGCCTATCGGCTGGCTTCCACCCTTTCTTCCCGTTATAAGGATCATCCGGCCCTTTTGGGCTTTGGACTTTGCAACGAGCTGGGAAGCGGCTACCATTCCTATTCGGAAACGGCCCGGGTCCGTTTTACGAAATGGCTGGAAAAAAAGTATGGCTCCATTGATGCCCTAAACGAAGCCTGGGCTGCCAAGCGATGGTCAAGAAAGGAAGCAGCTTTCTCTGCCATCTGTTTCCCTGAAAATGCTTTGGGGAAAGGTGCTCCGGAACGCTATCTGGATATGAAGCGGTTCTTTTCCGATGAGATCCTGGCATATCAGAAGGGGCTGGCCGAAACGATCAAAAATATGGCGCCACAGGCTCTGACGTCCTGCAATCACTGGGCGGAAAATCCCGGTGTGGGGTATGACTACCCCAAAACCTACCGCTATGTGATGGACTATCCGGGACAGGGCTTTTATCCGGGAACCAATCCGGAACTGGAAGAGGGTTTCCTGGGGGCCTGCTTTTGCAGCGATTACCGCTGCGGGGAACTGAAAAAGCCTATCTGGGACCTGGAATTTCAGACCGGCGGTTTCGGCGATTACTCCTGCCCTCCCGGAGCCATGCGGATGTACACCTATCTTTCCTATATCTACCGGGCCCAGGTGGTCTGTGCCTGGACCTACCGCACCATGCTGGGCGGGGAAGAGCAATACGTATTCGGCCTGGTGGATCATGACGGGTCTGTCACTTTTAAATGGGAGGAATTTGCCCGGATCTCCCGGGAAGCCCAGGTGCTAAACCAATTGCAGCTGTTTCCCCGGATCCCTTCCCCCCGGATCGCCATCGCCTACTCCTATGAAAGCCTGCTGGTTTCGGATTACGGAAAGGATTACTACTCTACTCCCTATACCCGCCAGATCATGGAGACCTACAAAACACTGTTTCATATGAACCTGGACTGCAACATCGTAGATCTGCGGCAAGTGGATACTTCCTATGATGTGGTGCTCATTCCCGGACACTGTGTCATGGATCCCGCTTCCAAAAAGACTGTCGACCGGTTGTTAAAAGAACATACGACCGTGATCATGACTGCTTTTTCTGCTAAAGTGGATGAACATAACCAGGCCTTTTCCACACCCCTTCCCGGCCTTCTTTCGGAAGAATTCGGGATCCGGGTAAAGGGCTTTGACCGCTCCCGCACCCATAATCCCAGTGTGAATGCCGGTGGTCTGGAAAAGGAAGCCATCGACGTTGCCCGCAGAGATGTCACACTGCATCTGGAAGATAAGGAAACGGGCATCCCCGTAAACTATCACGAGTTTCTGGAGCCTGTGACCGCCCGTGTTCTGGGGTACTACGAAGATACGCCGTGGGAGCGCCCCTGCGCCGTTTCCTGCACTGAATACCGGGGCGGAAAAGCCATTTATCTGGGGGTTCCCGCATCAGAGGATGTTTTAAAGGTTCTCCTGCCGGATCTGCTGGCAGAAAAAGGGATCTTTCCCCGGTATCCGGAAGAAGCCGGCATCGTCCTCCGGGATCTGGGAGAAGAGCACCGCATCTACGTCAATACCAATCCCCATGCGGTTACCCTCCATCTCGAAAAAGAGGGGCACAGTGTTTTCTCTCAGGAGACATATTGTGGTACCCTTAAGTTAGAAGGATACGGCGTAGAGATCCTGTCCTTTCAGTGAGGTTTAACATGTATTCTGTTTTGATCGCAGATGACGAAAAGATCATACGGCAGGGCCTGCATTACATCATTGACTGGAAACAGGCCGGCTTTGACATTATCGGGGAAGCGTCCGATGGCACACAGGCGCTGGATCTGATCCTGAAGAAGGAACCGGATGTGGTCCTGCTGGATATTAAAATGCCCGGACTTTCCGGTCTGGAAGTGATCCGCCGTGCCCGGGAAGCCCATTATCCGGGAAAAGTTATCATCTTAAGCGGCTATTCCGACTTTAAATTTGCGCAGGAAGCCATTCGCTACGATGTGAAATTCTACCTGACCAAGCCCATTGACGAAGCGGAGCTGGAAAGCGATCTGAAGGAACTGTATGTGCAGCTGGATGAAGAGCGGCAGCAAAAGCGCACCATCCTGCAGCAAAACGAAAAGCTCCGGCAGAATATCCTTTACGAACTGCTGACGCAGGGAGGCCCCCTTTCTTCCGGAGATCTGGAGCTTCTAAACTTTCACAGCGATGTTTATAAGGTAGTCCTGTACGAGAAGTTCAGCCACAGCATCGCGGATATTTCCTACAATCTGCCGTCCATGCTCCGTGTCAGCAACCAGAATCACACGGATTTTGAGACCCTTACCATTCACAACAATGAGGTGATCATTCTCAAGGGATCCTTTGCCCTGTCCCAGTTTGACCGTTTCGTGGAACGGATCAACCAGGAGCAGTCTCTGCAGAAGGGATCGCCCCTGGATTCTCTTTTCCTGACCTGCGGCCGAAGCGTAAATGACCTGTATCAGATCGCCTGGTCCTATAAGGAAGCGCTGCAGCTCATGGAACGACGCTTCTTCTGCAAGGCCAATCAGCACTCCATCGATTATCGTGCACTGCCCGAAGAGGGTCGTTTCCAAAACTTCCTCCCGGAAGAGCTGCTGGAAACCTACTGCTCTGCCTTTACCACAGCAGTCCTGACCCATAATCCCTCTTCCATCCGGCTTACGCTGGAGAAACTGGAAGGAGATCTGTATTACTCTTCCCGGAGCATTGCCGATCTGAAGATCTTTCTGGCGGATCTTTTTATCCGCATCAAGGAACAGATTTCCTTTAAGCTGTATCCTGCTTCGGTGGAGCTGCCCGGAAATACGCAGATCATCGAGTTTATCCAGAACCGATATTACCTGTATCAGATCCTGCATTTCTATGAGGAAAATCTGCTGGTGATCCTAAAGACCTTAAAGTCCTCTTCCAGCGATACCATCGCAGATGAAGTAGCGGACTACATCCGCCATAATTACATGGAAAATCTGAAGCTGGAAAGTCTGGCGGCCTTGTTTGGCTACAACAGTTCCTATCTGGGAAAGGTGTTTACCAGCCATATGGGCGTTAACTTTAACGCCTATCTGGATCAGGTGCGGGTGAACCGCGCGAAACAGCTATTGGAAACAACCGAGCTTAAGGTCTATGAGATCGCGGCGCAGGTGGGCTACCGAAACGTGGATGCCCTCCATGAGAAATTCCGCAAGATAACGGGCATGTCCCCCGCAGAATATAAGAAGAGATTTCGAAATGGGAAAAAAACTGATCAATAAATTCTATGAATGGTTATTTCAAAACGGCATACGCAAACAGATCCTGAGCATTGTGGTCGTTGCCCTGCTGGTACCGACCCTGACCATCGGTGCCTTTTTGTCCTCTGTGCTGTTTAAGTCCACCTACGAAAGTGCCCAGGATCAGATGTGGTCCGACAACCTGCGGGTCCGTTCCCTGCTTTTGGACTGTTTTCTGGATGTTAACGCCATCTCGGACGATCTGATCAGCGACAAGGTCCTGCAGGATCTGCTGCAATCCGATCTCTCCGATCAGGAAAACATTTCCTTTGTCTTAAACTCCTACCCCCGTTTAAAAAACTATCACGACACCAAGGCTTTTATTTCCGAGATCGCCGTATATACCACCAATCCCACCATTGTGGATGCCCGGTATATCAAGCAGGTAACCCCTCAGATCCGGGAGGCCTATATTTCCAGGCTTCGCTACGGAGCAGACATCATCTGGTGTGAAAATCCGGAGACCAAAGAGCTCACCCAGGTCCGCTATATTCCCCTTCTGCATTCCCGGGATACCGCCATCCTGACCATCGGGATCAGCAACAATTATCTGAAGAACCGGATCCGGAACAACAACCTGTATACCTGTCTGCATATAAACCAGGCCCCCATCTTCTTTTCCACCACCCGCTCCGATCAGGGAAGCGAGATCTTCCTGCCCATCGACTATGCAGATTCTGCCTATTCCGATCAGGGGCTCTATGAATATCACGAAAAGAAGGCCTTTGGCTGCGTCAACTCTCTGCTCATCCCCAAATCCACCGATACCATCTACATCAGTACCCTGGATTTTTCTCTGCTGGGC
Organism: Lachnospiraceae bacterium; assembly: GCA_024689465.1. GTDB lineage: Bacteria > Bacillota > Clostridia > Lachnospirales > Lachnospiraceae > JAILDL01. The sequence continues at coordinate 16,306 of JAILDL010000037.1, forward strand.
ACATTAAAAAAACTGCTCCTTCTGAGCAGTCTCATCATCATCTTCTCCTTTGCGGTGGCTTTATGGGGCATCATCTTTTACACCAAAGCGCTGAGCCGGCGTATTGAGATCCTTCGCAGCGCCACCCACCAGGCCAGCAACGGCAATTACAATATCATGGATTCCTTTGAAGGAAAGGACGAACTGTCCGAAACGTTCCGGGACATCAAGCACATGATCCAAAATGTCCAGGAAACGGAAGCAGAGATCTACGAAGAACAGCTTCGCAAGGAAAAATACGAAAACAACCAGCGGGAAATGGAATTTAAGCTGCTTACCAGCCAGATCAACCCCCATTTTATCTACAACACACTGGAGATGATCCGGATGCTTGCCCTGTCCAACAAGGATTACCAGGTATCGGCCACGGTGAGCATGCTGGGCAAATGCCTCCACTATGTACTGGAAAATACCATTTCCACCAAAGCCAGTATCGAGCAGGAGCTCAATCACATCGTAAATTACCTGCAGATCCAGAAAATGCGTTTTGAAGACCGCTTTGACTATCGGATCACCCTGCCCGAATCCTTTGATGCCACGTCCTATGAGATCCTGCCCCTCCTGTTGCAGCCATTGGTGGAAAACGTCTTCACCCACGGCATGGAAGGGCTGGATCATAAATGCATGATCGAAATCTCTCTGTCTCTGGAAGAGGGGGATACCATGGCCATCAGCGTTTCTGACAATGGGGTGGGTATGACCGACGAAGCCCTTCAAACCCTTAATCAGAATCTCAGCTCTCCCATGCTGGAATCCCAGCGCAGCATTGCTCTTCTAAACATCGCCAAGCGGATCCGGCTGTTCTATGGAGAAAAATACTATCTGAAGGTGCTGCACAATCATCCCCAGGGCACCCATGTGCAGTTATCGATCCCTCTGATCCCTTACGAGTAGATTGTATCTTCGATCAGTCCGGTTTCTTCGTAAGGTACAGCACATAGGTATCGTTAAATACGATCCGGTCGCCCGCATCCAGCACCGCTTTTCGCAGGCCTTCAAAGAACTCTGTCCGCAAAGGCTCCGGGATGACCATGTGATCGCAATGGGTTCCGGAAAACGCCACATACTCCTCTGCATCAAACGCCCGCTGTCCTGAAAACTCGTGCCTTGTAACCTCGGTATATCCATATTCCGGTGCGGCTAAATACCGGAATTTTCCATGCATATAGGGAATATCCGGCTTATAATAGCGCTCGTACAGCGCCTGGATCTTTTCATAAAGCGCCTCGTTGTTCGATCTGTATTCGGACCTGGTCAGCATCATCGCCAGCACCCCGCCGGGCTTTAGAAGATCAAAGGTTTTGGAAAAGGCCACTTCCTCCGGGATCCACTGGATCGTAGCCGCCGAATAGATCATGTCAAATTGCATATCCCCAAAATCATGGGTGATGAAATCATCGTTCACAATGTGAAAGTTTGGCAGATCGCCATACTTCTCTTTCATCTTGCGGTACAGATGCTCCCCCAGCTCGATGGCATGGTATTCACATCCGGTCCGAAGCACCGGTTCCGTCGCCTGCCCGGTTCCCGGGCCGATCTCCAGAACACGCTTACCGGGTCCGATCCCCGCTTCAGCGTTTAGAAAAGCAAACAGTTCCTCACTGTACCTGGGCCGGAATTTATCAAACTGGTCCGGGATCGTGTCAAAGATCCTCCGAAACTCGTCCTGTTCCAGCTCCTTTCTATCTTCCTCTGACAGTGCGCGCAGTTCCCGGTTTTTTACCCGGCAGATCGTTCCGATCGCATCGATCTTTCCCTTTTTGATAAAGAACGCACTTCGATCCTCCATGGCATACACTATGCGGTCCTCGGACATCCGCAGAGTCTGTTCGTAGCGCCAGGTATCTGTCTCGTCATGGTGGCAGCTCACCGTAAGGTTGGTAAACCCAAGGCCATCAAAGGCTTCCAGGGAGTCATGAAAATCCACGGTCTGACATGCCATGTTCATTGCGCCCGCACTCACGCCAAAGATCGCTGCATGAGAATCCTTCAGGGCATCATAGCAGCCCTTTTCCCGCAGCAGCGCCAGCTGCTCTTTGCAGACGCCTCCTCCCATGAGAAAAATGCAGTCTGCCTGTTTAACCAGTTCCCTTGCTTTCTCCGGATCCGTACGCTGATCGAGCACGGTGTGCATCCCATAGGGAAGCCCCTGCTCTGCGAACATCTCATACATGCCTTCACAGTCCGCATCGTTTTGCTCATACGCAGCCGGACAGGCCGTGATGAACACGATGCTGTCTCTGTCCGTCAGCTCTGCCCGCAGTCTTTCCGCAATCTCTTCCGGAAAATGGTGTTCCGGAAATCCGCTGAATACCCCCAATAATTCTTTTCTCATGTTTCCCCCGATCCATCAATGAAACCCGTTCCTGTATCAAAAAAACTTCTTCTTATCATTCAAATATACAATAAATAGCGTGATCACAATCATAATGCCTGCCATCACTGCATTTCCCAAAACGCTGTCATTAATATCGTAAACTCCGCCCGAAGCATTAACGATGCAATGCAGCAATACGCACAACCATACACTATCCGTGCATTTTCTAACACACGCTAAAGCAAAAGCCATCCCAAGCACACCAAATCCAAAGGCGATATAGCTTTTACCTTCCTGACCCACGCCACTT
>JAILDL010000053.1 GCA_024689465.1 Lachnospiraceae bacterium
CTGCACAACGCTGGTGGTTCCGGAAAAGTGCTTTAAGAAAGCGCAGGAAAAGGCCGGCAAGGTAAAAAAGATCGAAACCGTGATGCCCGGAGAAACCCTGACCGTTGCAGGGATTACCCTGGAAACGGTTCCTGCCTATAATATCCTGAAGCCCTTCCATCCAAAGTCAAATGCCTGGGTGGGCTATATCCTGAACACCTCTCATGGCCGGATCTATGTTGCAGGGGATACGGACGCAACGGAGGAACTGAAGAAGGTGCAGTGCGATATCGCACTGATCCCTGTTGGCGGAACCTATACCATGGATGCAAAGAAAGCGGCGGAAGCAGTGAACATCATGAAGCCGAAGGTGGCGATCCCTGTGCATTACGGCACCATCGTAGGAAAGGAAAGCGACGCCGATACCTTTGCCGGTTTGCTGGATCTTTCCATTCAGGTAGAGATCCTGAAAGAATACTGATGACGGGAGTCAGGTTCTGACCCAAAACAGGACGATCATGTGCACACGATATTACATTGCTTCCGACAATTCCGAAATCTCGGAGATTATAGAAAAGGCACGTTCATCAGCTCTGATCGAGCGCTTTTTGGACCAATACGGAAAAGCCTTTGTTTCGGAGGGTGAAGTGCGGCCTACCGATCTGGTCGCGGTCATCGCCATGAATCAAAAGGGCGAAAAGTCTGCCTTCCCTATGAAATGGGGCTACAGCTTACCAAACAGCAAAACTCCCGTTGTAAATGCCCGTAGTGAAACTGCTTCTGAAAAGCCCCTTTTTCGAGAGGATTGGAAAAAACACCGCTGTATCATCCCTGCCTCCTATTATTTTGAATGGGAGCATCTAAAGACGGCGGATGGAAAGACAAAGACAGGCGATAAGTATTTGTTTCAACCTGCCGGAGAATCCACGACCTGGCTTTGCGGCCTCTATCATCTGGAGAATGCCCTGCCGGTGTTTACGATCCTGACAAAGGAGCCTTCAGCAGAACTTGCCCGGTTTCATGACCGAATGCCGGTAATCCTTCCGGAGGAAATGATCGAACAATGGATCAGTCCCCAGACAGCGCCGGAGGACATCATGCAATATGCGATCAATTCTGTTTTGTATTCCAGAGATAAATGATGAGAACAATGAAACCCCAGATTTTTTGAAATCTGGGGCTTTCTTTATGTTCGAGATTTGTTCGATATAGCAGGCAGTTTTATGGGACTGAAAGTTTGGTAGGCTGTGTACAACCAAGAAAATATCAGTAACAAATGGAGGTACATAGATGAAGGACATTTATTTTACGATCGCAGGAACCAATCACTATTATGGCCAGGAATTTTTCAAGGAGGGAATGAAGGTCAAACTCCGTAAGGACAAGGATAACGAATTAGATCGGGAAGCGATCCAGGTAGAAGTGGAAGGTCTGGGAAAGGTGGGCTATGTAGCAAACAGCCCCCGGACGGTTATGGGCGAATCGATAAGTGCCGGACGCATGTATGACATGATCGGGAAAAAGGCTAAGGGCAAGGTGGTTCTGGTGCTGGAGTATGGCGTGCTGTGCAAGTTAAAGCAGGCAGAATAAGATGGCGCGCTGACCCGCCGCAATAGTATAATAAAAAAGGCAAAATCAGAGGTAATTTGAGACATGAGCACAAAGAAGGATCGGAAAAGAATAAGGAGGTAGCAGCATGGATAAATATGGACCGGGACTGAAACACGCGGCATTTGACTTAAATGATAATGGCAAGATCGATGCTGCAGAATGGGCACTGATCTTTTCGGAGTTTGGTGAGGATGAAAAGCCGGACGCGGATGAAGAAGACGATGATGCTGAAGATGATGATAAAAACAATGATGAGTAAGAAAAACCATTAAAAACAGGAGGGTATTCATATGCCGTTTATTTCCACAAAAACCAATGTAACCGTAACACCTGACAAAGAGGAACTGTTAAAGGCACGCCTTGGGAAAGCCATCGAGGCGATCCCCGGAAAGAGCGAGAGTTGGCTGATGGTGGCCATCGAAGGTGGAATCCCCATGTATTTTAAGGGAGACGGATCTCAGCCTACCGCGTTCGTAGAAGTGAAGATCTTCGGTGATGCTTCCAAAGATGCTTATGCAAATATGACGAAGCAGCTGAGCGGCATTTATGAAGAACTGCTTGGAATTAAGCCGGATCATTTGTATGTCCGCTATCAGGGCGGAACCGACTGGGGCTGGAACGGTAATAATTTCTAAGACTTATTTCAAAAAGGTCATTACAGAAAACGACAGGACAACTTGGAGTATAGCAATGCGGGAACCTATTTTTGAAATTCATGTAGAACTGGACGACTGTTCAAATGTGAAAGGAGAACGGGAGGAAGTAAACTTCCTGCGGTTTCACGGAACAGCAGAGTCTCCGTATTTTAAGGGGAAGATATTATCCAGCGGTGTGGACTGCCAGAAAAAGACAGCAGATGGATCCTTTTACCTGTCTGCACGATATGTACTGGAAGGTGAGGACTGTACCGGCACGCCTTGCAAGGTGTTTATAGAAAATAACGGCGCTGCCGGTGAAGATGGGATCCATACGGTTCCGACGATTGTTACTGATAGTGAGGTCCTGGCGGGTCTCGTAGACGGAGAACTATACGGAGAAGTACAGGGAAACGGAGATAATGGTGTAACGATCCGGATTTATGTAAAACCCTGTGTATATACAAGGGAATCCATGTGGTTCACATATGAGGATAAAAAAATCTACGGAGAACTGTACCGACCTGAAAAGGAAGGACCGCATCCTTTGGTGATCATGTCTCATGGCTTTAACGGAAGCAGTATTGCGATGCGTCCGGAAGCGGAGTGTGTGGCGAAAAGAGGCGTTGCGGTCTTTTGCTATGATTTTTGCTCCGGAGGAGTGAATATTAAAAGTTCCGGAGTAACCACTGATATGACGATCCCTTCGGAACAGGAAGATCTGAAGCAGGTGGTAAAAGAAATTCGAAAGTTTCCCTGGGTACGTCAGGATAAGGTATATCTTTTTGGCGCCAGCCAGGGCGGTTTTGTAACGGGACTTACTGCTCCTGAGATCGATGATATCGCAGGGGTATTTTTGGAGTTTCCTGCGTTCTGCATTCCGAATGACTGGAAAAACATGCGCTGGGAATATGTGGATGACCAGATCAACTGTATGGGCGTACGCCTGGGCAAATGTTTCCGGGATACGCTTCCGGACTACGATGTTTTTGAAAAAGCAGCCGGCTATCAGGGGCCGGCAACCATCTTCCACGGAGATGCAGACGCACTGGTGAACCTATCTTATTCCGAAAGGCTGAAAGAAGCATATAAACAGGGCCAATTGATCGTATTTCCCGGTGAGGGACATGGCTTTGGTGATTCTTACCTGGAAGCGATGGCAGGTGTATGTACCCATCGGATGAAGGTGAAATAAAGACGAAGGCTTATGTAACTCAAGTCCTGCTTGAGAACTTTGATGAAATATAAACTCCTACTTGCTACAATGATAGGTAGTAGCTTTCTATGATGAACCTGTAACAAAGAGATGGATCCATGATAGAGGAGGAACTAATGAGTTTTGGTCAGAATATCAGAGCCGCAAGAGAAGGCAAAGGAATGACACAGGAGCAGCTGGCAGAGAAACTGGGGATCAGTTTCCAGGCCGTATCATCCTGGGAAAGAGACGAGTACATACCGGAAACTAAGAAACTGATCCGTCTGGCAGAGGCTTTGGACGTATCGGTATCATCTCTTCTGGAAGATAAACAGGGGCTGTTTAAAACAAAGGATACCATATACGATTGGGAACATATGCGAACCTTTGTTAAGACTACGGCTAAAGCTTTGAAGTTAAAGAACACGATGAAAGCGGTGGACTTTGCGGTGGAGGCCCATGCCGGACAGAAGCGGAAGCGTTCGAATATTCCCTATATCTACCATCCGCTTAATCTTGCCTGCCATGCCATTTCCATGGGAATCTGCGAGGATGAGATCCTGGCAGCCTGCATGCTCCATGATGTCATCGAGGACTGTGGCAAAACAGAGGCGGATCTGCCGGTCAATGACGAAATCAAGCACCTGGTAAGACTGCTGACGCATGATAATACGACGCCGGAAAACCGGGATCAGGTGATGAAGGCCTACTTTAAGGCAATCGCTGAAAACCCCAAAGCATCCCTCGTCAAATGCCTGGATCGGTGCAATAACTTAACGACTATGAGCTGGGGGCTTAGCAGAGAGCGGATCTATCGGACGATCCGGGAGACCGATCAGTATTTTCCGGAGCTTTTAAAGGTGATCAAGGG
>JAILDL010000073.1 GCA_024689465.1 Lachnospiraceae bacterium
GTCCAGGTCAGCCGCCGTTACGGTAAGAGAATAGGAAATACCGATCTCCACATCGAACCAGGTAGCCAGGTCGGTATAGCCTTCGTCACCGATATGGCGATAGAACTTTCCTTCCATAAGGCCGGTTCCCCAGCCTGCTAACGTACCGGTATCTTCTGCATCCCATTCATAATATACACCGGAAATATCCTTGTACTCATCTCCGGTCACCTGCTCTCTTGCAGTAAAGGTATTCCCGTCCAGATCAAACATTACCTGCACCAGGGGTTCTTCCTCTGCTTCCATGACGCTCCATACCGCATTTTGGGCGCCTTCCGGAACAGAAAACATATTGGGTGCATACTGCATCGCCTCCTCTTCCGTGATCTCGCGCCAGGGATTGGCAAGGCCTACGCTTGCAGTCTCTTCGGTTGCAGTCTCTTCGCTTGTTTGAGCAGTTGTCTCAGCAGCAGTTGTTTCGGCCGCAGTCGTTTCGACTGCGGTTATCTCCGGCTGCACGCTTTCTGCTGCCCCGCAAGCGGTCATCGTCAACAATAATGCGCCCATTAAAGGGATCATGAACATTTTCTTCATAACACTCTCCTCTTTCGTTACGTTTCTTCGTTTGTGTATCTTTTGATTTCTTTCATCCAACCATAGATACTACTACCGGAAGGCAACAAAGTACAAAAGGAATTCTTAATTTTTTGGTAAATCGGCTTCTTATATTTCATTTGCCGGCTTCAAAGGCAGCACCAGTGCTGCGATAATATACACCCAGATGCTCATACCGCCGGGGAAAATCAGCAGGAACGTGATCAGTCGCACTAACGTAGGATCTACACTAAAGTAATCTGCAATCCCCGCGCAGACACCTGCAAAAACCTGATCTCTTCGGGATCTGTATAATTTTTTCTCGCTCATATCTCTCTCCTTATAAGTGGTGCGGCTTTTTGCCGCTTTGGTTATTGTTTTGTATGATTTAACCTTACTCCGCTGAAACAGCCACTTATACAGAAACCTCACAATAATAAAAAGCCTTATTCCGCGATTATCACGGAATAAGGTTTACAACCATACCTCTCAGAATTTATCGTTTCTTCCATCCTGTCCTTTTTTCCAGGGCAGATAGACTTTCTTATACAGATACTGAACAATGGCTACTACCGGAACCACCAGCACCATGCCCACTACACCGAAAATGCCGCCGCCGACGACCATGGCGATGAGCATCCAGACACCGGATATGCCAAAGCTTTCACCGAACAGCTTAGGCTTTAACCATAATCCATCCACGATCTGCAGGATCACCGTAAGGATCAGAAACCACAAAGCCTGCTTCACATCGTAAAACATCAGGATCACTCCGCCGACAACAGCACCGATCACCGGACCCACATTGGGGATGATATTGGTAATACCCATGATCACGGAAATCAGAATGCTGTGCGGCATTTTCAGAAATACCATGACTGCCGCATTGACCACAGCTATGATGGCACTGTCGATCAGGGTCCATTTAAAATACTTCGTAATGATCCCCAGGATATTTTTCAAATGTTCCGACCGTGTTGTTTTATTCTCGTCTTCTCTTAGGTCTGTCATCGATTCTCCGTTGTTTGTATCCCGTCCTGATAGGTGTTTTTTACTTTGAGGATCTCACTGTAACCTTTGTCAAAAGCTTCTACCACTGCAGCATCAAATTGCGTCCCTTTATTTTTCAGGATCTCTTCTCTGGCATCCGCTTCGCTCCAGGGTTCCTTATAGCTTCGTCTGCTGGTAAGTGCGTCGTATACGTCTGCAACCGCCACGATCTTCCCTGCCAGGGATATCTCCTGAGCCTTTTTGCCGGCCGGATAACCTTTTCCATCCACACGCTCATGATGATCCAGAGCGATCTTTCGGGACAGCTGCATCACTTCACCTTCCACGTCCTCCAGCAGTTCCCCTCCATAGGTGGTGTGCTGCTTAATGAGGGCAAATTCTTCATCGGTCAGTTTCCCGGGTTTATCCAGGATCTCTGCGGGAACGATGAGCTTTCCGATATCGTGCATAGTGGATGCCAGGCGTATCTCTTCCACTTCATCCTCCGGAAGGTCCATGGCTTCCGCGATCACGCGGGAATACTCGGAAACCCGTTTGATATGACCACCGGTCTGTCCTGACTTATTTTCCGTGATCTCTGCAAAGAAAACGATCATCTCTTCCTGGATGCGGTTCGTCTGTGCCGCTTTTTCCTGCAGATAAGCTCCGTAATCAAAAAGATAGGAAAACAGCACGGTAATGCCGATCATGGCCAGGGCAAAGAACAAGTTGATCAATAACATAGGAGTCAGCATCACGGCCGCAAGACGCAAAGAAGCCGCTGCTTTGGGTGTAAAATGATTCTTTTCTTCGGTAATGAGCTTTGTGAATTTCTCCAGAAGTTTGGCATAAAAACTCAACATTGCCGTAGAAATGGACGCAATGGTCCAGGCAATGGCAGAAAGATATCTGGGCTCTATCCCCCCGAGATCCGTGATGGAATTCAGGATCCTGTAAAAGGTATTATCCATAAATTTTCTGCAAGACCATACATCCTGTCCCCCCGTTTGGATCCGATTTTATCTGTTTATTTGAATCCATATATTAAAAAGGGAAGGCAACACCTTCCCTTAGTAAGCAGATTAAATTCCGATTGGATATCCACCATTCCAACAGGCTTCGCTTGATTTTATAATATGTTACTTGCATACCCGCAAAGCCTTGCAATCATTGGAATTTATGCTGGTAAGCTTTCCCTTGTATTATATCATCCCATGTGATCATCTGATGCTCATAAGGGCAAATACAAGGGAAAGATTATCTGATAACACAGTATAACACGAAATGGTAATAGACTGTTGAAATGCTCACAGAAAAGCCCCAACA
>JAILDL010000100.1 GCA_024689465.1 Lachnospiraceae bacterium
AGGCCCACTGCACCGATCATGGCAGGGATCCAGAACCCGAGCGGCAGAAGCCCGGCTACAAACTGGTACAGCACAAGGACCAGGAAAGAAACGATGCATTGCAGCACGTAATTTTTTCCTCTGGTCCTGCGGCTATAGATATTAAAATACACAAAAACCGCCAGCCACTCGGCAATAGCGGTAAAAAGTCTGGGGGTATCCTGCAGAGCAGATGGATTTAAGAATGTGGATATGTCCATAGCGTGACCTCATAGTATGGGATTATGGGAAACCAAATCAACTGATTCCTGCGACCAAAGATAGATACCGAAAATAAAGGATAAAATACAGATCAGAGGATATCTTCCGTCAGCGCCACCATGAATTCCTTTTTTCGGGCGCGGCTGATGGGAAGGGTGATGCCTCCGGAGAGGAAGACCTCCTCCTTTTGTACGGCTTCTACATAGGAGAGATTCACGATGTAGGCATTGTGGCATTTGCTAAAGCCGTGTGAGCCTAACATTTCCTCAAAGCGCTTTAAGGGGCCGGCTGTCACGTAGTCCCGGTCGGTGCAATGCAGGATCACGTTGTTTCGCTGGCTCTCGATGTAGGAAATAGATTCGCAGTCCAGCTTGATCTGCCGCTCCTCCACGGTCACCTTGATAAAAACCTTCTGCTGCTTGGCCTTTACCCGGGTGATGGCCTTATCGAAGAGCTGCTCAAACTGCAGATAGGGCACGGGTTTTAAGACATACCCCAGGGCATCCACCGCATAGCCCTGCACCGCATACTGCACCGTAGAGGTGATAAAAATGATCACCACATCCTCGTCCAGCTTGCGGATCTTCTCCGCCGCCGTCATGCCGTCTAAGTGCTTCATCTGAATATCCAGCAGGATGATGTCAAACTGGCTCTTATACTCATCCACCAGATCGATGCCGTCGGAAAAGCAGGTGATGTTAAACTGCTGCTTGGTACGAGCCGCGTATTTGTTAATGTATTCAGTTAAAAGATCGGATTGGGAAATCTCATCTTCCACGATACAAACGTTTATCATAGTAGCAACATACAATAAATCCGGAAGGGGCGCAAGGGGGAGGAAGAGTGCTATAATTTCCATACAAAGATATTTCCCCGGAATCGGAAAGCAGAGAATCATGAAAATCTTAGTCAGCGCCTGTCTCATGGGTGACAATTGCAAATACAACGGCGGCAACAATCTGGAAGAAGCGGTGCTTACCTTTACCCAGGGGCACGAAGTGATCAAGGTCTGCCCAGAGGTGGAGGGCGGACTGCCCACGCCCCGGATTCCCTGCGAGATCGTAGAGGGGGTCGTGACCAATAAAAACGGGGAAAGCAAGGACCGGGAATTTCGAGCAGGGGCTGGGAAGTGCGCCGAGTTGGCTTCCGTTCAGGAAGTGGATCTGGCAATCCTCCAATCCCGAAGCCCGTCCTGCGGCGTAAAGCAGATCTATGACGGAACCTTTTCCGGAACTCTGATCCCGGGGAATGGCGTATTTGCAGGTCTTCTGAAAGAGAAGAATATTTCGGTGGTGGATGTAGAGGACCTGGTAAAGGGAAAAACCAAGCCGCGGATCGTGGATGAGGAGATTGCATTTATCCCCTATTATCCACTGGAAGCAGTTACACTTCCCTGGTATCAGGATAAAACGCTGGTAAAGCAGGTGGATAACAAGGAAGAGCTGTATACCTGCGAAAAGCTGGAGCGGATGTATACCTACTTAAGAGACCGCGGGGATCTGTGGTACATTACCTGGAAAGGCCGGATCGTGGGGGATATTTCCCTGCAGGATAACGGAGAGATCGCCATCGTGGTCGCACCTGCCTATCAGAATCGCCATATCGGGCGAAGGTGCATCGCAGAGCTCTTAAGGGTGGCGAAGGAAAAGGGCATGGAACAGGTATATGCCAATGTGTATGCCTTTAATGAGCAGAGTCGGAAGATGTTTTTGGCAGAAGGGTTTGAGCAGGTCGGAGAAGAAGAGCTGCGTTATACGATTCTGAAGGACTGAAACGAACTGATGCAGGAGAAGAAACGAACCGGGCGGAATGAAACAAACTGCCTGTCATGATGAAATGAACGACTGCATGGAACTGAGAAAGGAAGACGGAATGAGCAGTATCCATATTGAAAAGATCAGCATAACAGACCTGAAAACCGATGCCATCGTAAATGCGGCCAATAAGCATCTGGCTCAGGGGGCCGGCGTCTGCGGCTACATCTTTGACGGAGCAGGTGCAGCGGAGATGACGGAAGCCTGCCGAAAGATCGGACGGTGCGAGACCGGGCATGCTGTCATTACACCGGGTTTTCGTCTGCCTGCCAAATATGTGATCCATGCAGTGGGACCGATCTGGATGGGTGGCGATCTTGGTGAGCCGCAGCTGTTGTACAGTGCTTATAAGGAGTCCCTAAAAGTAGCAAAAGAAAACGACTTGCATTCCATCGGATTTCCGCTGATCTCGGCTGGTATATACGGATACCCGCTGGAAGGAGCCTGGCAGCAGGCAATACAGGCCTGCCGGGATTTCCTGGAGGAGAATTCGGACCATGAGATGGAGATCATATTTGCCGTGCTGGATGATCGGATAAAGGAAATAGGAGAAAGATACTTCACGGTTGTAGACAAAAATGGTGGCTTAATACAGGAAGAGTTAACGCCTGCACAGGTGGATGCCATCCAGCAGGCACAGGCTACCCTATCGATTGAAGACATGAAAATGAGCACAGAAGGAATACTTGAAATCGGGAAAATGCTCAAGGGAGAGATGACTCGGGAACAATACCAGCAGGCACTAAAGGAGAATTATAAAGCGAAATGAAACGACTCTCGACAAAAGAAAAAGCAAGAATACAGGAGATCCTAAGCCGCCTGGATCAGGAGTACGGCGTGGATGTGGCATGCTACCTGGATCATGAAAGCGCCTGGCAGCTGCTCATCGCGACGATCCTGAGTGCGCAGTGCACCGATGCCAGAGTGAACCTGGTGACAAAGGATCTGTTCGTGAAATATCCCAATGTGCAGGCCTTTGCGGACGCGGATCTGAAGGAACTGGAGCAGGATATCAAATCAACGGGATTTTATCATAATAAGGCGAAAAACATCATCGCCTGCTGCAGGATGCTCATGGAAGAATATGGCGGAGAAGTGCCCAATGACATCGACCTTCTCACCAGACTCCCCGGCGTGGGGCGAAAGACGGCCAACGTGATCCGGGGAAATGTTTACGGGGAAGCCAGCATCGTGGTAGATACCCATGTAAAGCGGATCTCCAAGCGCCTGGGTCTTACAAAGGAAACGGATCCCGTGAAGGTGGAGTTTGATCTGATGGAAGTACTGCCCAAAGAAAACTGGATCCGCTGGAATATCCAGGTGATCGCCCTGGGACGGTCGATCTGCAAGGCGCCTACGCCAAAATGTGAGAACTGCTTCCTCCAGGATCTGTGTTCTTCAAAGGATAAGAAAGGCGTCTAACCGGAGAGAAAGAGCACGTAAAAGGGAAAAACCCCGGGAAAGGGAAAGAACATAGAAAGATGAGCCCGCTAAAAACGGGCATAGAAAAATGGAGCATACGGGACTTGAACCCGTGACCTCCACACTGCCAGTGTGGCGCGCTCCCAACTGCGCCAATACCCCAATCACAAGTATCATTATACTGCATACGGCGGTTTCAGCAAACAGTTTTCTTTTATACCGGATGCAAGTTATCCTGAAATTTTTACAAGTTGTCCTTCGGGGCAACTTGTTTTTTTATTTGGATGTTATAACGAACACATAAACCAAGAAGATTGTGATTCGTATCCGGGATCGTTCGAAGGAAACGGATGAAACCGGATTTAGGAGACATACCATGGATGCAAGAGAGATCCTGTCGAAGCTGACGTTAATGGAAAAAGCCGCGCTGCTCAGCGGCAAGAATGAATGGGAATCCAGAGACATTCCCAGACTGGACATTCAGTCCATTACCTTTTCCGATGGCCCTCACGGCCTGAGACGCCAGGAAGGTGCGGGAGATCACCTGGGACTGAATGCTTCCCTGCCGGCAACCTGTTTTCCTACCGCTGCCACGGTAGCAAACAGCTGGGATCCCCAGATCGGAGAAGAGATCGGACAGGCGCTGGGCGAGGAAGCCCTGGCACAGAAAGTGGATGTGCTCCTTGGCCCCGGCCTTAATATGAAGCGCTCCCCTCTTTGTGGCAGAAACTTCGAGTACTTTTCCGAAGACCCGATCCTGGCCGGCAAGATGGCAGCAGCTTATGTGCGAGGCATTCAGAGCAGACACGTTTACTCCTGCCCCAAGCACTTTGCCGTAAATTCCAGAGAGTATCGCCGCATGGCCATGAACGCGGTGGTAGACGAGCGGACCCTGCGGGAAATTTACCTGACCGCATTTGAGATCGCGGTAAAGGAAGGTGGCGCAAAAGCCATTATGTCCGCTTATAACGAAGTAAACGGAACCTATGCCAATGAAAACAAGCATCTTTTAGTAGATATCCTTCGGGAAGAATGGGGCTTTGACGGCATCGTCGTTACAGACTGGGGAGCCAGCAACGACCATGTGGAAGGCGTAAAGTGCCAGTCCAATGTGGAAATGCCCAATCCCGGCCTGGATTCCGCCAGAGGGCTGATCAAGGCGGCCACCGAAGGAAAGGGCCGGATCACGGAAGAAGAGATCGACCGGGCCGTCCTTCCCATCATCGAAGCTGCGATCTACGTAAAAGAAAATGACCACACCAAGGGCTTTGACATCGAAGCCCATCACGCCATCGCAAAGAAGGCGGCGGTCAATTCCGCAGTACTTCTGAAAAACGATGCAGATATCCTTCCCTTAAAGCCGGGCACCAAGGTGGCTTTAAGAGGACCGTTTGTAGACAAGCCCCGTTATCAGGGCTCCGGTAGTTCCCAGGTAAACAGCACCAAGCTGGAAACCATTGCAGATGTCATTGGAAATTATGACCTGCAGGTGGTGGCCGATCCTGCCGCAGCAGATGTGGTCCTGTTTTTCTTCGGACTGGATGAGATCGCGGAAAGCGAAGGCGCAGACCGCTTCTCCATGGACATCCCGGAATACCAGATCAAGGAACTGGAAAGCCTGACAGTATATAACCACCACATCATCGGCGTCATGAGCGCGGGAAGTGCGGTAAAGATGCCCTGGCTGGATAAGCTGCAGGCCCTGCTCCACGGATACTTAACAGGACAGGCCGGAGCATCCGCCATGATGGACCTGTTGACCGGACGGGAGATCCCCACCGGTAAGCTGTCGGAATCCTATCCCTTCGCTTATACCGATTGCTCCATTTACAATTATGCCGATCAGGAACAGCGTAACCTGCAGTACCGGGAAGGACCTTTCATCGGATATCGCTATTACGATACCGCGGAAGTCGCCGTGCAGTTCCCCTTTGGCTTCGGACTGAGTTATACCACCTTTGCTTACAGCAATTTGCGAATAACCGACAAAGGTGTCACGTTTACATTGGCCAATACCGGAAAGCGAGACGGCGCAGAGATCGCCCAGCTCTACATCGGCAAAAAGGATTCCGGACTGATCCGCCCCCGAAAGGAATTAAAGGGCTTCCGGAAGGTCTGGTTAAAGGCCGGAGAGTCCAAAGAAGTGGAGATCCCCTTTGACGATAAGAGTTTCCGCTATTTCTCCACACGCTCGGATGCCTGGGAGATAGAAGGCGGAATCTATCAGATCTACGTAGGAAGCAATGTAAAAGACACCGCTTTATCGGGAGAGATCAAGGTGCAGGGAACAATCCTGGAACTGCCCTATGACATTGACAAGCTCCCCAGTTACAAGAGCGGACAGGTCCACAACGTGCATTACGAAGAGTTTGAAAAGCTCTACGGAAAGCCGCTTCCCGAAGAAAAGGTAGGACCTTTCGAGGTAAACGATGCGCTGTGCCAGATGAAGGATTCCAAGAGCGGCATCTGCCGCCTGGTTTATC
>JAILDL010000106.1 GCA_024689465.1 Lachnospiraceae bacterium
GAAGCCGGAGGAGAAATTCTTTTGATCACTTCCGATAAAAAGGTTAAGGGAAAAGAACTTTGTGACGAGATTATATATGTAACAGCTACACCGGAACAATCCGGAGGGACGAATGTATCGCCCCAATTCCCCATTCTGGTGATAGCAGACATACTCTATTCTTACTACTTAGAGGGGGACGAGGAACTGAAAATGGCCAATTACCGCAAGGCGGCGGCCACTTTAAAGAAGACGGGCCCAGGCAGGATTTAAAATTTTTGAAAAATTTTGAATTTTGCTCTAAAGTCTTTGAGGGAATCTCCGATATAAAATGTGAAAGAATAGAAACCGGCACTCCAGGGAAGGAGGGATCGTATGAGAATCGAAGCCTACACGCAGGTGCAGCAGTTGTACCAGCCTAAGAAAGTGAATAATGCTAAGACAGCTGCAACCGAGACAAAGAGGGATCAAGTCGAGATATCCGGCTTCGGTAAAGAAATCCAGCTGGCAAAACAGGCAGTTTCCGCAGCGTCTGATGTACGGTCAGACAAGGTTGAGGCTCTTAAGTCTCAGATGGCAGCAGGAACCTACTCTGTAAGTACATCTGCACTGGCAGACAAGCTACTGGACGACATTTACGGAACTGTGTAAATCGACGCCGAGTGCGAGTATAGATAATGTAATCTTAGGGGAAAACAATGGCGAGTTTGATGGAAAACCTGATCCAGGTTCTGAATGAAGAATGTGCATTATATGAATCCCTGATGCAGGTATCCATGAAGAAAACTCCCACAATTGTAGCAGGAGATATTGAAGCGCTACAAAAAGTCACGGATGAAGAACAAGAGGTCGTTGGCCGTATTTTGAACCTGGACCATAAAAGACAGGAAGTAACCAAGGATATGGCCAACGTGCTCAACAAGGATGTTGAGACTTTAAAATTGACTACGTTGATTCAGATGCTGGAGAAACGCCCGGAGGAGCAGAAAGCTCTCGCGGACGTTTTTGACAGATTACGGGATGCTACCGCGAATGTGGCTCGCGTAAATGAGCAAAACCGTCAGCTCCTGGAAGGAGCCATGGAGATGGTTCAGTTCAATCTGAATCTGATGCAGTCCATGAGGTCAGCGCCCGAAACCGCCAACTATAACAAAGGAGCATATAGCGACGGAAGCGTAATAGGAACTTCTACCAGCGGTTTTGACGCCAAACAATAACATCTTTGTGAGGTACATGTTATGCCGTTAATGGGAAGTCTCTATATCGGTGCATCCGGTCTTCAAACCAGTCAGAACGTGCTGAATACAACGGCACATAACCTGACAAACCTGGATACCCAAGGGTATACCAGACAACAGGTATTACAATCCACAAGACTCTATAACACCCTGATGAAGGAGCCGTCACAGGTTGGCTGGCAACAGGTCGGACTGGGTGTTTCTTATGCAAAGACAAGGCAGGTCCGGGATATCTTCCTGGATCAGACCTATCGAGAGGAAGTAGGACGGTCCTCGTTCTACAAGATTTCCACCGAGACACTTCAACATATAGAGGATCTGCTTGGCGAGAGCAGCAACGGAGAGGCGTTCTCTACGTCGATCTCCAATCTCTGGACTGCGGTGCAGGAGCTTGCCAAGGAGCCGGACAGCTCTGTAAATCAGGGACTGTTTGTTTCTGACTGCGTGAATTTCATTGATTCTGCCAGAAACGTATACGACAGTCTGTGTGAATACCAGCAGAACATGAACGTTCGCGTGGCAGAGCTGACAGCGCAGATCAACGATTACGCACAGCGGATCGCAGAGTTAAACGACCGCATTGTTGCCATTGAAGCCGGTGGTTTTGAAGAAGCAAACGACCTTCGGGATGATCGGAACAGATGCCTGGATGCACTGGGATCCATCGCGAAGATATCCTATAAAGAAGACGTATTCGGATACGTCAGCGTACAGGTGGAAGGAAACGACCTGGTAAAGGGCGATACCGTTTATTCCATCGAACTGCTCCCCAATGAAAACGGGTTCTACACACCCTACTGGGGACATCTGGCAAAGCATTATACCGACGAAGACGGAAATGCGCAGGTAGACATCGATCATGCCGAGGTATTCGATCTGGTCCGGGAGGTATCCTCCGACATCGACACCGATATCGGGGAATTAAAGGCAGTCCTCCTTGCCAGAGGCGATCATGCAGCAACCTATAACGACATGCTGAACGTCTCCCATTACAATGCCGACATTTCCCAGTCCATCATCATGAACGTGCAGGCGGAGTTCGATCAGCTGATCAACAGCATCATGACGACCGTCAACACCATTTTAAACGATGCAGGGTATGCCGCAGGAGACGAGAACCAGTTCTTTGAGATGATCCAGGAAGACGGTTCCGTGGATGCTAACGGAAACAAGTTCCTCTCCATCGCCAACGCACAGGTCAATCCCATGTATCGTCAGCAGCCGGCTCTGTTATCCTTTGTAACAGAGAGCAAGGAAGCCGACTTTACCACCGCCCAGAAGCTGGTGGATGCCTTTGCGGCAGAGGAGATGACCTTAAATCCCAACGTAGCCACCAAGGTTGGCTTTAGGGATTATTATTCCTCCCTGGTTTCCCAGGTAGCCAACTCCGGATACGTATTTAACAGTATTTACACCAATCAGGAAACAACGGTACAGGCAACGGAAAACGCAAGACAGGAGATCGTAGGTGTCAGCTCCGACGAAGAGCTGCAGTACATGATCCAGTTCCAGAATGCATACAATGCCGCCAGCCGGTACATCAACGTGATCAACGATATGCTGGGAACCATGCTGAATGCGTTTGGTATCAGCTAGAAAGGAGCGTAAATGCCCTCTCAATTTTTTGGTCTGGAGATTTCCTCCAGCGGTCTGCGGGCTGCAAATGCCGCATTAAATACCACCGCCAACAACATATCCAATGCAGATACAGACGGCTACAGCCGCCAGAAGGTAAAGCAGCAGGCACAGGATGCATTGCGGGTGTTTACCACCTATGGCTGCGCCGGTGCCGGTGTGGATACCATTGCCATCGAGCGGATCCGGGATGAGTTCTACGACGTCCGCTACTGGGAGAACAGCAAGTATCTTGGAGAGTACGAGATCAAACAGTACTACATGAGCTCCATCGAAGAGTACTTCACCGATGACGGCAAGACCGGATTTACCACCCTGTTCAACAAGATGACCAGCGGCCTGCAGGAGATCGCAAAGAACGCAGGCAGTGCCACTACCATCGCAGATTTCCTTGGAAGCGCCACCTCCCTGGCAGAGTATTTTAACAAGATGAGTGCCAGCCTGGAGGAACTGCAGGCGGATGTCAATCAGGAGTTAAAGCTCCAGGTGGACAATATCAATTCCATCGGCAGCGAGATCGCTACCCTGAACAAGCAGATCAATGTCATCGAGATGAGTGACGGCGTAGCCAATGAGCTACGGGACAGAAGAGCGCTCCTCATCGATGAGTTATCCAAGATCGTGGATGTGACCACGGAAGAAACCAAGATCTACGATTCCAATGATCCGGATCGCGAGACCGGAGGAACCCGTTACATTGTCCGTATCGCCGGCGGTCAGATCCTGGTAGACGGAAACGATTCCAAATCCCTGGAGTGCAGAGCCCGTACCGAATCCGAAAAGGTTAACGACAGTGATATCTACGGACTTTATGATATCTACTGGGGCGGGACCAATGATAAGTTCGGCCTGGCCAACGCATCGCTGGGCGGTAAGCTCAAAGGCCTCATCCAGATGCGGGATGGAAACAACGGCGAAAACTTCAGCGGAACCATTAAGGATGTCAGCATCCTGACCAATACCGTAACGGTGGAGGTAACTTCCGACTGGACCACGGACCTTAATAAGAGCAACTTAAATGCCTCCGGTACCATTAAATTAAAAAACACCGAGTACGTCTACGACAGCTGGACCTATTACACTGAGACCGATACAGACGGCAACACCCATTACTATTACGACTTTCAGCTGAGCAACACCAACTTTAACCGTCTGTCCACCGGCGGCATCGGATATACCGCCACCACCGGCAGCAGCATTGATTATCAGGGAATCCCCTATTATCAGGCACAGATGAACGAGTGGATCCGTACCTTCTCCGAGAAGGTCAATGATATCCTCCTTTCCGGCTACAATGCGGCAGGAGATCAGGGCATCGTCCTTCTGACCGGTAACCTGGCAACGGACAACGGACAGTTTGAACTGGTGGATCCCGATACCACCGATACGCTGACCAATGCCTACTACAACGTACCCGAAGGAAGCAGCGTACGGGTAAGCAGTTCGGAAGATTCCTACTGGCGGCTGAATGCAAAGAACTTCGCCATCAGCGATGCGATCTTAAACGATCCAAACCTCTTTGCCACCAAGGCGGGAGAACATCAGACAGACGGCGAGTCTCAGTACAGCAATGTGACCGCACTACTGGATATGTTCAGCGATAAGGAGCAACTGACCTTCAGAGGCTGTACTGCAGGAGAATTCCTGAACACCGTTTTATCCGACATCGCATTAAATACCAACAGCGCCAACGTATTTACCACCAATTACACCAATATCACACAGACCATTGATAACCAGAGACTTTCCGTCTCCGGTGTGGATGAGGAAGAGGAAGCCATGGATCTGGTGAAATACCAGAACATCTATAACCTTTCCTCCAAGATGATTCAGACCCTGACCGAAGTATACGACAGACTGATCCTTCAGACCGGCGTATAAGACGGACCTGTAAGAGAGGCACAAAGAACAGGGTGAAAGGAGCACTATGCGAATTACCAACAAGATCATGCAGAACAACACGCTGACCAACATCAACATCAACAAGAATCTGCAGAACAAGTTAAGCCATCAGATGTCGACCCAGAAGCTTCTGACCAGACCCAGCGATGATCCTGTTGTAGCCATCCGTTCCCTGCGTCTTCGGACCAACGTAACGGAAGTGACCCAGTTCTATAAGAAGAATGCGCCGGACGCACAGAGCTGGTTGTCCGTTACCCAGGATGCCTTAAACACCACCCTGGATGTTATGACCAACATGCGTTCCGAGTTTACCACCGGTGCCAACGGCGATCTGACCTCTTCCGACCGGGCCATCATCATGGACAGCTTAAAGGCTCTTCGGGATGAAGTATATGCCACCGGAAACGTGGACTTTGCAGGCCGTTATATCTTCACCGGTTATCGCACCGGGGAGACCCTGACCTTTACCGACGAAACAACCCAGCAGTATTCCATTACCGAGCAGGTGACCAGCGCCGCATTGGATACCATTACCCATGTAAACAGTGCCGATCTGATGAACATCACCGCAGGAAATGTGGCAACCAACACCACTACCCAGTTGGCGGTTTCTTCCGGTCAGTTAAACCGTCTGCAGCTTTCCTACAAGGAATGCGATGATGCAGCACCGGTGATCGAATATGCACCGACAACGGGCACGGACGGTAACGTCACCTGGCAGTCCTTAAATACCGTCACCCTCCGTTCCTTTGATACCATTACCTGGCAGCAGCCCCGTCTGGATGGAAACGGAGATCCGGTCCTGGACGATTCCTCCAATCCCATCATCGATACCGTTACGGGAACCGCCTATGATTTCATGCTGGCGGCTGCCGACGGTTCCGTTACATCCTATACCGATGCAAACGACAATACCGTGGATGTGGCAGACGGCATCTTCTTAAAGGATACCGGAGAGATCCTCCTTAGCGACAATGCCTATACCACCCTTTCTTCCACCAAGGACGATCTGGGAACCGAGGTGAACGAGGCAGAGATCCGGGTAACCTATGAAAAGAGCACCTGGAGAGAGAACGATCTTCGTCCGGAGCACTACTTTGCCTGCACCACCGATTCAAATGTTCCGGCAAAGGCCATTGCCTATAATCAGTCCTATCTGTCCACCGGCAACGTGGAGCGTCAGGTCATCGCCTACGACGTGGGCTATAACCAGACCATCCGTGTAAACACCACCGCCGATGAAGGCTTTGACCCTGCAGTAGTCCGCGTGGTGGACGATGTGCTGCAGGCCCTGGAAGATGTGACCAAGATGGAACAATCCACCCAGACCATCGAAAAGGCCCTGGAAGGGGAGACAGACGAAAGCAAACGTTCCCAGCTGCAGACCACTCTGGATGCGGCACAGAAGGCCATGACCTACTTAAATGACAAGCTGCAGAGCCTGTTTGAAAGCGGCATCACCAAGATGCAGGATTTCATCAACGCGGAAAGTATCCAGATCACAGAGGTGGGAACCAGACTGTCCCGTCTGGACCTGGTGACCAGCCGTCTGTCCGGACAGAAGACCACCTTCGAGACCCTGCAGAGTGCCAACGAAGATGCGGATATTACCGAGGTAGCGATCCAGCTGAGCAGTGCCAATCTTACCTATACGGCAGCCCTTCAGGCAACTGCCAAGATTGCGCAGACAACTTTGCTGAATTACTTATAATTTTTTGACACTTATACGGTGTCATGGTAAGCTAAGTTTAGGTTTTTCACCAAAATAAAACGACAAAGAAACGGAGAGAAACGCTATGGAAATCAATACCAGAATTTTCGGAACAATCGGAGTGGATGAGGATCGCATCATTCATTTTGAAAACGGGATCATCGGATTTCCGGATATGAAGGACTTTACTCTGATCCACGATGCAGAGAACGAATCCGAGGTAAAGATCCACTGGCTGCAGTCCATCCAGGAGCCTACCTTTGCCATGCCGGTTTTGGATCCCCTGGTTGTACAGGCAGAATATAACCCTAATGTGGAAGATGAGCTGATCAAGCCCATCGGTGAATTAAATGCAGACAATCTTCTGGTACTGGTTACCTTAACCGTTCCCAAGGAGATCGAAAAGATGAGCGTTAACTTACAGGCGCCTCTCATCATCAATGCAGAGAACCGCAAGGCAGTCCAGGTGATCGTAGATGATGACAAGTATCCTGTAAAATTCCCGATCTATAAGATCCTGGAAGCGGCAAAGGAGGGAAGAGCCTGATGCTGGCATTATCAAGAAAGAAAGGCGAATCCATCGTCATCAACAATAATGTGGAGATCACCATTTTGGAGGTGAAGGGCGACCAGGTCAAGGTTGGGATCACCGCTCCGAAAGAGGTTAGTATCTACCGCAAGGAAGTGTATCTGCAGATCCAGGAATCCAATCAGGAATCCGCTAGTATTTCCGCAGATGCGTTAAAAGGTTTATTAGGTTAGCAGGGATGCTCTGGTTTTGAAAAAAATCAGAGCATTTTTTTCCTTTATGGCTAAAGTTATTATTAAAAGCTCCGATATATAAAATAGAAAAAGGCAATGTATCACTATGATTTCGTTGACCATCACATGGAGGTGATAAAGATGGCAGGAATTGAAACAATTGGAACGTTGGTATCTTTCCAGGCAACAGCCACCAATGCTGTAAAGCCGATCCGGAATATGCAACCCACCGAGCCGGGCATGGAAGCTAAGGCAGAAGAAGTATCCACTGCCACAGAAACAGCCCCTGTAAAGGAGGCCAAAGAGAGCGCAGAAGAAAAGAACGCGGCTGAATACGCTGAACAGCAGCAGCAGCAGAACCAGACCGCGCAGCAGGCCACCAATGAGCAGATCAAGAAGGCTGTGGAACAGTTCAACAAGCATTTCGGAAACTCGGAAGCTGTGTTTGGAATTCATGACGACACCAACCGTGTAACGATCAAAATAGTAGACAAGCAGACGAAGGAAGTCATCAAGGAGCTCCCTCCCGAGAAGACTTTGGACATGATCGCCAGAGTATGGGAGATGGCAGGTATCCTGGTAGACGAGAAACGTTAGAAAGAGGTAGACTATGCCGATTCGAGTAACAGGATTGAATTCCGGTATGGATACAGAAGCCATCATCAATCAGCTGGCAAGTGCACGTTCCGTTAAGATCCAGTCGATCAAGAATGACCAGACCAAGCTGAGCTGGAAGGTGGATATCTGGAAATCCTTAAATACCGAGATCTATGATCTGTATAAGAAACTGGGCAATCTGCGTCTGGAAGGTACCTATGCCAAGAAGACCACGACGGTGAGCAATTCCAACGCTGTCAGCGTACTGACCGGTAGCACGGCCGTAAACGGAACCCAGTATATGACCGTTGATTCCCTGGCACAGGCAGGATACCTTACCGGTACCAGGATTTCCGCAGCATCCACCGATGCGGAAGGAAACCCTACAGAAACTGCCGCTACTTCTACCACCAAGCTCAGCGCCCTCACCGGTATGAGCACTGTGACGGCAGAGGATCTGGGAGCAAGCTCCATCACACTGACCGTTGGCGGTAAGAAGGTAGACCTGGATCTGAATGCGGATTCCACCATTGATAACGTCCTGAGCCAGTTAAAGAGCGCCGGTCTCAATGCTTCCTTTGACAGCAATAACCAGCGTTTCTTTATCAGCAGCAAGAACTCCGGTGCCGACAATGAATTCAGCATTACTGCGGAAGCAGGCAAAGACGGAGAAAAGCTTTTAAAGAGCCTGGGTATTTATTATACCCAAGAGGGTGAACTGGAGAACGCAACGGACACCAGACCGGATGGCTATACCTATGCCACCAAGATCATGGCAAAGGATGCGTCCATTACCTTAAACGGTGAGACCTTTACATCTAACAGCAATGTATTTGACATCAACGGTCTGACCATTACCGTAAACGAAGTAGCCATGGATCCCATCACTGTGACCACTGCACAGGATACTTCCGGAATCTATGATATGATCAAGGATTTCCTGAAGCAGTACAATACTCTGGTCAACAAGATGGATACCTTGTATAACGCGGATGCTGCAAAGGGATATAACCCCTTAAGTGATGATGAAAAAGCGGAAATGAGCGATTCCGAGATCGAAAAGTGGGAGACCAAGATCAAGGATTCCCTGCTCCGTAAGGATTCCACCTTAAGCAGTGTTGCCACCGCTTTAAAGAGCATCATGGCAGCCGGCGTGGAGATGACAGATGAAGAGGGTAATACCACCACCAAGTATCTGTCCAACTTCGGTGTCCATACATTGAGCTACTTTATTGCAGCGGACAATGAAAAATATGCCTACCATATCGACGGAGATGCAGACGATAGTGATACCTCCGCCAATACGGATAAATTAAAGGCAGCCATTACCAAGAACCCGGATGAAGTAGTCAGCTTCTTTACCAAGCTGAGCTCCAACCTCTACGAGAAGCTGGGCAATCTGATGTCCAGTTCGGATTACAGCTCCGCTTACACCGTTTACAACAACAAGCAGATGGCTACCCAGCTTACGGATTATGACAGCAAGATCGAGAAGGAAGAGGATAAGATGAACGACTTCCTGGATCGCTGGTATGACAAGTTCGCACAGATGGAGACCGCTCTTGCCAAGCTTAACAGTGTACAGAGCTCGGTAAGCAGCTTCTTCGGAACCGGATATTAAGAGAAATTCCAAAGGGGATAAATACAGATGATGACACAGAATCAATATGCACAGTATAATACCAGTCGTATCCTTACCGCTTCACCGGCAGAGCTTACCCTGATGCTGTACGAAGGCGCGATCAAATTCTGCAATATCGCCATTATCGCTATTGAGCACAAGGATATGGAAAAAGCACATGTCAACATTGTAAAGGCAGAGAATATCATCGAGGAATTCCGCTCCACACTGGATCGGAGCATCAAGGTTTCGGAAGACTTCGATCGTGTTTACGTATATCTGCTGGACCGTCTCTTTACCGCTAACGTGGAAAAGAATACGGAAGTGCTGGAAGAAGTAGTGGTTCACCTGCGCAGCATGCGTGACACCTGGAAACAGGTGATGGAACAGAATAAGGTTAAAAAACACGCATAAGCGGGAGAAATGACATGAACGAAGCAGAGGTACGCAATTACCTGCATATCCTGACAGACAGTCTGAATAAGAAGCAGGAGATCCTCATCGCCATCGAAGCGGCCAGCAAACGACAGGCAGAGGTCATCCAGGAGGAAGATTTCGACCTGGAAAGACTGGATGAAACCTTTAACGAAAAAGGACGGCTCATCGATGCATTGGGTGAGATCGACGATGGATTTGCATCCGTTTACGAGCGGATCAAGGAAGACCTGGAAAAGAATAAGGAGCTGTACAAGGCTGAGATCTTAAAACTGCAGGAACAGATCCGCACCATTACCGATATCAGCGTTTCCATACAGGCCCAGGAGATGCGAAACCGCACCGCCATTGACAACAAGGTCCTGGCAAGACGGCAGGAACTGGGAAAACGGCGAAGTGCCAACCATGCGGCACAGACCTATTTCCAGAACATGTCCAAAACCGGCGCGGTACTGCCGCAGTTCATGGATAAGAAAAATTGACCTTTTGGTCTCTTGGGGACGGGGTTAGTGGTTCATTTTCACGTTTCGTTCAACAACCAACAAAAATAAGAAAGGCAAGCAGTTAATCCTGCTTGCCTTGTTTTTTAACCAGATCCAGATAGAATTCCGCCATGGTGCAATTGATATAGGGCAGGATCCAGAAGAAGCCTAAGCCTAAGGTTAAGAGGCCGATGATCCCGATGGGGATAAAGCTTATGAGGACCAGAAAGAGCCGTAGCTTGTTGCCCTTCATCAGCCTTTTGCTGAGGGAAAAGGCCTCTTTGGCGGTATATCTGGGAAAATCCAGAAGGATGTAATACACCTGGGAAAACATTAACGCCAGGATGAGAACCGGAATACCGATCACAAGGATCACTGCGCCCGAAAGGATCAGATACAGGTCATCTGCGCTGCTGTAATACAGGTTGATCAGCACTTCCGACGGAATGGTAAAGCAGCTGGCCAGCAGTGTAAGGAGCAGAGCAGACTGGGTAATGGCTGCATTTTGTTCCCCGCTTTGCTTAAAGCCGGCAAACAGATCGGAAACCGAAGTGGGCTTGCCGGAAGCCACACTTAAATACTGATAGGCCTGTCCATAGGAGAGGATCCCTGCCAGGAGGTTTACAAGGATGTAGATCAGATAGTAGATCACAATCCCCATCAGGGAGGTCATATCGGCCAGTGCGGAGATCATCCGAGATAAGAGAAAGATCAGTAACTGCGCTAAAATAACAGACGTTACCAATGCGCCGTAGTTGCCGAATAAGTGCTCTTTTGCAAAGGCCTTCAGATCGGAGACGGAAAGATTTGTTTTCATAAGACGCCTCCGTAAGTACTCTGAATAAATTCGCTGAAGGGCATTCCGTAACGCTGCTCAAACATCTGCAGGAACATCTGCTGATAAGAGGGGACGTTGAGGATCAGATACAGAGCGGTTAAATAGATGGCCAGATGGATGCCGATGGCAATGCCGCCGCAGATCATGGCTCCTTTGGCGCCGTCCCGGTAGTGCCGGTTTACCCCCTTACTCAGGATGCCGAAGATAATGGCCATCCCTCCGAAGATCAGAGGCAGAAAGGGCTGCAGGGAGATGGCGGTCAAAAGACCCACGATCCCCAGAAGCCTTGCCATTTTCGCAAACCGGTAATGACTATCGTAATTGGTATATACGTCGTGATTGTAAAAATCCATGGAACTATCCAAACTTTCTTTGTTGATCAATTACTGACATTGTACCATTCTTTGAGCCCTTTTTCTATAACAGCATCCTTGCCCAAAACCCTGTGAAAAGTGTATACTTTAAAAGAAGGAAAAAATCCAGTGAACCCTCTGATTTGCTGGATTTTTCGTATGCTTATGCGAAGGAGTATGTAAAGAAGTATGAACATTAATCAGGTGATCGCCCGGGAACTGAACATCAAGCCCTCCCAGGTGGATGCGACTGTAAAACTCATCGATGAAGGAAATACCATCCCCTTCATTGCCCGTTATCGAAAGGAAGTCACAGGATCCTTAAACGATGAGGTCCTGCGTGATCTATATGAACGGCTCCAGTACCTCCGCGGTCTGGAGGAGCGGCGGGAAGCCATCCTTTCCAGCATTGAGGAACAGGGGGCATTAACAGACGAACTGAAGGAAAAGATCGAGAATGCCCAGACCATGGTGGCTCTGGAGGATCTCTATCGTCCCTATAAGCCCAAGAGAAAGACCCGTGCCAGCGTGGCAAAGGAAAAGGGTCTGGAGCCTCTGGCGACCACCATCCTGCTGCAGAATGCAAAGAGAGATCTGTTGGAGGATGCGGCAGCCTACGTCAGTGAGGAAAAGGATGTGAAAACACCGGAGGAAGCCCTGCAGGGTGCAAAGGACATCCTGGCAGAGCAGATCTCCGATGAAGCGGATTACCGTACCTGGATCCGTGAAAAGACCGTAAAGGACGGAACCTTAAGCTCCGAAGCCAAGGATAAGGAGGCCGAGAGCGTTTACGAGATGTACTACGAGTACATCGAGCCCATCAAGAAGGTGGCAGGGCACAGAGTTCTGGCCTTAAACCGAGGGGAAAAGGAAAAGATCCTTACCGTGAAGGTCAATGCACCGGAAGAGGAGATCCTCTCCTATCTGGAGCGACAGGTGATCCGGGTGGACAACCCCTATACCACACCCATCTTAAAGGACGTGGTGGCAGACAGTTATGAGAGACTGATCGCACCTGCCATCGAGCGGGAGATCCGTAATGACCTGACGGAAAAAGCAGAAGACGGCGCGATCGCCGTTTTCGGAAAGAACCTGGAACAGCTCCTGATGGCACCGCCTATTGCCGGGCAGGTGGTACTGGGCTGGGATCCCGCCTTCCGTACCGGCTGCAAGATTGCGGTTGTGGATCCTACAGGAAAGGTTCTTGACACAACTGTCATTTACCCCACACCGCCGCAGAACAAGGTGGAGGAAGCCAAGGCCACCATTAAGAAGCTGATCAAAAAGGATAAAGTGACACTGATATCACTTGGAAACGGAACCGCTTCCCGTGAGTCGGAGCAGGTGATCGTTTCTCTTTTAAAGGAGATCGATGAGCCGGTACAGTATGTCATCGTAAACGAAGCCGGCGCATCGGTATACTCTGCCAGCAAGTTGGCAACAGAGGAATTCCCGCAGTTTGATGTGGGACAGCGTAGCGCCACCTCCATGGCCAGACGTCTCCAGGATCCTCTGTCCGAACTGGTAAAGATCGATCCCAAATCCATCGGTGTGGGACAGTATCAGCACGACATGGATCAGAAAAAGCTGAGCGAAGCCCTGGACGGCGTGGTAGAAGACTGTGTAAACAAGGTGGGGGTGGACATAAATACGGCTTCCGCATCCCTTCTTGCCTATGTATCCGGCATTACAAAGACTACGGCAAAGAACATTGTGGAATACCGGGAAGAAAACGGAAGCTTCAAGGAAAGAAAGGATCTGCTTAAGGTGGCCAAGCTTGGACCCAAAGCCTTTGAGCAGTGTGCAGGATTCCTTCGGATCAAGGGCGGCAAAAACCCCCTGGATGCCACCGGTGTCCATCCGGAATCCTATGAAGCGGCAAAAGCGCTGTTATCCCTGTTAAAGATCTCGGATGCAGATCTGGGACACGGCATCCCGCTGCTGTCCAAGATGGTAAAGGACAAAAAGAAGATGGCGGATGATATCGGTATCGGCGAGCCTACGCTGGTGGATATCCTGAAGGAGCTGGAAAAGCCCGGACGGGATCCCAGAGAGGATATGCCCAAGCCCATCCTGCGCAGCGACGTGCTGGAGATCAAGGACTTAAAGCCCGGCATGGTCTTAAAGGGAACCGTGCGAAACGTCATCGACTTTGGTGTGTTCGTAGACATCGGCGTGCACCAGGACGGCCTTGTCCATATCTCCCAGATCACCAACCGCTATATCAAGCATCCTCTGGAAGCCGTCAGCGTCGGGGATATTGTAGATGTGGCAGTGCTGTCAGTGGACGAGCAGAAGAAGCGGATCTCTCTGACCATGAAGAATGTGAGCAAGGACAACCCACAGTAAGCACTTGATGTGCCTAGGGAAACAAACCAGACTGATCACCGATTGTGCTCAAGATCACCGATTGTGCTCAAGATCATATACTGTGCTCAAGATCACAGATTGTGATCCCGATCAAAAGTTTTGATCCGGACAGATATAAAGAAAAACCGATTGGTCAACGGAGAAAAATGCTGACCGAAGAAGTCAATAAAACAAGGTTTTAAAATATATAATCAGGATTTAATAAATGCTAATTGGGCGTATAACAGGCACTCCCGGCCGCAGGGTACAGTGGCAGAAAGCAGGAACATGAAGATTACAGTGGATCAGATCGGATATCTGCCGGAGGCAGCCAAGATCGCAGTGGCGGATCATGAGGGGCCGTTCTATCTGGAAAATGAACTTACCGGGGAGAAAAGCGCTGTCCCCGTTTCCGTGCGGAGCATGGGAAAGGATGAGACGGCAGGAGAAACCGTATGGCAGCTGGACTTCTCTGACCTCAGGGAACCCGGATGCTACCTTTTAAAGGATGCTGAGGGAAATGCCTCCCAGACCTTTAAGGTAGAACCCCATCTGTATAAGACCGTCAAGAATGCTCTGTTAAAAGCCTTTTATTTTCAGCGCTGCGGCATGGAACTGGAGAAGGAGTATGCCTCTGTTTATACCCATCCCGCCTGCCATGAAGGCGGTTCGCTGCTTTACGAGGATCAAAAAATAACGCTCGATATTCAAGGCGGATGGCATGATGCCGGGGATTTCGGACGCTATGTCAGCGCCGGAGCGGTTGCCGTTGCGCATCTGTTATATGCCTATGAACTGTTTCCGGAAGCCTTTGAGGAGACGGTGAACATTCCCGAAAGCGGAAACGGTATGCCGGATGTATTAAACGAGTGCCGTTATGAGCTGGAATGGATGCTGCAGATGCAGCGGGAGGACGGGGGTGTCTACCATAAGCAGACCACTTTTGTCCATGCGGACTTTATCATGCCCCAGGAGGATCGGGAGCAGCTGTACATTTTCCCGGTGTCTTCCATGGCAACAGGTGACTTTGCTGCACTGATGTGTCTGGCTGCCCGTGTTTATAAGGAGTTTGATCCGGCCTTTGCCAGAGACTGCATGCATGCAGGTGTGGCAGCCGGTATGTGGCTGCTGGAAAACCCGGACAATACCAACTTTAAGAATCCGGAGGGATCCAATACCGGTGAATACGATGACGATGATGACCGGGATGAACGGATGTGGGCCTTTGCCGAACTGATCCGGACGGATCTGGAAGTCCGCAACGCAGGAGACCATTCCCTTATGTCCGGTGTGCGAAATAACCTGTCCAGACAGGCCCGGTATAAGCAGGCCTTTGAACAGATGACAAAAGAATATCTGGAGATGGATGCAAAGCGTCTCGACAAGGGAATGATCGTCGACGGCTTCGGCTGGACGGACTGCGGTCTCTTTGCCATGATCGCTGCCATCTTTGACCGCAGCATGACCGTTGATCAGAATCTGGTTTCCCAGTTGCGTAAGCGTCTGTATGAGAAGGCAGAGCTTCTTTGCAAGGTGCAGGAAGAAAACGGCTATCACGTAGCCATGGGTATGAAGGACTTCTGCTGGGGCTCCAACATGGTGGTCCATAACCGTGCCGGGTTACTCATCGTGGCTTCTCTTTCTCTGAATGAAGAACTGGAGATGGATGAAAAGGGTGTATCCCGGGATGCCACCGGTCTGGTGAAGGTGGTAGAGTACGGCGTGATCCGAAAGGATGAGACGCCCAGACTCAGCGATGAAGAACGGAGTCGCATGGAGGATTCCATCGCTCACTACGAAGCCTGTGCAAAGGAACAGGTGCATTACATCCTGGGTCGCAATGCCAACGACATCAGCTATATTACCCGCTTTGGCGGACATGCCTTTAACAATCCCCACAACCGGCCCAGTGCCTGCGATCACATTGACGCAGCCATCCCCGGCCAGGTCAGTGGCGGACCCTGCTATCCGCCCATGGATGCGGCAGCAAAGGAGAAGGTGCCGGAAGGTGCTGCTCCCCAGAAATGTTATGTGGATGATATCGGCAGCTACTCCACCAACGAGATCGCCATCTACTGGAACTCGACGGCGCTGTTTACTTTTGCCTACCTGGATCTGTAGAGCGGACCGCACTGCCCGCAAGCATCCGCTGCGGACCGCCGTATTCCCCTGCACTGCCTGGAAGCATCCACTACAGTCCGCCGTATTCCCCGGCGTTGCCAGCAAGCATCCACTGCTCACTGTGGCTACGCTAGAGTTCGCTGCGGTCTGCGTAAACAAGCGAAAAGCCAGACAAACTCGTGCCGCTGCGCGCCACTCAGACAGTGTCTGTTTTTCGCTTACTTGCCCTGGCTCGCTAAGCTTCGCCACAACGATTCGCAGTTGGATCGCTTGCAGGCAGCGCCGGGCAGTTACTGCCTGGAAGTCCATCAGAAGCTTCTCAGGCATTCACGAAGGCGGATCGCTGCGGGGATAGAATGCCTGGATGGGGTGAATTTGCTCTACAGGCAGTCAATTTGATGTGGGGATTCGTGAATATACTGCCTGGAAGTCCATCAGAAGCTTCTCAGGCATTCCAGGAGTCGGATCGCTGCCGAAAACGAATGCCTGGACAAGCTGGATTTACTTTACAGGCAGTCAGCAGGCTGTGGGAACCCGGAATCGTACTTAGAGATATCAAAAAAACAAGGAAGACATAAGTTATGTTTACAACAGGAATCAAGAATGAAAAAGTGATCATGGTCACGAAGGACCTTCTGGCCACCCGTGTGGGCAGCGGCTCGGTGGATGTGTTTGCAACGCCTGCCATGATCTCCTTTATGGAGGATACGGCGAAGAATTCCGTGGAAGATTTGCTGGAAGAAGGGCGTACCACGGTGGGGATCCTGGTGAATGTGGAACACATCGCCGCTACGCCGGAGGGCATGAAAGTGACCATTACATCGGAGCTGACAGAGATCAGCGAGAACGGAAAGATCCTGACCTTTCAGGTGGAAGCCTTTGACGAAACCGAGAAGATCGGCGGAGGGATCCACAAGCGGGCCATTATTTCCAAAGAGCGTTTTACAGAGAAGGCAAAAAGCAAGCTGCAGAGATGATCTGCAGCTTTTTTTTAAAAAGTGCTTGCATTTTGTTTGAGACTATAGTACCATCCTTCTATGTACGAACCAGTTCCGGTTCGAAACCGCATCACTTTCTGTGAGCGGTCATTTTCCAACCTAGTTTTGATACCCAAAGAAAAACAAAAAACGAAAAAAGAACAAAGGAGAATTACTATGCCCAAACGTAAAAATGTAATTTACCTGGGAGCGGTGGGAGTGACTGTCCTGACGCTTTTAGGAGGTGTGCTGACGTTTACTTTCGTGCAGCATCACAAGCAGGAGAAGCTGCAGCAGGAGGTTGCGGTGAAGATCGAACGGGGGATGGAGCCCTACACCCAGACGGAGGAATATACCACGGAAACCATTGTCCTCACACAGGAGGATGTGCAGCATCTGGCACAGGCTGTGATGCCGCTGATCACAAAAGAGGTAGCGGATGATACCACCGGAGCCACCAGGGAGTGGACGGAGGAAAAACTGGCAGCGCTGGAAGAAGAGATCGCAGTAGGCGTAGCCCAGGTACTCTCCGGTAATCTGGTGATGAAGGATCTGGATCCTGCATCTGTCCGCTACGGAGAGAAACTGCAAAATGCCATTACCAGAAATATAACCATGATCGTGGAAGATACTCTGATGCATTATATCCCGGAGGGACAGGAGGAGTCTGTGGACTATCTGCTGCTGAAGGATGCCATGGAACAGAACAAGCTGATGCTGGACCAGGGCCGGGAAAACAGCATGAAAGAGATCCGCAGATTGAAGACGGAGATTGAAGAGGTAGAGAAGAATCTGGGACAGATTTCCGAAGACAATGCTTCCCTGGAGGATGTGGGGGAACTGACCCGGAAGCTGACGGAGCTTTCTTCCCAGTACACCACATTGGTAAACGAGTACACGGTGTATAAGAATGTGGAGCTTGCCAAGGAAGAAAAAAAGGATCAGGAGATCCAGGATATCACGGAGGAGATCACCAAGGATCTGGACCGGAAAGCACAGGAAAGTGCAAAGGCCATCGAAGAAAACAAAGAAGAGATCAAGAAGACGGGAAAACAGCTGGAGGATGTGATGCAGCTGATGCAGGAGTCGATCCTGGTTTACCAGCGGGCCACAGACGAAAAACTGAGGAATCTGGGAGACGATATGGATACGGCAAAGAATACCCTGGAAAGCCTGCAGGCATCCTTAAGCCAGACCATTGCTACCCTGGAAAATACAAATTCCGTATTGGATAATGCAAATCAGGTAAATGCCCGGCAGGATGAGCACCTGACCAACCTGCAGCAGGCTCTGGAAACCAATTACCTGAATGTGGAACAGCTTCGGGAAGCCTATTACACCAGAGAAGAAGCAAACGAAACCTTCCAGACCAGGGAGGAGGCGGCTGCGTCCACCTATTCCAAAGCAGAGATCGATGCCATGATGGGCTCCGGTTTCAGCTCGGAGGGAACGTATAAAACCGGGGATATCATCCTGAAGGATGG
>JAILDL010000122.1 GCA_024689465.1 Lachnospiraceae bacterium
CCATGCAGGATCTTCGTCATCAGGATCTCGTCATGATAGGTTCCGTCATCAAACTTCAGGGCTCTCGTCCTTCTTCCGGAAGCCACGAACCCGCACTTTTCGTACAACGCCTGGGCTCTGGTGTTATCTGCTACCACTTCCAGGTCGATCTGTTCAAAGCCCATCTGCTCCGCCAGCTCCGACAGATAGCCGATCATGGCCCTGCCGATGCCCAGGTTCCAGTACTCTTTGTATAACGTAATGGCCAGAGAAGAGCGATGGCGCAGTTTCCGTTTGTCACCCATTCCGCTGAGGGCACAGTTTCCGGCGATCTTGCCGTCAACAATTCCCACCATCATGACCTGCTCGGGATCCTTCACGAACCGTTCCAGGATCTCCCGCTCGCCTTCTTCCGTATAGTGGATCTCATCCGGATAACGCAGGATAAATTCCGTCTCCCCTGCTGTCACCTTCATGTATTCGATCATGGCAGCCGCATCCTCCGGCCTCGTCGGCCGCAAAGTGCAGGTCCTGCCATCTTTTAGTTTGATCTCTCTTGCTGCAAATTCCATCGTTGATTCTCCTGTATGATATGCTATTTCCCGGCTTTCCTCAGCCTAACGACTGCCTACACGCTTCCAAACCTGCTTTCCAAGCAGAGATCCGCCCAGCACAATGACTACCAGCAACAGGGAAACCACGCCTACCGAGTACATCTTCTCCGCCATCACGTTTACCTCGCCGAATTCCGTGCAGAACAGCATCACCATGAAGCTGTAGACGTAGGACACCGCCAGCAGCCCCAGGGCCGCCAAAGCCTGGAGGAAGTCGTTCCATGCCCGCTGATCCGTCTTTCTGTTCGTTCCGATAAACACTGTGATCTCCCAGATCGCTCCAACCACCGAAGCCAGCAAAAGCAGCGGGATCAGCACCTTCCCCAGTGCAAACAGGATCTTCACCGGCACCGCCGCGATCTTGATCTCGTATCCCCGCGCCGTCTGGGCATTATTCTCATTTATGGGCAGCACGTTGTAATTGGCGATGATCGCCGCCGGCATGTAAATGCTGGTCATTTCTCCCGTCACATACCGACCGCCCTGTTCATAATCCTTCAGAAAAACATGATAGCCATAGCAAGCAAAGGCGCGTCCTGCCACATCCTTTAATTCTTCCGCCGTTTTCCCTCCAATGGAGGGGATCAGAGAAATACGCCGGCTCTCTTTTACAAGCCGCCCGTCTGCAAAGGCTGCATCCAGTTCCTTGTTTACCTTGGCAAAGAAAGCCTCCTTTTCCTGCACCGTGGACACCAGACCGCTGGTAAATACCGCATCCTTTAGCACCCAGGTGAGGAAATCTCCCTCAATGGGATGGGCATCAATGTCCCCATCCAACCACCAGGAGGTGTAGATCTCCTGCTTTAATTCCGGATGCTCCGCCAGCGTCGGCGATACCTCGAAGGCTTTCTCAATGGCATCCTTCGGCGCCCATACACTGTTGGTCCGGTTTTCCGAATCGATCTTGTAAATACGCTCTACGAACGCACCGGACTCTCCCTTGGTGCGAACGTTTGTCTCAAACACACCGAAAAACTTATAATTTACGCCCTTGTAGGCCAGCGTCGCCAGCACGAACAGGCAGAAAGGCAGCAAGATTGCCGCCACATAGGTGCCCGCTTTTTTCCTTTCAAAAGAAGACCGCAGGCTTAAGATAGCCGCCAGGATCCACAACAACGCAAAGGCAATTAGCACCGCAAGCAGCCAGATGCCGTCCTCTTTGATGTAATAGGTAAAGGAAAAAACAAGGCCCAGCAACGCAGAAAGCCACAGCATTCTGCTGCCTTTTGTTTCCGTCGTCAGACGGGTCAGGAGCAGGATACACAGAGCGAAGACCATGACATACATGGGATTTAAGAGCCCTGCCCGATACATGCGGGTGCCGCAGAAGGCCTCCATGGACGCCGGCACATAGATGGTGATGGTGTAGACTGCCAGGGAAAGTACACGGTTTCCGGCGATCTGATAGGAGATCCGCCCCAGCAATATGCCGTCCAGGATCCACAAAAGACAGATGGCGATGGGGTAACTGATCCCCGAAAAGTTCACCACCTGCAGAAATACCGGCATGCCCAGTTCCTTCAGCATCAACCACTCCGGCGCCATGTTTTTGAAATAATTGGGAAAGGCGCTGTACAGCACCATCAGTGCGTCGTCGCCACCCTGTTCTCCCGGAAACCACACCCCCATCAGGGCTGCGATCCACAGGCGGATCAGGGTAATGATGATGTAGCAGATGGCCAGAGTTTTCAGCTTTTTATCGATAGTTACGGTCGTTGTTTGCATAACTGCCCCCGAACGGATTATTTGAGGAAATCAATTCCACTTCCTATCATACAATAAAAAACCCATCAGCCCAAACAAATCCCCCATTCTTCTATGGCAGGAGCACCGACTGACGTTTCTTTCTCCGGGGCATCATGCACCGGGCGTCATGCACCGGGGCGTCATACCCCTGGACATCATGCACTTGCTCACACATCCATCTCCATGTATCTGCGGTAGGTGGTAAAACCGGCCGCCTCATAAAAAGCAAGGGCTCCTTGATTAAATTCCCACATATTCAGTTCCACCCTATGAAGCCCCTTTTCTCTGGCATATTCTTTGGCAAATTCCACCAGCGCAGTGGCGACGCCCTGCCGCCTGTAAGCTTCATCCACACAGAATTCGTCGATATCCAGAAAATCCCGTTCTTTCATGAAGGGATTCTCCGGCCGGATCACATGATGCAGGATCGCGAATCCACAGATCACGCCATCCTGGACCGCTACCGCAATATCCTGGTCCGGATCCTCCCAGATCACATAAATGTACTCCTGCAGTTCCCTGCAAAAGCCCGGCTTAAACACCTCCGGCTTTCCTGCCACGTGAATATCGTTTACCTGCTTTCGCAGCTCATTGACACGATCCAGCTCCTCTTTTTTTGCCAAACGTACTTCCATAGTTATCCCTTCTTTGATTTTTCCATTACTTTCCGGTCTTGTTCCTTATACCGACCTTTCAACATATTGTTACTTACAGCCTCGCTGCTTGAAGGCCACACTCACACGCCGAATCGGTACTCTCGT
Organism: Lachnospiraceae bacterium; assembly: GCA_024689465.1. GTDB lineage: Bacteria > Bacillota > Clostridia > Lachnospirales > Lachnospiraceae > JAILDL01. The sequence continues at coordinate 3,101 of JAILDL010000122.1, forward strand.
TCTTCCTTGTCGTTTGCCTTAAGCCCAAATGCTTTGATCACCCGCTCTGCCACCTGATCCGGCGTCAGGTTCGTGTTATCGATCTTTAAATGATGGGCAAACAAAACCTCACCCTCCGCGGAATTCAGCCTGTGCTTTTCCGTATCCTTCAGAAGATTTGCCCGGCTCCACACCACGTCCTTCTTGGAAGCCTTCCGCTCCATCCGATAGGGCGTCTCATTCCGGGCCAGCCTGGTTTCCAGATCCGCAGAAAGCTCTACGAAATAAAAGGCCCCGCCCTTTGCCGTAAACTGCTCTTCCAGACTCCGTAAGTACTCCAGCTCCTCCGGCACATCAAAGGCACACACATAGGTAAAGATCAGATCCACGTCGTGCTTTACCGCCAGTTCAAAAGCCTTCTCCCGAAAAAACCCATTAAATTCCCGCTGCGCCGGTGTATTAAACCCGAAGATCTTATCTGACACCTCGATGCTGTCATGATTGATCATCAGGTTGTATTTCAATTTGTCCCGCAGGCTCTCGGCCACAACCATTTTTCCAACGGCCTGCGGGCCACATACTACGATCAGATTTGCCATTTTCTTACTCCTGTCCCTTTTCTCCTGTTCCCTTTCTCCTGTTCCCTTTCTCCTGTTCTGATCAGTATCTCCTCTTCCGTCCACAACCATTCGGACCGGTTCTACTGTTTAAATTCATCTTGGCACCTGCCTTTCCGGGTGCCTTCCATTTATCCATTAAAATCACGCAACACATCCAACCCAAGACGCAATGCTTTCTCATGTGATCCCGTTCCGAAATCCCGGGCATCGTACTCCTGCACGTTTGCCAGAGAATCCGCCGTAAAAAGGAACTGCCCAAATGCGGCTCCCCGTTTCCTGCTGCAGGCCGCCAGTGCCGCACATTCCATTTCCACTACCGAGCAGCCCTCCTCCAGACGATAGGAGACCATATCCTTTGTTTCACGGAAAAATCCGTCCGTCGTCCAGGTAGTACAGGTGACAAAAGGAAGCCCGTGTTTCTCAAAGGTTTTCTCGATCACGGAGATCGGCTCTTCGTCCAGTTCAATGTACCGGGAAGCCGGAAGATAATGGTAAGAAGTACCTTCCGCCCGAAGCGCCTTCGTCGGTACCATAAAGGCATTTTCCGGCAGATCCGCCAACACGCCGCAGGAACCCACCGCGATCACCTTTTTGCAGCCGCAGTTTACCAGGGTATCCAGCACCTGCGAAGCTGCTGCCGCACCGATGGGGGACTGCACCAGGCAAATGTCCTCCTTTTCTTCGTGCAGCACATAGATCTTGATATCGTGGGAAACCGTGATCAAGGTTTGTGCCACCTTGGCATCGTGCTCTGCCGCATAGCGGTGCACCACATCTCCCAGAAATGCAAACAGGCATTTCTCCGGCAGTTTTTCCCCTTCCCAGTCGTGATCCGGCGGGATCACCTCCCGGGACGCATCATCATATTCCAAAATCGGAATCTCGTTTTTGATGATCATAACAACCTCCGTTCTCTATCTCCACTAACTCTTTCTCCACTAACTCTTTCTTTCTCCACTAACTCTTTCTATCTCCACTAACTCTTTCTATCTCCACTAACCTTCGCTTCTTATTGCTCCCTGCGATCACTTCGGATCATGGAGTGGTACACCGCATCGCAAACGCCCTGATTGTTCTTGCCGCCTGCGCGCCAGGTGCCCTCCAGCTTCATGCCGGCCTTCTCCATTACCCGTCCGGATTTCGGATTGTTGGCGTCGTGACAGGCCGCCACACGATTCAGCCCCGCCGCATCAAACAGATAATCCAGCACCGCCTTCAGCGCTTCCGGCATCAGCCCCTGTCCCCAGAATGCCTTGCCCATGCAATAACCCATCTCGGCTTCTTCAATCTCTTCCCGCAGTCGCACCACGGAAATATTGCCGATCACCTGACCACTCTCTTTTAACTCCATCGCCCAGTTAAAATATCCGCCATCCTCATAGCGGGATACCCAATCTGTCAGCAGCATCTTCGTCAATTCCGCACTGGTATGTGGCGGCCAGGTCAAAAACTTCGTGACCTCCGGGTCCGATGCCCAGTTATCAAACATCTCCTGAGCATCCTCCACCCGAAACTGCCGCAGGGTCAGCCGCTTTGTCTCAATCGTCTGTGTTCCCGGTTTGTTCATCCTCTCACCCCCACGTAAAATGTCCGGATTATCGTAGTCCTAGTATTCATTTTTTCATGCCTCCTCATGACTCTATTTCAAATTTCTTATGATAATTATCTATCCCTATGCGGTCCAACGATCGATTGGCCTTTACCGATCCACAAATAATCCAGCAATTAATTGGCCCTTCCAAATCCATAAATGAATTAACAAAAAAAGACCTCATCAAACTTTCGCTTGATAAGGTCTTCATTCCCTAAGTGTTATGGTTCTCTACGTTTCTACAGATCCACCCGTTCACTCGACCTTATCATGTACGCCAAATAAGACTCCTGATTATAATTAATCACGAGCATGGTATTGGTGTATTCATACATGGGTCGAATACTTCTTGCCATAATTCGGGCGTTTCTCCTTTCGTAGAAATAAGTTTTAACTACCTTAACGCGAAGCCGGGCTTCCTGTCAACCATTATTTTCTGCTTCAGCAAGCCGGATCTACTCTACAGGCAGTACTCACCCTGAGGCAAAGCCAACCCGTACTGCCCTCGGAACCAACGGAAGCTTCCCAGGCAGTACAGGCCACTCACATAGCAAACTCCTTCACCTTGCTACGATAGGCTCCGCATGAGGGCATCTTTGAAGGCGAATCATTGTGGCGTATCTTAGGTTTGCAAGCACAAGTAATCCCCACATCAGACTCCTGTCCGAGTGCGAAGCACGAGTTTGTCTGATGTGGGGATTGTATACGCAGGGCGAAGCAAATCTTAGAGCAGCCACAGTGAGCCTCAAAGATGGACTCATGCGGGGCCGATAATTAGCCACGGGAAGCCGCATGCTATTCGGGCGGCCGTTCTCCTTACTTTCCGGAGATCGTCATGCCTCCCACTGCCACATAGGGCAGCGATGTGCCGCCATCCTCCACCGTCTCGGTAGAAAGACCGATCACATGGTTGAACATCTCCGTCAGGTTGCCGCTGATCATGGTTTCCATGACAGCGCCCTGGATCTTACCGTCCACAATAAGGAAGCTGTTCTTGGCAACACCGGATAATTCTCCGCTGGCATTGGGCTGACCGCCGGAGAAGCCACCCACCAGAAGGCCGTAGGAAACACCCTTGATCAGATCGTCCAAAGGCGTCGTGCCCTTCTCCATGATATATCCGTTACCGTACTTTACCACATCCCGGCCCAGTTTCTTTGCCTGATAGAGATTCAGCAGATGATTCTTTAAAACACCCTTCTCGATAATGGTCACAGGCTCTGTGCGATAGCCGTCCCCTGTGTAGCGATGACCGCCTACGATCCGCTCATCAAAGGGATCCACGCGGATGGTCACGCTCTCATCCACCACCTTTTCGCCAATCTTGTCCTTCCACTGGCTGGTACCGTCCAGGATGGAACTGCCATCGCAGAAGATCCCGATCATGGAAAAGCAGATCTGCGCCGCACAATCCGGGGTAAAGATCACCGTACCCTCCTGTTTGCCCGTTACCGGCACCAGGTGCAGCTGGTCTACGGCCTGCTGCAGGTGTCTGCGCACATCCGACTGTTCAATAAAGGGTATATCCAGGTTGGTGGTAGAGAAGCCCGCTCCGTCGATGTTGGTAGTCTGATCCCCGTCCTGTGCGGAAAACTCCACCATCACCCCATACCGACCCTCAAACACTTCAAACTGGGTACCGTTGCTGTTCTTGTAAATGTTGTGATTCTTATAATGATTGCAGACGCTCAGCATCACGTTGATCTTGGGGAATTCCTCCCGGATATCCTTTAAGAATTCCTGCACCCGCTCAAAGAAACGGTCCATATCCGGCTCATAGCAATCCAGCCGGAACACTTCACTTTCCTGCTTTTCTCCAATATCCTGGAAAGGATCCTCCGCAGAGGATTCTGCTGCCAGCAGGCAATCTTCCACCGCCTTTTCGATGCCTTCCTTTGTCAGATCATTGCCGGAGATCGTTCCCATCTTCTGATCCTTGATAGCTTTGATCCCCAGGGACTTGTCGATCATGGTACGCAGCAGGGAAAGTTCCCCGTTTTCTGCATTAAATTCCCGATTTTCTGTTTCATATACGGAAACACTGGCCTTTTCTGCGCCCCCTGCCAGAAGTCCTGCAAGGGCCAGGTTTGCACACTCACGAATGTCTGTCATCTTATCTACCTCCTATGGCCATCTTGCAACGCATCTGCGGGCCGCCCATGGAAACCGGGATCATCTGCTTCTTGCCGCAGAATCCCGAAGAAGACCACACCAGCTCATCGCTGATCATATCCACTGTTTTCAGCATTTCAAAAGCCACGCCGGATACTGTGGTATCCAGGATCGCCTTGCCCAGCTTGCCGTTCTTGATCTCGTACCCCATGGTCACGCCGAACATGAACTCACCGGTCAGATCCGCCTGGCCGTTTCCGGTACGGATCAGATAGTAGCCATCGTCCACGGAAGCGATGATGTCGGAGAGCTTGTCCTTTCCCGGAAGCACGGCCGTATTACGCATGCGGATCAGGGGCTCATCGTTAAACCACCACGCACGGGCATTTCCGGTCGGCTCTACGCCGAAACGAAGGGCACTTTCCCGGCTGTGCATATAGCCGGTCAGCATGCCGTCACGGATCAGCTCTGCATCCTTTGCAGGAATACCCTCATCATCCAGATAAATGGGAAGCTTTGCCGGGCCGTCAATCGCAACCGAAGCATAGTCCACCATGCTCACCAGGTCGGAAGCCACCTGCTTTTTGAAACAAGGTCCTGCCACCGAGCCTCCCAGCACCAGGTCCGCTTCCACCGTGTGTCCCACGGCTTCATGGGCGATCATACCGGACACCATGCCGCCCAGAACCACCGTCTTTACGCCGGCCTGTGCATACACGCCTTCCCGCTTGTCCATCAGTTCCTTGTGAAGCTTGCGGATGCCTTCGTAAATAGGGGCTGTATCCGAGAAATTATCCCCGAAGCTCCCCAGGCCACCGAAGCATTCAAACAGCTCGATGGGTTGCCCGTCCAGGGTTTCCGCACTTAAGAAAACGTACAGATAGCATCTGGGATTGGTCATATGACCACTGCTGGCATCGGAGCTGTAGATGATCTTATCCTGTGAATCCTCGGTATATACCACCGTACGGCTCACCAGGTGCTCCAGATTTTTCTCGATATAGCTGTCCACTTCCTTACACAGATCGATGATCTGCTTCTGTTCAAAGTCCACAATTCCGCGCGGGCATACCACTTCTCCCCTGCCGTAGGACGGAAAAGCCTTCAGATCACGAGGCGCATGTTTCCCCAGAAAATGCGCATTCTCCGTAGCGGCTTTTAAAACCGCCTTTGCTGCATCCGCAGAATACTCCGCCTGGGATGCAAATCCATATACACCGTTTTGATACACTCTGGCGTTTACGCCCCGGCTCTCACTCCGGGCATTTGCCACCAGATTCCCCTTCAGGATCGTAACACGCCGGCTACGATTTTCCTGCCCCCGCAGCACCGTTTGTGCATCGTCTGCGAACAGGCTGGTACTTCCCCTCAATACGTCTTCTAGCATAGTCTACCTCCTGTGTTTCTGTTACCCTACTGTGAAACGATTCAAAAAATACTCCGCCTTCTCATGAAAGCGGAGTACCCATCTCCTGATATATGTTTCTGACGGACGATCCTTTCGCGAAATATTCCGGATCATCCCCATGATCCACTTTTCTTACGCCGTGATCACCGTGCCGGTCTTTCCCTTTAAAGCATCTGCCACGCTGTCCATGGATGTGATGATCACTTTGCCTCCCGGCACCTTGTTCAGATATTCAGCAGCTGCTTCGATCTTGGGCTTCATGGTACCCTCGCCGAACTGGCCTTCTTCTGCCAGTTTTTGCATTTCTGCCAGGGTCGCCTCCCCAATGGCTTCCTGGTTTTCCCTGCCGAAGTTTTTGTAAACATTGGGCACGGATGTGAGGATGATCAGCGTATCCACTGCCAGATCTGCTGCCAGCTTACCCGCTACCGCATCCTTCTCAATGACTGCGGATGCACCCCGGAGCACATGATTCTGCTCGATCACGGGAATACCGCCGCCGCCGCAGGCGATGACCACCTGTCCGGCATCCAGAAGAGTCCGGATGGAATCGATCTCCACGATATCGTGGGGCTTGGGAGCTGCCACTACGCGGAGGAATCCTTTTCCTTCCTCTTCCACAACATAGTTGCCCTTATTGATCTCTACGTCCGCATCTTCTTTGGACATGTAACGGCCGATCTTCTTGGTAGGCTCGTAAAATGCTTCATCGTAAGGGTCCACGGTAACCTGGGTCAAAATGGTGCTCACAGATTTTGAAATCCCGCGGCCCAGCAGTTCGCTGCGCAGCGCGTTTTGAATATCATAACCTACATACCCCTGACTCATGGCAGAGCAGACACACATGGGCGCCGGTGTATAGTCGATGTATACACGACGCAGCTCCGTCATGGCCTTATGGATCATGGAAACCTGCGGGCCGTTGCTGTGAGTGATCGCCAGCTCATACCCCGCTTCCACCAGATCCGCCAGGGCTTTGGCAGCCGGTTTTACACGGTCCATCTGCTCCAAAGTAGTATTTCCCAATGCACTGTGGCCCAGAGAGACCACTGCACGCTTTCCTGTAGGCATGTTTATCCTCCGTATACGGCACGTTTTTTTAATGTCCGCCGCAGTTTTTATTTTACCATACTTAGAGGGATAACGGGAGGCACTTTACATATCCCAATACACCTTTGCGATCGTCATGCCATTCCAGGTGCCAACCGTTTCCACACCTTTCACGAAGGAGTAATGAAAGGTTTCCGCAGCTTTCTGGAAACCGCCGTAGGCTTCGTACAGGTTATCATCCATATAATGACAAGCCGCAAGGTCACGGAAATAGTAGTAGTTCTTTTCCTCCCAGTTCGTCTGCAGCACCTTATAGAAGTATGCATCCAGGCCGTTTCCATGGAGCACATACAGTTCTCCCCAGGGAGAATCCGTGCCGTAAGGTGCAAAGGTTTGATCTGCCTTTACAGTAGAACGATCCCAGTCACTGCCCCTTTGCCAGAGAAATACACTGCGCTCGTTCACATAATAATTGTCGATCAGATCATACCGATCCACGACCACAACCGGAACTCCCCCGGCTCTCTTTGCTTCCAGGAACTGATACCTGCTGTACATCTCCGGATAACGGCTTTTGATGATCTCCGTGTATGCCTCTGCTTCCGGGGAAAATACGATCTTTTTGTTTGTCTCGTAGTCATCCACATCGCAGATATAGAAGAAGTGATCTCCTGCGTCATACCAGATTCCCTTTTGAAAACCGTCATACCATTTGCCGGTTGCTTTTACCGTGGCTTTTGCAGCCGTTTTGCCGCTCTTTTTCCCGGTATAGGTCAGCTCGTTGTTAGCCCAGGTTGCATAAAAAGCTACGCCTTCTCTGGTCCAGCCGTTCTGCTCCATTTTGGCTGCTGTGGTGTCACTGCCAAAGGCATGCTCCCCGGTTTTCGGATCAAATAAACGGTAGACAGGGGCCGTTTTGTTATCATCCACATAGTAAGCCACGCCTTCCCTGGTCCAGCCTTCTCCCGTCAGTTTGCTGATCTCCGCCTCGTCTGCCGTATAAAGGTGCAGGCCGCTTACCGGGTTATACAGGCGGTAGGTTGCAGTAGAAGAAACAGAAGGCATCTTACAAACCACGCCTTCCAGATACCAGGCACCCTCCAGGGACGCCTTTTCCTTCTCATCCACCGTGTACAGGTACTCACCGGTTGCCGGGTTAAAGAGGCAGTACAGATCTTTGCCCCCCTCAGCATGGGCTGCTGAAGGGACCGCCATCCACAGCACCAGTGCGGTCAGAAAATACAGGATCGTTGCTACAAACTTTTTCATATGTTTCTCAATCTCCTTTTCTTCCGGCACATTCTCCAATAATTCGCCGAAAGTCTTTCAAATGTGACTCCAGTATATTCCGCGCCTCATCTGTCCGCAATCTACCCACAGTTTATTCAGACTCTTTCGAAAAAAGCATGTACCGCAAATATCCGGAAAGCTTCCGACATCCTCCCGCGCATAAACAAAAAACTCCCCGGCACGGCCGGGGAATTGATGTTCCTGTCTATATCCGGTTTTATCAACGCCCAAGCGCTCCACGTGTCAGTTACTGGCTTCGCCGATCACAGCCAAAAGCGCTCCGATCAAAATGGCAAAGTCTGCAATGTTAAAGACCACCTGCCGCAGCATCTTCGGTGCTTTGGGGAATCGCACATAGTCCACCACATGGCCTCTCGCCATCCGGTCATAAGTATTGCTGAAAGCTCCACCCAGAAGCAGCGCAAGGCCGGCCTGGAGGAGTTTTTTTCCATGGCTTCCCAAGGTCAGCACAAAAACAAAACAGCACACAATGGTCATGCTGACAGACAACAGTTTCACCATGTTCTGCTTATGTTTTCCCAGGTTTAACATCATGCCCGGATTGTGATAGCGCATGATCCCTAAGTGTCCACCCAGTTCATGGACTTCCGCCGTGGGGGCCGAGAGTCTGGTATCCTCTTCCACATAGCGTTTGGCCAGTTGGTCTACCGCAAACACCGTTCCGATCAGCGGCAGAAAGCCTACCACCTTTCCGTAAACCGGGGCCGTCAGTTTCCGGCCGATACTGGATTTTCTTTTCTTCGTATTCTTCATGTGGCCACTTCCCCCGGCAGATTTCTCAGGATACTGCGTCCTCATCTTCACTGCCTTCCGCTGTCATGGTCTTGTCTTCCAGCGGGATCGGCTCAGAGGTTTCCAGTAGAGGTTCGTGAGCATTGCTGCGGATCTCAATGAGCGGGCCGCCGGTTCCGTTGATGTAATCGCCGGTAATGGTCACGCGGCCGATGTTGTCGTCCTTAGGGATCTCATACATGATATCCAGCATGAACTCCTCAATGACTGCACGCAGGGCACGGGCCCCCGTATCCCGCTTCATGGCCTTTTCCGCAATGGCTTCCAGAGCGCTCTCATCAAACTCCAGTTTCACTTCATCCAGCTCCAGCAGCTTTTCGTACTGGCGCAAAATGGCGTTCTTGGGCTCTGTCAAAATGGAGATCAACATTTCCTTTGTCAGGCTCTCCAGCGGGCAAAGCACCGGGAGACGACCAACAAACTCGGGGATCATGCCGAACTTCTTTACGTCTTCCACGGTCGCCTGCAGCTGCAGGTTCTTTTCTTTATCAAACTTATCCTTCAGGTCGGCGCCGAAGCCGATGCCCGTTTCCTTGGACAGACGCTGCTTGATGATCTCGTCCAGTCCCGGGAACGCACCGCCGCAGATAAACAGGATATTCCTTGTATTCACCGTTGCCAGAGGCACCATGGCATTCTTGGAGTTTGCCCCTACCGGCACCTCCACTTCCGCACCTTCCAGCAGCTTTAACAGTCCCTGCTGCACGGATTCGCCGGATACATCACGGGAGGTGGTGTTCTTTTTCTTGGCGATCTTATCAATCTCATCGATGAAAACAATGCCCATTTCCGCACGGTCAATGTCATTGTCCGCAGCCGCAAGGAGCTTGGAAACAACGCTTTCGATATCATCGCCGATGTAGCCCGCTTCCGTCAGGCTCGTCGCGTCCGCAATGGCCAGGGGCACATCCAGGATCTTCGCCAGGGTCTGCACCAGATAGGTCTTACCGCTACCGGTAGGGCCGATCATGAGGACATTACTCTTCTCAATCTGGATGGAGTTCATGGTATTGGTGGCGATACGCTTATAGTGGTTGTAAACCGCTACCGATAAGGCCTTCTTTGCATGCTCCTGCCCGATCACATATTCATCCAGCATGCCCTTGATCTCATGGGGATGGGGGATCTTTTTCAGATCGATCAGCGGTTTATCGGATTTCTTTTTCTTTTTCACCTTGGCTCTGCCGGGGATCGGTCCCTCTCCCTGGAAATCCGAGAGATTTATGAAACTGATGCCACCGGGGAAGCCTCCGAAAATGTTGCCCAGAGGGATTCCGCCGGGACGGCCGGGATTCTTCTCATCCGGCTCCTGATCCGGAGCATCGTCAGGGGTGTCGGTGTTTCCGTTGTTTCCGGCTACTCCGGAATTGGTTCCGTTCATGCCCGCGCCGGTTTCATTTTCGGAAGTGGCATCCGCGCCGGATGTGGAAGTTCCGTTTGTCGCAGTATCCCCTGCGTTGCCGGAATTTACACCGCATCCATCAGCATTTCCTGCGGAATTCTTTCCGGCACCGGGATCTGCTCCGAAGGGGAACCCGAATCCCATCATGGAAGGGTCCATTCCAAAGGAGGACATCTTCTTTAAGGTCTCCGGATCCATCCGTCCGATGACGTCCATGGTCCGGTGCATGCAGTCATCGCATACACATATATTGTTGGGAAGATGAAACATCTTTCCCGCTTTGCTTTCCGGCCGGTGGCACAGAATGCAGATATCTTCATATTCTGACATAATTTACCTCTTTCAGGTTCAGGTGTTTCTACTTTTCCATCATACATCACTTTCATCCCTCAACCAATTAAATAACTCTAAAAAAAGTAGAAAAACACAGAAAAACAGCATTCCTCACGGCCCTTGTTTTTCCGCGAGAAATGCCGTTTTTCAAAGATATGTAAATACACCCCTCCATACCGCGTCAGAAGGAGTCTGCCACGATCAACTCTCCGTCCTGTATGCGTTTACAGGTCTGATCATAAGGTAACGGTTTGCCGTAATAATAGCCCTGGAGCCGGCCGCAGCCGATCTCCTCCAGAAAATTCGCTTCATCCTCCGACTCCACGCCTTCCGTAAGGGTGGCGATACCGATGGCATTTGCCATGGCGACCACGCTTCGAAGGATGGGGCGGGTCTTATCGTTGGTGCCAAAGTTGGAAAGAAAGGCCATATCGATCTTCAGCACGTCGAAATCATAATCCTTTAAAACATTCAGCGCAGAATAGCCGCTTCCGAAATCATCCAGCCACAGGGAAAAACCAAGGCCATGCAGCTTTGCCATGGACTCTTCCAGCAGGTCATGATATTCCGTCAGGGCGCTTTCCGTAACCTCCACATGAATGCGGTCATGGGAAAGCCCGTATTTGTCCATTGTTTCCACCAGGTGGGTGATGCAATCCCCCAGTTCAAAGTCCAAACGGGAGAAATTAATGGACACCGGGATCGGCTCCCGGCCCTTCTTATCGCTCTCTGCCAGATCCTGGCACACGCGCTCAACAATGTACCGGTCCAGCTTGTGGATCTCCCGGTATTCCTCCAGGGTCGGCACAAAGGCCGCGGGACTTAAGAAACCATACTGCGGATCCACCCAGCGGGACAGCGCCTCAAAGCCGCAGAGTTTCCGGCCGTCCGCCCAGACAACCGGCTGGTAATAGGGCATGATGTAACCGTTTGCAATGGCTTCGTCCAGATGATGGATGATATAACGTTTCTGACGGTACGCCCGCTCCATGGCGGAATCGTACTCGCAGCTGTAGCGTTCGTAATATTTTCGAAGGGTACTGCAGGCATAACGGGCGCAGTCGCAGGCTCTCGTGGGATTGATGGAATCATCCTCCGGCTGGTAGATACCGATCTTAAGGCCCATGCGGACTTCCGGATCGATCTCCCACAGCTCTTCATGGATCTTCTTAATATCTTCCACCGCCGTCCGCGGTACAAAGGCCACGAAATGATCGTCCGCCTGCCTTGCAACCACACCGGCGTCTCCCGCCGTTTCCGTCAGACGCTTCGCTAACATCTTAAGGATCCGGTTGCCTTCCTCGTGCCCGTATTTTTCGTTGTAATTACTGAAGCTTCGGATATTGATAAAGAGAAAAACGTAGTTCTTCAGGTCCTCCCCCAGCTCCCGCATGCGCTGTCCCGACTCCATGACAAAGTGCGTCATGTTGTAGATCTGCGTCAGATCATCGGTGATGGCCATGTGGTGCAGGCTTCGGTTGGTTTCCTCCAGGTGCTCGCTCTTACGGGATTCCGACAGTCGCTGGTGATAAATACTGATACTCAGTACCGTCAGGAAAAACCAGTAGATAAAATAGTTGATCCTATCGCCGCTGCGCACTTCGCCGCCGGCTGCGATCTTCATATAGTGATAAAACAGCAGGAACACGCCCCCAAGGAACAGGATGGAGAAATACGGCCTCCATACCAGCAGGCATCCCACCGAAAAGGTCATGGTCATGAAGCTCAGGATTTGCTTTCCCGCCGCCATATCGTGGTAGGAAACGTACATGCCAAAGCCCAGGAGCACGATGGCGTAGAGCCAGACAAGGGCCAGCGCAATAGTCCGGTTTGCATTTTTTCCATACAGGAATTTACAGGAATAGAGCAGGACAATTAGTGCCACCGCCATCAGAACCCAATAGTTCTTGGTAGCCGCCCAGAAATTGCCCAAGGTAAAGACTGCGTCCGTTTGCACGAACCGCTTGATCTGATAGAAGACCATCCAGATCTCCATGGCAACCGTCATCGCTGCCAGGTATCTGCAGGTATCCATATTGGAGTCGGTAAAGAACGCCCGGTCGTAAGGAGTAAATGTTTCAAAGCCAAGCCAGGTCTTCAGGTAATGCCCTATTCTCTTCATGTCATACTCCCACTAAGCACGCAATACAAAGCTGTTTATACTCCCCATCCCCAAGCACCTTTCATTATAGCCTACTTGTTTCGATTTGTCTAAATAATTTGCATTTTATGTGAAGTTTTTTCAGATATATTTTTTACTTAAACGTTTTTGTATGCACATATAGTCACAACTTACTTTGGAACCACAAAATATATGGTTCTCGAGAATACCCGCTACCACTACCCCTACACTACAAACTTCTGCCTCAATGTGCTAAACTTAAGGCACATAGACCTGGCCACGCAGGAAGATCAGGATAACGAACTGGTCTACTTGGCCCAGATGTTTATGGCGGAAACGTGGGAAGCCCTGAAACGACTGTCTGAGCACAGCGCTTTCTGGATTATCAGCGTGCCATGTATGAAAATGGCGTACTGGATACGAAGGCAGAACTGGAGCCTGTGATCGAAGAGCAGAAGAAAGCTCTGCAGGAAAAGGATGAGCTGATCGAGCTCCTTAAGAAGCAGATTGAGGCTCTTGAAGCCGGCTCTAAAAAATCCAATTAACCTCATATGCACAAAAAAGCCCTGCTTCCATGGAAAGAAGCAGGGCTTAATCTTTATCTTTTCATTTTTGGGTTATGGGACAAAACGTGTTGATGAACCCC
>JAILDL010000142.1 GCA_024689465.1 Lachnospiraceae bacterium
AGGATCAGAGCCATGCGGACGTATACGCCGTACTGGGCCTGCTTAAAGTAGGCCGCTCTGGGATCATCGTCGATGTCCACGGAGATCTCGTTGACTCTGGGAAGGGGATGGAGCACCAGCATATCCTTGCCGGCCAGAGCCATCTTTTCCTTATCCAGGATATAGAAGTTCTTTAAACGTACGTAATCTTCTTCGTTGAAGAAACGTTCTCTCTGTACGCGGGTCATGTACAGGAGATCCAGCTTGGGCATTACCGTTTCCAGACGGATCTGCTCTTCGTAGGGGATATTCTTTTCACGAAGGAATTCGGTGATGTAATCGGGAACACGAAGCTCTTCCGGTGAGATAAAGATGAATTTCACTCCATCGTAGCGGGAGAGTGCATTGATTAGGGAATGAACGGTACGACCGAATTTTAAGTCACCGCAAAGTCCAATGGTGAAATAACCAAGTCGACCTTTCAGGGAACGGATGGTAAGCAGATCGGTAAGTGTCTGAGTAGGATGTTGATGACCGCCGTCGCCGGCATTGATAACGGGAATGGAAGAATGAGTGGATGCGACCAGCGGAGCACCTTCTTTGGGATGACGCATGGCACATATATCAGCATAACAGGAAATAACACGAATGGTATCGGATACGCTTTCGCCCTTCGCTGCGGAAGAGGATGCGGCTTCGGAAAAACCAAGAACATTGCCACCAAGATTCATCATTGCGGCTTCAAAGGAAAGTCTGGTTCTGGTACTGGGTTCGTAAAAACAGGTGGCAAGCTTCTTGCCGTCACAGAGGTGAGAGTATTTCTCCCGGTGTTTCTCAATGTCATTAGCCAGATCAAAGAGACGGTCCAGCTCTTCCACCGAGAAATCAAGAGGACTCATTAAATGTCGAGGCATGAGATCTCCTTTCAGGATCGGATTATTTTTTTATCGTTGTAAATGTTATCATATGGACCTGGTGTTTTCAATCAAAAAATCCATAGATTTTACGTATTGACATTTGTCAAGTTTAGGCGTAAAAAGGTGCATAGACGATTGTGATCGTTTGTCAGAAACTACCGAGAATAAATAGTGATAGATAGGAAAGATTTTATGAATAAGAAGAAAAAAATGGAACTGGATATGACCAAGGGGGCGCCCCTGAAACTGATCGGACAGTTTATCGGACCGGTGATCCTGGGCAATATCTTTCAGCAGTTTTACTCCATGGTGGATACCATCATCGTTGGCCGCTACGTGGGCGTACAGGCTTTGGCTGCCGTGGGGATGACGGGAACCATCATGTTCCTCATCCTGGGCTTTGTCATGGGTATGACCACCGGCTTTACGGTCATCACCAGCCAGCGGTTCGGAGCGGGAGACTACGAAGGGGTAAAGAAGAGTATCGGCAGTGCCGTTACACTCTCTGCCATAGTGGTAGTGATCGTAACGTTTCTTTCCCAACGCTACATGGACAAGCTGCTGGTCCTTATGAATACTCCGGAAGACATCTACGATATGGCAAAGACCTATATCCTGATCATCTGCGGCGGTATCGCCCTGAGCGTTTTATATAACCTGATGGCCAGCGTGCTGCGTGCCATCGGTAACAGCAAGGTGCCCTTGTATTTCCTGATCTTTTCCGCGTTCCTTAACATCTTCCTGGATCTGTTCTTTATCCTGAACCTGAATATGGGGGTTGCGGGAGCTGCCTGGGCGACCATCTTATCCCAGGGGATCAGCGGTATCCTGTGCGTTCTTTATATTATGAAATACGTGGAGATCGCAAGGATACGGCCGGAGCATCTGAAACTGGAGTTTTATCTGGCAAAAAACCAGCTGTATATCGGCATTCCCATGGCCCTGCAGTTTTCCATCACCGCAGTGGGAACCACTCTGGTACAGTCTGCCCTGAATCTCTTTGGATCAACGGTTGTAGCTTCCTATACCGCAGCCTGCAAGGTGGAACAGTTCATTACCCAGCCCTTCGCCGCCATGGGTATGACCATGGCAACCTACTGCGGCCAGAACCGCGGACTCAACGACTGGAAGCGGATCCGTGAGGGAGCCAGAAGCGCCAATCTGTTATCCGGCGCTTACGCACTGATCGTTTACGGTGTAGCCGTCCTCATCATGCCTTATGTCGTAGGCATTTTTGTAACCGGAGATGTGACGGAGGTCATTACCTATGCGAATACCTACATCCGTATCGTGGGAACCTGCTTTATCCCTCTGGGCATGATCTTTATCTTCCGAAATGTGCTTCAGGGCTGCGGCTATTCCTTTATCCCCATGATGGGCGGTGTGGTCGAGCTGATCGTCCGGGCCATCTTTGCGGAGATCGCCGTACATTATCACAGCTATGAAGGCGTATGCATGGCAAACGCCGGTGCATGGCTTGCAACCGGCGTCTTTCTGCTTATCGCTTATTGGATCATCATGCGAAAGAAACCCAGATGATCACTCCTGCATCACAAAGGCGGCAGCGGCATCAAAGCCGGTCACCTGAACGGGACCGTCGGCCGGCGTCTTATAGCAGGGAAGAGAAGATCCGTAAGGATAGAAATATACGTATCGGGAAGTGACATTGATATTGGTATAGGTACCGGATGCCACCACTTCCTGACCGGAACCATCATAACGCATACGCATGAGGGCGGAGTTTTCTCCGTCCTCTTTGTTGTAGTAGATATAAGAGTCGGTAAAGTTAAAGCCCACCACCCGGTCGTTGCAAAGGGTGGTTACGGAGCCGTCCGACAGGTTATAGCGGCATAAGCTGTAATCCGTATCCAGGTCCAGATAGTAGACCTCATTTCCCCGAAGGACCGGGAACCACATGTTGCATTCTCCCCAGACCTCCTGGATCATGTCGTTTGCGGTATTTAAGGCATACAGGTGATGATCACCGGTAACGCCGTTGTAGTAGAGCTGGCCGTTCTGGTATTCTGCCAGGGTCACATAGTCGTCGGTCAGCTGCTTCTTATCCCGTTTGTTCACGGTCATGCGGTAGTTGGTGGTATTGGTTTCCACGTCATAGCGCTGGTAGTACACGTTGTTCCCTGCCAGGAGCACCATGGTACAGGGATCGGTGGTCAGGGCCACGGAGCTGGAGCCGCTTTGATTGATGCGGTAGACACCGTGGGCGGAACGGACATAGCCCAGGCCGGAACCACCGGAGGAGCCTTCTGTATAGAAGACCACATATTTGCCCCCTGCATTGATGAACTTGGCGGAAGAGGATACCAGACGCTTCATGTCGGTCTCGTCCGGATTCATGGAATAGAGGGAATTGTTGTCATAGGGATTGGCGAAGTAGACCTTACCGTCGGATTCGCAGAACAGGCCGTTATTATACAGATTGGCCGATGTGTTCCCCCGGGTGGAATCCGGAAGAGTAGAAACCTGCGAGGTGATACGAAATACCACAAACAGGATCACAAGGACGGCTGCTACAGCCAAAAGAGCTAAAATAGTTCGTAATCGACTGCTCATTGTAAGCCTCCTTTCTTTACCCTTATTATAGGCGTTTCCTTAGTTGCGGACAAGGTGATATTGGTATAAGATATTTAGCAAAAGACTGATTTTACAGGGAAAAACGAAGGAGCAACATGGAACTTAGCGAACTGAGACAGCAGATCGATGAGGTGGATGAGCAGATCGTTGCCTTATACGAGAAACGAATGAAAATCTGTGCCGATGTGGCAGAATACAAGATCGGAGCCGGTAAGAGCGTTCTGGACAGAGCCCGGGAAGCCGCGAAGATCCAGGCGGTAAAAAGCCTCCTGCAGGATCATGCCAACGACAAGGGTATTGAGGAGCTGTACCAGCTTCTCATGAGCAACAGCCGCAAGCTTCAGTACAAGCTGATGACCGATGCCGGTACCAACGGCAAGCTCCCGTTTATTGAGATCGATGCCATCGCAAAGGAAGGCGTACGGGTATGCTACCAGGGCGCGGAGGGTTCCTATTCCCAGGCAGCCATGACTGACTTTTTCGGGGAAGGCGTAAACAGCTTTTCCGTAAAGACCTTCCGGGATGCCATGATCGCCATCGAAGAAGGAACCGCGGATTATGCGGTCCTGCCCATTGAAAACTCCACTGCCGGCGTGGTCAGCGAAATCTATGACCTTCTGGCAGAGTTTGAGAATTATATCGTGGCAGAGCAGATCACCAAGGTGGAACACTGCCTGCTGGGCGTGGAGGGGACGGATCTTTCCACGATCAAACGGGTCTATTCCCATCCCCAGTCTCTGTCTCAAAGTGCCCGCTTTCTGGAGGAGCATGCGGACTGGGAGCAGTTTCCCATGAAGAATAATGCCTTTGCAGCCCGCAAGGTGGCAGAAGATCAGGATCCCGCCCAGGCCGCTATCGCCGGCGCTTATGCCGCCAGGGTTTACGGCCTTAAGATCCTGGAAAAGGGCATCAACATGGATCATAACAACTCCACCCGGTTCATCATCATCACCAACCAGAAGGTATACCGGAAGGGTGCGGGCAAGATCAGCATCTGCTTTGAGATCCATCACGAAAGTGGCTCGCTGTACCACATCCTGTCCCATTTTATCTTTAACGACCTGAACATGACCAAGATCGAAAGCCGCCCCATTGAGGACCACAGCTGGGAATACCGGTTCTTTGTGGACTTCGAAGGAAATCTTTCCGATGCCTCCGTTAAGAATGCACTGCGGGGTATAAGAGAAGAAGCTGCAAACCTGCGGGTATTGGGAAATTATTGATCACAAAAACAGAAGCTCTTGGCCCTTCCTGAGGGAATGGGAAACGGGTGATGTTTGGTTTAAAGAAAGGAATCAGAATGCGCATCGATGAACTGATCATCTATCGTAACTTTGGAGAAGAAGGAGAACTGCTGCAGAAGATCTCCTGGCTGATGGAGAATTACAAAGTAGAATCCGTCAGCCACATTCAGAAGCAGAAGGTGTATTACGAGTGCCTCCACCTGCTCCTTGCGATTGCAGAGAAAAGCGGATTCTGCGGCAATCTCTGGCACTGCTATCTGGCAGAGCTTCTGGTGTCCAATGAGAACAGCTACAGCACAGCCTGTGAGATCACAGGGCCGGTGGAAGGCAGCATCAACGATGCGGTTCTCCACGACATCGAGATCTTCCGGGAATTGTTTGATGCGGACTTCGCAGACTTAAACAAGACCATTCCCGTAAACGGATTTCCTCTGATCGAGAATTATATTCCTGCTCAGCAGGAAAGCAAGGTGTATAACAGCCGTATCCGGGATCGGATCTGCACCCTGGCAAAGGATCTGGGAAGTGCAGCGGGAGCCGTACAGATGAAGGACATCCTGACCCAGTTCTATAAGGAATACGGTGTGGGAAAGTTCGGCCTGCATAAGGCGTTCCGCGTATTGGATACGGAGGAAGGCACAAAGATCGTGCCCATTTTAAACATTGCCCATGTTTATTTAAGTGACCTGGTGGGCTATGAAGCTGCCAAGCAGAAGCTGATCGACAATACGGAGGCTTTTGTTTCCCACAGACACGCCAACAACGTGCTGCTTTACGGGGATGCGGGAACCGGTAAGAGTTCCTCCATTAAGGGAATCGCCAACGAATATTACGATAAGGGTCTTCGGATCATCGAGCTCTACCGCTACCAGTTCAAGGATCTGAACGATATCATCGCCCAGATCAAGAACCGGCACTATCGGTTTATCATCTACATGGATGATCTGAGCTTCGAAGACTTCGAAACCGATTATAAATATTTAAAGGCCTTCATCGAAGGCGGTCTGGAGAAAAAGCCGAGCAATGTGCTGATCTATGCTACCAGCAACCGCAGACACCTGATCCGGGAAAACTATTCCGACAAGCTGGACGGAGAACTGGATATGCACACCTCCGATACCATGCAGGAAAAGCTGTCTCTGGCATCCCGCTTCGGTATGGCTATTTACTACGGCGAGCCTACGCCGAAGGAGTTTAAGGAGATCGTCCTTGCGCTGGCACGGAAAAACAACGTGCAGATGCCGGAAGAAGAGCTGCTGGCAGCGGCCAATAAGTGGCAGGTTTCCCATGCCGGCTTTTCCGGCAGAGTGGCACAGCAGTTTATCGATTATGTGCTGGGGACAATGGAAAAGAAATAAAATGCTATTTGACGCAGCAGAGATGCAATGATATGGAGGGGGTGCACACAGTATGGCGGTAAAAACATTTGCGGCAATCGATGTGGGGAGCTTTGAACTGGGTATGAAGATCTTTGAGATCTCTCAGAAGGGCATCAAAGAGCTGGACGAGGTACGCCATGCCATCGATCTGGGTTCCGATACCTATGCCACCGGCAAGATCTCCTTTGCCAAGGTGGGCGAGCTGTGCAACCTCTTAAAGCAGTACAAGACCATCATGAGTTCCTATCAGGTATCGGATTACGTGGCCTACGGAACCAGTGCCATCCGGGAGACCACCAATACGGCGGTGCTGCTGGATCAGATCTGGCAGCGGACGGGCATCCGGATCCAGATCCTGTCCAATTCCGAACAACGTTTCCTGGATTACAAATCCATCGCTTTTAAACTGGAAAATTTTGAAGAGATCGTAGCGGAGTCTACGGCCATCCTGGACATCGGAGGCGGGTCCATTCAGATCTCCCTGTTCGAAGAGGGGAAGCTTAATACCACAAGGAACCTGCGTCTGGGTATCCTGCGTGTACAGGATAACCTGATCCGGTTAAATGCCGGTGTGGATCAGATCCCGAACCTGGTCAACGAGATGGTGGCAGATCAGCTGGATGTCTTTAAGAAGATGCATCTGCCCAAAAAGAAGATCAAGCATATGATCATTGTGGATGACTATCTGACCGGCCTGATCCAGAAGGAGTATGGCTCTTCCGATGCGCCCAGGTGCGATAAATTCCTGCGCTCCCTGGCTTCTACCGGTCCGCTGGAATTATCCCGTAAGTATCAGCTGGCGGAGGATGCCGCATATCTTCTTCGGATCACGACGCTGATCGTGTTGTATCTCATGGACATGATGGGCACAAAGAGTCTGCTGGCACCGGGCGTAACCCTCTGCGACGGCATTGTTTACGAATATGCGGAGAAGAAGAAAAAACTCCTGCCTACCCATGATTTTGAGCAGGATATCATTTCTTCCGCCTGGAACCTGAGTAAGCGCTATATGAGCAGCATGAAACGGGACCAGACCCTGGAGACCATCGCTCTAAAGATCTACGATGCCATGCAGAGCCTGCACGGCCTTACCAAGCGGGAAAGGCTCCTTCTGCAGATCGCCGGTATCCTGCATGATTGCGGGAAGTTTACCAGCCTGGTAAATGTGGGAGAGTGCTCCTACAACATCGTCATGAATACGGAGATCATCGGCTTATCCCACAGAGAGCGGGAGCTGGTGGCCAATATCGTAAAATATATTTACCTGCCCTTTGCACCCTACAGCGATTTCGGTACGGAGACGTCCATCGATGCGGATACCTACCTGATCCTGTCCAAGCTGACCGCCATCCTGCGGCTTTCCAAGGCCCTGGATCGCAGCCATAAGCAGAAATTCCTGGATCTGGATGTAAAGGTAAAGAGCGGTGAATACAAGATGCAGATCCTGGTACGGACCACCCAGGATATCACCCTGGAGAAGGGGCTGATCGGAAACAGTGCCGATCTGTTTGAGGAAGTATATTCCATCCGGCCGGTGATCCATAAAGTGAAGGAGTAAGATCAGATAAGAGGAGAGCGGAAATGGCAGATAAGAAACTGCGAAATCCTGCATACTATTTCAACAGAGAATTAAGCTGGCTGCTGTTTGACAGGCGGGTCCTTTCAGAAGCTCAGGATGAGAGCATAAAGCTCTTCGAGAGGCTGAAATTCCTCAGTATCACAGCCTCCAACTTAGATGAATTCTTTATGGTGCGTATGGCATCCTTAAAGGACATGGTGGGTGCCGGCTATAACAAGCCGGACATTGCCGGGCTAAAGCCCGAAGAACAGTTGGAGAAGCTGTATCCGGAAACCCATGCCCTGGTAAAGGATCAGTATAAGCTTTACAACGAGAAGCTGGTTCCTGCCCTTTTAAAAGAGGGCATTCATATCGTCGGCCATCATGAGGACCTGAACAAAGAACAGATCGCTTATGTGGACACCTACTTTGAGGAAAACGTGTATCCCGTGCTGACCCCCATGGCGGTGGATTCCAGCCGTCCTTTCCCGCTGATCCGCAACCGGTCCCTGAACATCGGGGCGATCCTGCAGAAAAAGGGAGAAGAAGAAAAACGGGAATTTGTTACCGTACAGGTTCCTTCGGTACTTCCGCGGATCGTGCCCATTCCTTCCGGGAAAGAGGGTGTGACCACCATTATCCTTCTGGAAGAGATCATCGAGCGAAATCTGGACAAGCTCTTTAACAACTATACCATTGTGGGAGCCTATCCCTTCCGGATCATGCGAAATGCGGATCTAAGCATCGATGAGGATGAAGCGGAAGACCTCCTGCAGGAGATCGAGAAGCAGTTAAAGCGCAGACAGTGGGGACAGGTCATCCGCCTGGAAGTGGAAGAGGGCGTGAATGAGAAGTTCCTGAAGTTTGTGGAACGGGAGTTAAACATCCGGGACGTGGAGATCTACTCCATTACAGGTCCTCTGGATCTGACCTTCCTGATGAAGCTTTATTCCCTGCCGGGATTTGAGCATCTGAAAAACAAGCCCTATACTCCCCAGGTGGTACCGGAGCTTCCGGAAGAGGAAACCGATGTTTTTGAAGCCATTCGCAAGGAGGACATCCTGGTATTCCATCCCTTCCAGAGCTTTATGCCCATTGTGCGGTTCATCCAGCAGGCTGCTTCCGACCCGGACGTACTGGCGATCAAGCAGACTTTATACCGTGTCAGCGGCAACAGCCCCATCATCAAGGCCCTTGCCCAGGCGGCGGAAAACGGAAAACAGGTAACGGTCCTGGTGGAATTAAAGGCCCGTTTCGACGAAGAGCATAACATCGTGTGGGCCCGTATGCTGGAGCAGGCGGGATGCCACGTTATATACGGTCTGGTGGGGCTTAAGACCCACAGCAAGATCACGCTGGTGGTCCGCAGGGAAGAGGACGGCATACGCCGCTATGTGCACCTGGGAACCGGTAATTACAACGATTCCACGGCAAAGCAGTACACGGATGTGGGCCTGCTGACCTGTGATGAGCGGATCGGCGAAGATGCCACCGCAGCCTTCAACATGTTATCCGGCTATTCGGAGCCGAGAAACTGGAACAAGCTATCTCTTGCACCCCTGTGGCTCAAGGATCGTTTCCTGTATCTCATTAACCGGGAGATCACCCATGCCAAGAGCAATCAGCCTGCCCATATCAAGGCAAAGATGAATGCCCTCTGTGATCCGGATATCATCGAAGCCCTCTATAAAGCCAGTGCGGCCGGCGTACGTATCGACCTGGTGGTTCGGGGCATCTGCTGTCTGAAGGTGGGAATCCCCGGCGTCAGCGAGAACATCCATGTACGCTCCATCGTAGGGAATTTCCTGGAGCATGCCCGGATCTTCTACTTTGAAAACGGCGGAAAACCGGAGCTGTACTGTGCCAGTGCAGACTGGATGCCCAGAAATCTGGACCGCCGGGTGGAGATCATGTTCCCGGTGGAAAAGCCGGAGCTGAAAGACCGTTTAAACCGTATTCTGAATACGCAGCTGGAGGATAACTGCAAGGCCCATGTCCTGCAAAGCGACGGTAGCTATAAGAAAGTGAGAAAAACAGACCCGGAGGTCAATTCTCAGGATCTGTTCTGCAAGCAGGCGATGGCAGCGGCAAAGGCTATCTCCCGGGATGTTCATGACAGCCGCCTGTTTACCCCGGTCAGCAGTGAAAGTGTAAAACTATGAGTGAGAGAGAAGTAAAATATCTGATCCTGGCATCTCAGTCCCCCAGAAGAAAAGAACTGCTGCGGCAGATCGGACTGAACTATTTTGTCTGCCCTTCCCATGCGGAGGAGGAACTTACGGAGATCCCGGAATTTCATGAAGCAGGCTCGCAGCCGGTATTTTTATCCCGCATCAAGGCGGAAGATATCCGTAGAAAGCTGACGGAAGGAAGCCTCTCGCTGCAGGATGGGGATGGAAAAACGGTGAGCAGAGAGCAGACTGCGCTGTTAAACGAAGAAAATACCATCATCCTGGGGGCCGATACCATTGTGGCCCTGGAGGGAGAGATCCTTGGAAAACCGGAAGATGCAGAGGACGCAAAGAAGATGCTGGAAAAGCTTTCCGGCAACAAACATGAAGTGATCACCGGTGTGACCCTGGTATTTCACAAGGATGGAGAGGAAAAACGTGTTTCCTTTGCGGAACAGACGGAAGTAACCTTTTATCCCATGACGCAGCAGGAGATCGAGATCTATGTCCGGACGGGAGAACCCATGGATAAAGCCGGTGCCTACGGGATCCAGGGGATTGGTGCCTCCTACGTTCAGGAGATCAAGGGAGACTACAACAACGTGGTGGGGCTGCCGGTAGGCCGTCTCTATCAGGAATTGAAGATCCAGGGGCTTTTGTAGGAATGGATAAATTGTAAGAATATTAAAACAAACACTTGAAATTTATTATTCAATATACGATATTATTAATAAGAAATACTGTATAGGATTTTCGTATGGAGGGTAATATGGTTGTTCAGGAATATGATGATGTGGTATTAGACGCGTTTCTGGAGAATCAGGAACAGCTTTTGCCGGAAGTCGTGGCAGAAACCAGAGAAGAAGCCAGAGAGTTCCTGGAGGAATGTATGGCAGTCGTTGCCGATTCCAAAGAGGAAGTTCTGGAATATTTTGAAGAAGAGGGGATCGATACCGAAGGCGCAACCGCTGACGACATCGTAGAAAACGATGAAGTCTTTGATGTGGGAGACGGTCGGTATCTGATCGTGGAAGCATAACCAGGCTCAGAGCGTCTCCAGTATGTCTGCAAGGCCGTCGTGATCATTATCGTTTTTGGTAATGAGATCGGCGGCTTCTTTTACTTTTTTATCTGCGTTTAACATGGCGATGCCGCAGCCGGCAGCCTGTATCATGGAGATGTCGTTTTCCGCATCTCCCGCTGCGTAGGTATCCTTCGGATCAATGCCCAGGATTTCAGCCGTACGGAGCAGGGCATTGCCTTTTCCGGAATCCTTATGAACAAATTCCAGAAGCATGGTGCTGGAGCGGAAGGTATTGATCTCATTCGGCAGCATTTTTAACATATGTGCTTTAAAATCCTCCAGCTTTTCCGGCTCATAGGGCTCGATCACCAGCATCTTTAAGGGATCGCAGTCCAGGAGAGAAACGGGATAGTTGGAGAAAACAGCGGGCAGATGGTTGTACAGCCGATAGCCACGGAACGATTCACAGTCTCCGGGAGATACGATGGTATCGTCGGACTGGTAGCTCTGACAGTAAAGGCCTGCTTTGGCAGCTTCTTCGAAAATGATCCGGCAGATGTCCTTCTTAAGACGCAGAGCCGATAATACCCTGCCGGTGCCGTATTCGGAGATCAGGGAACCGTTGTAGGAGACGATGATGGACTTTTCGGAGAACTGATAGCCTGCATGGGCCAGAGCCTGCTTCATGGACAGGAGCGTGCGGCCGGAATTGGCGGCAAAGATGTTGCCTCGTGCTTCAAAATCCCGGATCGCCTGTGCGGTGCGGGGCGTGATCAGCTTGGTGCCTGTTGTAAACAGGGTATCGTCCAGATCGGTAAAAAATGCTTTCAAATCATACCTGCTTTCTTTTTCAAACCTTCCAGTACATCCATGGGAACCATCAGGTTTCCGTAGCCGGTGGCCAGTTCCAGGCCGGGCTTTGCTTCTCCGTGATAATCGCTTCCGCCACTGATGGCCAGATCGTATTTGGCGGCCAGAGACCGGATCTGCCTTTCTTCGTGAGGCTTATAGGTGGAATAGATGGCTTCGATGCCCATGAGGTCTGCTTCCTTTAAGTCCGCCACCAGCTTTTCCAGCTTGCGATCGGAAAAACGGCAGAGGATGGGGTGGGCAAAGATGGGAATACCGCCTGCCTGCAGGATCAAAGAGACGCCGTCCCTGGGGTCTACCTTTTCCCGGGGGACAAAACAGGGAGCCCGATCACCGATGTATCGGTCAAAGGCTTCCTTCATAGAAGAGACATAGCCGTGCTTTAAGAGATACCTGCCGAAATGCGCTCTGGTCAGAACTGCATCGGGAAACTCTGCACGGAGCATATCCAGGTTGATCTCAATGTTCGCCACTTCTTTAAAACGGGCACAGATCCTGGTATTACGCACATCCCTGGAAGCAATGAAGTCCTCCAGATGCTTTTGAAAGGAGGGGGTGGAAGGATCGATGTAGAGACCCACGATGTGTACATCGGTACCGGTATAGTCCGTGGAGAGCTCGATCCCCGGGATGATCTCCAGGTCATGGCCCTTTTCCCGGGCTTTTTTTCCCGCTTCCAGAACTTCGGAAAGACCGGCGGTGGTATCATGGTCTGTCAGAGCCAGAGCGGATAATCCTTTTTGGATAGCCAGATCCACCAGCTCCGACGGAGTATTGGAACCGTCGGAAGCAGTGGAATGTGTGTGCAGGTCTACGATCTTCAATGGTTTCCTCCTATCGGGGATCAATCATTGTCTTCATCGGTCTTGGTGTAAATGGTACGCTTACGAGCCATCTCATCGCTTTCCAGATACTCGTCGTAGGTGGTGATCTTATCGATCATCTTGCCGCCGGGCAGGATCTCGATGATACGGTTTGCGGTGGTCTGTACCACCTGATGATCGTGGCAGGAGAACAGTTCGATGCCGGGGAACTTGATCATACCCTGGTTTAATGCGGTGATAGACTCCATATCCAGGTGGTTGGTGGGCTCGTCAAAGATCAGACAGTTGGCACCGGAGATCATCATCTTGGATAACAGGCAGCGAACCTTTTCGCCACCGGATAATACCTTTACCTTCTTAACACCGTCTTCGCCGGCAAAGAGCATGCGGCCCAGGAAGCCGCGGACATAGGTAACGTCCTTGATCTCGGAATAACCGGTCAGCCATTCGGTGATGTTTAAGTCGTTGTTAAATTCCTCGCCGGGATCCTTGGGGAAATAAGCCTGGGAAGTGGTAACACCCCACTTATAGGTACCGGAATCCGGCTCCTCCAGTCCCATGAGGATGCGGAACAGCATGGTCTTTGCCTGCTCGTTGCCGCCTACAAAGGCGATCTTGTCATCGTGGCCTACGTTGAAGGTGATGTTGTCCAGAATGGTCACACCGTCAACAACCTTGGTGATGCCGTCTACGGTAAGCACTTCGTTTCCGATCTCACGGTCGGGACGGAAGTCGATGTAAGGATACTTACGGCTGGAAGGACGGATGTCGTCCAGCTGGATCTTCTCCAGAGCTCTCTTACGGGAGGTAGCCTGCTTACTCTTGGAAGCGTTGGCGGAGAAACGGGAGATGAATTCCTGTAATTCCTTGATCTGTTCTTCCTTCTTCTTGTTGGCTTCCTTGCGCTGTTTTAAGATCAACTGACTGGACTCGTACCAGAAGTCATAGTTACCGGCATAGAGCTGGATCTTGCCGTAGTCGATGTCGGCGATCTGGGTACAAACCTTATTCAGGAAATAACGGTCATGGGAAACCACGATGACGGTGTTCTCAAAGTTGATGAGGAACTCCTCCAGCCATGCGATGGCATCCAGATCCAGGTGGTTGGTCGGCTCATCCAGAAGGAGGATGTCGGGGTTACCGAACAGAGCCTTGGCCAACAGGACCTTTACCTTTTCGTTACCGTTTAATTCGCTCATCTGCTTGAAATGCAGCTCGGTGGGGATGCCCAGACCATTTAACAGGTTGTCTGCATCGGACTCTGCTTCCCAGCCGTTCATCTCGGCAAATTCGCCCTCCAGCTCGGAGGCCTTGATCCCGTCTTCATCGGTAAAGTCTTCCTTGGCGTAGATGGCTTCTTTTTCCTTCATAACCTGATACAGTCGTTCATTACCCATGATGACAACGTCCTGTACGGTATAAGCGTCGTATTTAAAATGGTCCTGTTCCAGGAAGGAGAGACGCTGACCGGGCGTCATAACGACATCACCGGAAGTGGTCTCCAGCTGACCGGAGAGGATCTTAAGGAAGGTGGACTTGCCGGCACCGTTTGCACCGATGACACCGTAGCAGTTGCCTTCCGTAAATTTGATGTTAACATCCTCAAACAGAGCCTTTTTGCCCAGTCTGAGAGTGACATTGTTCGCACTGATCATGATAAAAACCTTTCTTATAAATATGTAACTTGTTAAAACGCGACCTTTTTCATTCTACATGAATGGGCTCAAAAATCAAGTTTTCGGGAAAATTTAAGGAGGATTTGCAATGGAATTATAAAGAGCGGATGGGTATAATAGACGTATTGGGAATAAAAATTTTGGAGGGTAACAAAATGAAACTCAATTACAAACGCACTTTCCTCATCGGACTGGCATTTTTGTCCATTTCGTCCTTTTGGCAGATGTATGACAACATCATACCGCTGATCCTGAAGAACACCTTTGAAATGGGAGAGACCCTCACCGGTGTGATCATGGCCATGGATAATGTACTGGCCCTGTTTCTCCTGCCCCTTTTGGGCGCGCTGTCCGATCGCACCGAGACGAAGCTTGGAAAGCGTATGCCGTTTATCTTAACCGGTACAGGCCTTGCCTTTATCTTCATGCTGGTCCTGCCCTATGCGGATAATACCATCAACCTGCCCATGTTTGTCATCGCACTGTTTGCCCTGCTGGTTTCCATGGGCTTATACCGGTCGCCTGCGGTAGCACTGATGCCGGACTTAACCCCGAACCGCCTGCGTTCCAAGGCAAATGCAGTCATCAACCTGATGGGAGCTGTGGGTGCCGCTTACGCGCTGGTCATGGTCATGCTCCTGGTGGACAAGACCGGAAAGCCGGATTATTTCCCCATGTTCCTGAGTATTGCCCTGTTGATGCTCATCGCAGTGCTGATCTGCTTTATCACCGTTCCGGAGAATAAGACCAAGAACAAGGTGGCAGAAGAGTGCAAGGCGCAGGGAGAATTGTTTACCGCAGAGACGGAGGAAGAAGAGACGGCCCGGTTAAACGGGGAAGTAAAGGGCGCAAAGCTGGATCCTGCCGTAAAGCGCAGTATGGGCTTCCTTCTGGCCAGCATCTTCTTATGGTTCTTTGCCTATAATGCCGTTACCACCGCTTTTTCCCGCTATACCATCGAGGTATGGGGAATGGAGAACAGCGGCTTTGCAGGGTGCCTGATGATCGCCATGATCGCAGCCATCATCAGCTATATCCCCATCGGTCATATCTCCAGTAAGATCGGCCGCAAGAAGACCATCTTAGGCGGCGTTGTGATGATGAGTGTCTGCTATTTCCTGGCAGTATTTGCCACTACCTTTACACCACTGATCAACGTGGCCTTTGCCATCATCGGTATCGGCTGGGCTGCCATCAATGTGAATTCCTATCCCATGGTGGTGGAAATGGCCAAGGGCGGCGACATCGGCAAATACACCGGTACCTACTACACCTTCTCCATGGCGGCACAGATCATTACGCCGGTGGTATCCGGTTTCCTTCTGGAACATGTTTCCTATAGAACTTTGTTCCCCTACGCAGTAGTATTTTCCTGCTGTGCATTTATCACCATGCTGCAGGTTCATCACGGCGACATCCTGCCCGAAAAGAAGGGCTGATCCTGCAGAAAGAAACAGATGTAAGGAGCAACACAAGAAATGAATGTAGTTTTTTGGATCGTAGGGATCCTGGCAGGGCTCATCTGCCTGTATTTTCTTATGATCATGCCCAGAGTATCGGGCAAACCGGACTTTTCCATGTTCCGGAAGCAGTGTCTGTATGCCCACAGAGGGCTGCATGATAACCAAACGGATGCACCGGAAAATTCCATGCGGGCCTTTCAGAAGGCAGTGGATGCCGGCTACGGCATCGAGCTGGATGTACAGCTGACAAAGGATAAGATCCCGGTGGTATTCCACGATGACACCTTAAAGCGGGTGTGCGGCGCAGAGGGAACGGTGGATTCATACACCTTTGAAGAGCTGCAGCAGTTTTCCCTTATGGGAACGGATCAGAAGATCCCGAAGTTTGAAGACTTCCTGAAACTGGTGGATGGCAGGGTTCCCCTTATCGTAGAGCACAAGATCGAACCCCGTCATGACATGAGTGTGTGTGAGATCGTAGCGCCCATGCTGCTGGCCTATAAGGGTGAGTACTGCATGGAATCCTTTAATCCGCTGGGGGTACGTTGGTATAAAAAGCACCATCCGCAGATCATAAGAGGGCAGCTTTCCCAGCTGTTCGGTAAGCATGGCATGCATGCCGGCCTTAAGATGAAGATCCCGTATTTTGCCATGGAGCATCTGCTCTTTAACTTTGTGACCCGACCGGATTTTATCGCCTATGACTGCAGAGACCTGGAGGAACCCTCCCGGAAGATCTGTAAGGGGCTGTACGGAAACATCCCGGTTTCCTGGACCGTGAAGAGCCAGGAGCAGCTGGACTCCATCCGAAAGCATTTTGATGTCTATATTTTTGAGGGATTCATTCCGGAATTGCGATAATTGTATGAAATGTAGAAACTTTTTGGAAATTTCATGGGAGAAAAGTTAATAAAATAACAAGAAAATAGACACTTTTTCGTATTGTCTAGTATTATTCCCCTATGTTATAATTTCTCCATGAAAACATTTGGTTTGTGCGAAGAAGCAAATAATATACCATGAGCTGAGGCTCATGGTATATTTATTTTTTGCTCTGTTTTTTGGTGACGGAGCAGGGTACTTCGTACAAAGGGAGCAGACCATTCCGCTTGGTCTGCTTTTCGGTCATGATCTTCCCGCCCGATGCGGGACGATCATGCAAGGTTTGGAAAATGCCGGCTGGTTACCGGCAAATAGGAAAAAGGGAGAAGAAGAGAAATGGCAAGAAAATGGGTTTATTTGTTTACCGAAGGTGCAGCTGACATGCGGAATCTCCTGGGCGGCAAGGGTGCAAACCTGGCCGAGATGACCAACATCGGTCTTCCGGTTCCCCAGGGCTTTACCATTACCACAGAAGCCTGCACACAGTACTATGAGGACGGTCGTGAGATCAATGCGGAGATCCGTGGCCAGATCGAAGAGTACATTCTGAAGATGGAAGAGATCACCGGCAAGAAGTTTGGGGATAAGGAGAATCCGTTACTGGTTTCCGTTCGTTCCGGTGCGCGTGCATCCATGCCCGGTATGATGGATACCATCTTAAACCTTGGTCTGAACGAAGAAGTAGTCGGTGTTATCGCTGCAAAGTCCGGTAACCCTCGTTGGGCCTGGGATTGCTACAGAAGATTCATCCAGATGTATTCCGATGTAGTAATGGAAGTTGGCAAGAAATATTTCGAAGAGCTGATCGACAAGATGAAGGAAAACCGCGGTGTAAAGCAGGATGTAGAGCTGACTGCGGATGACCTGAAGGAACTGGCCGGTCAGTTTAAGGCTGAATACAAGGCAAAGATCGGTTCCGATTTCCCGGATGATCCCAAGGAGCAGTTGTTTGGCGCCATCAAGGCGGTATTCCGTTCCTGGGATAATCCCCGTGCAAATGTATACCGTCGTGACAACGATATCCCGTATTCCTGGGGTACTGCTGTTAACGTACAGTCCATGGCATTTGGTAACATGGGCGATGATTGCGGAACCGGTGTTGCGTTTACCCGTGATCCCGCTACCGGCGCCAAGGGTCTGTTCGGTGAGTTTTTAACCAACGCACAGGGCGAAGACGTAGTAGCAGGTGTACGTACCCCTATGAAGATCACCGAGATGGAGCAGAAGTTCCCGGAAGCCTTCGCACAGTTCAAGGACGTTTGCCAGATCCTGGAGAAGCATTACAGAGATATGCAGGATATGGAGTTTACCGTAGAGAGCGGAAAGCTGTACATGCTGCAGACCAGAAACGGTAAGAGAACCGCACAGGCTGCTCTTAAGATCGCCTGCGACCTGGTAGATGAAGGCATGCGTACCGAAGAAGAAGCGGTTGCAATGATCGATCCCCGTAATCTGGACACCCTGCTGCATCCCCAGTTTGATGCGGCTGCCTTAAAGGCAGCGACTCCTCTGGGAAGAGGTCTGGGCGCATCCCCCGGTGCTGCTTCCGGTAAAATCGTATTTACTGCAGATGATGCAGTAGAATGGGCCGGCAGAGGCGAGAAGGTCGTTCTGGTACGTCTGGAGACATCTCCTGAAGATATCACCGGTATGAAGGCTGCTCAGGGTATCCTGACCGTTCGTGGCGGTATGACTTCTCACGCAGCCGTTGTTGCCCGTGGTATGGGTGAGTGCTGTGTTTCCGGTTGCGGCGACATCGTAATGGATGAAGCCAATAAGCGCTTTACCTTAGGCGGCAAGGAATTCCATGAGGGAGACCTGCTGTCCATCGACGGTACCACCGGTAATATCTACGACGGTATCATTCCTTCTGTAGATGCCACTATCGCAGGTGAGTTCGGCCGTATCATGGGCTGGGCTGACAAGTACAGAAAGTTAAAGGTTCGTACCAATGCGGATACTCCTCAGGATGCCCGCAAGGCTCGTGAGCTGGGTGCAGAAGGCATCGGCCTTTGCCGTACGGAGCACATGTTCTTTGAAGAGGACCGTATCGCTGCATTCCGCGAGATGATCTGCTCCGATACCGCTGAAGAAAGAGAGACTGCTCTGGAGAAGATCCTGCCTTATCAGCAGAACGACTTCGAGCAGTTATACGATGCACTGGAAGGCAACCCGGTAACCATCCGTTTCCTGGATCCTCCGCTTCATGAGTTCGTTCCTACCGAAGATGCAGATATTAAGAAACTGGCAGATGCCAAGGGTAAGAGTGTCGAAGAGATCCGCGCCATGATCGATTCCCTCCATGAGTTCAACCCCATGATGGGACACAGAGGATGCCGTCTGGCCGTTACCTATCCGGAAATCGCCAGAATGCAGACCCGTGCTGTCATCCGTGCGGCTATCAATACACAGAAAAAGCATCCCGACTGGAACCTTGTTCCCGAGATCATGATCCCTCTGATCTCCGATACCACAGAGCTTAAGTTCGTTAAGAAGGTGGTTGTGGAGACCGCAGATGCTGAGATCGCTGCAGCAGGCGTAAAGCTTACCTACCAGGTAGGTACCATGATCGAGATCCCCAGAGCAGCTCTGACGGCCGATGAGATCGCAAAGGAAGCTGATTTCTTCTGCTTCGGTACCAACGATCTGACCCAGATGACCTTCGGTTTCTCCAGAGATGATGCCGGTAAGTTCTTAAATGCTTACTATGACACCAAGATCTTTGAGAACGATCCCTTTGCAAAGCTGGATCAAAACGGTGTTGGCAAGCTGATGGAAATGGCCATCAAGCTTGGAAAGCCGGTAAATCCCAGTCTGCATGTAGGTATCTGTGGTGAGCACGGCGGAGATCCTTCTTCCGTAGAGTTCTGCCACAAGATCGGTCTGGATTATGTTTCCTGCTCGCCTTTCCGTGTTCCCATCGCCCGCCTCGCCGCTGCGCAGGCCGCCATTGCGGAAAAGAAGGCAAAGGAAAACTGCAAGAGCCTGGTAGACGAAGAGACCATCGAGAAGTTAAAGGAAGCTGCCGATAAGGCTACCGTGATCGCAAAGGAACTGGCAGATACCAGTGCTGATGTGGCAAAGGCAGGTCTTGCCGGATTAAAGGCCGGTATCGAAGAGGCCAAGAAGGCCTTTAACGAGAGCAGAAAGAACTAAAGCAGTTTTTGATAGTATTTTACAGAAAGTCAAATACCCGCCCATCCGGAATGGATGGACGGGTATTTTTTATGGAAACAGCGGGCAGGAGCCATTTTGTGTAATATTTTTACAATTCTATAAAATGAAACTATTCCTGCGAATTAGAAAAAAATACGGATAGTTCATGGACATTTTGCCTAACTTGTGCGATAATTTAAGAGATTTCGAGAATAATGTACGGGATCGAACACACATCATGTTGGAGGCGGAGAAAATATGAACAAAAAGAAGACGGATACTGTGTCCTTTAAGGACAGTATCAAAACGAGACTGATCGCGACGATGATCGCAGTGGCAGCGGTTCCTTTGGTAATCGCCCTGATCATCAGCTACACATCATCCACCAGCAAAGCGCTGACGGATGCCCAGACGGCTCTTTCCTGGCAGGCACAGTATCTGACATCGGAGTTTTCCGGTGTGATCCAGCAGAACATCGATATGGTCCGTTCCATTGCGGATGACCCGACGACCATCGTATATATGGAGGGTACCGCCGGTATCACCGATGATGTGATGGTACAGAAGATGCAGGCTGCAGATGCGATCCTGGCAGACGGTTCCGTGATGGCCATCGCGGATGCAACCGGTATGCAGATCGTTCGTTCTTCCGGTACCTGTGTGGATGTATCCACCCGTGAGTATTTCCTGGAAGCGATGAAGGGAAATGTATATGTTTCCGATATCCTGGTAAGTAAATCCACCGGAAAGAGACAGATCACCATTGCTGCACCCATCCGTGGCAGTGACGGAACGGTGATCGGTGAAGTACAGAGAAACTATGACCTGGAAGGTTTACATACCCTTCTGGCAGAGAATACGGACGATGCATTTGTCTGCGACCGCAGCGGTATGATGGCAGCACATGCACAGTTTTCCATTGCAGCAGAAGAGGAGTATGACTTATCCGGAGCACCTTATTTCTCTGCAGAAAAAGGCACTATGATCGATTCGGGAACCTACGGCAGTAAGCTGATCATGTCTTATCTGCGGGATCCCCTGACCGGATTTACTGTAGTCGTATCCGATGATTACAACGCAACCATGAGCAGTGCGGTACGAAGCGCTATGGTAACCGTTCTTATCGGTATCGTGATGCTGGTTGTGGCAACCTTCCTGTCTTTCCAGATGGCACTTGGATTTACCAGACCGGTACAGGCTGTGAACGGATCCCTTGCAAAGCTGGCAGATGGTCAGTTTTCCAAGATCGATCAATTTGCAAATCGTAAAGATGAATTTGGCGAAATGGTACGGGATACCAATTCCGTTATCGATAAGCTGGAGGAGATTGTACAGGGTATTAAGGAATCGGCTAAGGCTGTGGAATCTTCTTCTATGGAGTTATCCGATATGGCAAACCAGATCTCTGCAACAGCAGACGGCGTAGCCGATGCCGTACAGGAGATCGCAACCGGCGCTTCCCAGCAGGCCGAAGAGATCCAGAATGCCAATACCAACGTAGCAGCCATCGGCGATGCCGTTGTGGATGTAAAGGATTCTACCGAAGAACTTTCCACTCTGGCCGGCAGAATGCAGAGTGCATCGGAAGTTTCTTCCCAGTCTCTGACTAATCTGCAGGAGTCCAGCAATGAGATGACCAAGAGCATCGACGAGATCTCCACCGCCATCTCCGCTACCCAGGATGCTGTATCCAGCATCAATGAGAAGGTAGAAGGCATTACCGCCATTGCGACCCAGACCAACCTGTTGTCCTTAAATGCTTCCATCGAAGCAGCAAGAGCCGGTGAAGCAGGACGTGGATTTGCGGTTGTTGCGGAAGAGATCGGCAAGCTGGCAGATGACTCCAAGAACATGGCAGATGAGATCCGCCAGGAGATGGATGCACTGTTACAGCAGTCCAAGGCAGCCGTAGGTGCTGCTGATGCCATCAAGGACAGCAACTTCAATCAGCAGACCGCTTTGGGCGAAACCCTTACCAGCGTCAACAGCATGTTGGAAGATATTGCATCTACCGTTAAGGGCGTTCAGAAGATCGCAGATGGAGCAGATGTTTGCGATACCTCCAAGAATGCCGTTGTGGATACTATGGGTGCTTTGTCTGCGATCTCCGAAGAGAATGCAGCATCCTCCGAAGAGACCGGTGCTTCCATGCAGGAACTGTCCGCTACCGTTACCACACTGGCAGGCTCCGCTTCGGATCTTCGCGGCGTAGCTGAAAAGCTTAACGAAGAGATGGCATTCTTCAAGTAATCTTGGCCGGATAAAAACATAAGGCAGTTCTTCCAAATCGGAAGAGCTGCCTTTTTTAATGCGGCTTGCGGTAATCCCGTGGCGTCATATGAAATTCCTTTTTAAACGCCTGGGTAAAATAAATGGGATTGGAAAAGCCGCAGAGATCGGATATCTCCGAAATTGGAAGCGCGGTGGAACCAAGCATGTCTGCCGCAGCATTGAGCCTGGTCAGAGACCGCATTTCGATGAAGGTCTTTCCGTAGTGTTGTTTGATCAGCCTTGTAACGTGGTTTGTGCTGAGATTTAGTGCCTTTGCCATTTCCGGCAGGGTGATGGTGGCATACTGCTGTAAAAAGAGCTGGTC
>JAILDL010000162.1 GCA_024689465.1 Lachnospiraceae bacterium
TATGATAAGGTGATCGGTATCTGTGATGCACCCAGCAGCATGAAGTTTCGCATGGCCGGTTACCTGGAAGTTCCGGAGAAAGATCTTTACATTGAGCTGTTTGGTTTAAATCATCTTTCCTGGGTAAGAAGTGTAAAGAAAGAAGGCAACGAGATCCTGCCTTCCCTACTGGCAGATGACAGCTTCCTTCAGGATATACAGGAATTCCGTATGTTTGATCCGGAGGTCATCCGTCTGACAAACATGCTGCCCAACGAATATCTGTATTATTACTATCATAGAGAACAGGCACTGGAGCATATGCTGCACAGCAATTCGCTCCGTGGCAGGACCATTGAAGACGTTAATAAGAAAATGATGGAAGAGCTGGCAGCCATGGATATGGATGCGGATCCGGAAGGCGCCCTTCAGACCTTCCTGTATTACATGGAGGTGCGGGAACGTTCTTATATGACCGTGGAGACCGGCTTTAATGCTGCACTGGATATACCCAGAGGGCATCTGGAAGTACCGGATGGAATGGGATATGCAGGCGTTATGCTGGATTGTATCGAAGGTATGCAGTCTAAAGAGGGCACCACTCTGGTCCTTTCCGTACCCAATGAAGGCAGTATTGATTGCATGGCACCGGAGGACGTGGTGGAGATCACCTGTAACGTATCCGATCAGGGCATCTGCCCCGTACATATCGGAGCCGTTCCGGAGCATTGTGAAGTACTGATGAAGAATATCAAGCATTATGAGAAACTGACCATACAGGCGGTTCAGGAAAAGTCCTTGGAAACAGCAGCCATGGCACTTACCCTGCATCCCCTGATCAATTCTTTTTCTTTGGCAAAAGAACTGTTAAAGCAATATGATGAGGCGTATCATGGATTGTTTGATGGAAATGGCGCAAAATAAAACAAAAGAAGCGTTTCTGATACCGGAAGGAGAGATCCGAAAGCGGTTCTACTCCCTGGGAAACGAAGCAAAGGGCTCGGTTACCATCGACCTGGCGTGTCTGGGAGAGCCGGAAGATCTCAATGGGTGTTTCCTGGCGGGAGAAGCCTTCGGAGAAGGTGCTTATCGTTGGGGCTGGGAAAAGCTGCGGTATCGAAAGGAACATACCCCTGTTTTTCCGGACCGGGATGCGCTCAGTACATCCTGCCTTACACAGGAGCCTGTACTAAAGGGCAACCACAGACAGAAGGAGTGTTTCAGAGAGGGCCTTACATTTTCCCGATACGTCAATTATGCCCGGACCTTAGGAAATCTTCCGGCCAATTATCTGCGGATCGGCGATATGGTGGAGTACATTTCCCGGGTATGTGAAGAGAGCAGCATCGGCCTGGAGATCCTGCGGGAAAAGGAACTGAGCGACTTAAGCTGTAACGGGATCCTGGCGGTGAACAAGGGCTCGGAGGAGCCTGCCGCACTGGCAGTTCTGACTTATAAAACCGATGAAACCATGCCTCTTACGGCGCTGGTGGGCAAAGGGGTCATGTTTGACAGCGGCGGCTATCATTTGAAGGAAATGAGCTCCATGCGGGGCATGAAATATGATATGTGCGGCGCGGCTACCGTGCTGGAGATCATGGAATATCTGGCAAAGACCCATTGCAGATGCAATGTGATCGGGGTGCTTTCCATTGTGGAAAATATGATCAGTGAGAAGGCCTGCCGGATCGATGATGTGATCACCACCATGTCCGGAAAACTGGTGGAGATCTACAATACAGATGCAGAAGGCCGGCTGATCCTGTGTGATGCCATATCCTATGCGGCATCCAGGGGAGCAGTGCAGATCCTGGATCTGGCTACTCTTACGTATTCCTGCAGAGAAGCCTTGGGAGATCATGTGACCGGTATCTTTTGTAACCGGGAAGATATGTTCAGGGCTTTTGCACAGGCAGCCACAGGGGAGGAAGAAAAGATCTGGCGACTTCCTTTGGGTGATGATTATCGTGCCATGGTGCGTAATACGCAGGTGGCGGATCTGATCAATTACGGTCCCGGGCAGGGAGCAGGTGCCAGCTTTGCTGCCAGTTTCCTGGAAGCGTTTGTACCGGAGAATGTGGGTTGGATCCATCTGGATTGTGTAGGACCTGCAGTTCGTAAGGAACCTTCCCAATACGGGATCGCCGGAGCTACCGGTGTGATGGCAGGCAGTATCCTGAATTATATCCTTCGCTGACGCAAAGGATGCATTTGAATGAAGGGATTTATATACTCCGTTGAAACGATGGATGTATCTGAATGAAAGGATTTATATACTCCG
>JAILDL010000069.1 GCA_024689465.1 Lachnospiraceae bacterium
GGATCATGGCGCGGAAAAATCCTTCGAAGCCATCGGTAACGGTCCTATCGATGCGGTAAAGCGTGGTCTGGTACAGAACCTGGATCTGGACATCAAGATTCTGGACTATTCCGAGCATGCGCTGCAGAGTGGTTCCAATGCCCAGGCAGCAGCCTATGTGCATCTGCTGGATAATGAGACCGGCCGGGTAACCTACGGTGTAGGCGTCAGTTCCAATATTACCAGAGCGTCCATTCGTGCCATCTTCTCGGCTATCAACCGTTTGGGATTGGGAGAAGAGAGCAAGAGCCAGAGAGAGGTTCGGGCTTCCAGGGAGAATCAGTAATTTTTTTACATGGAGAACAACAGTGAGCAAGAAATCGTCGGTTGTTATTATCCTTTTTGGTGCTTTTATTATTTCCTGGACCTACATTATGGGTAAGGCATATTCCGCCGAAACGGAGTATCCACTAATGGA
This sequence comes from Lachnospiraceae bacterium, assembly GCA_024689465.1. Classification (GTDB taxonomy): domain Bacteria; phylum Bacillota; class Clostridia; order Lachnospirales; family Lachnospiraceae; genus JAILDL01. Next base: position 458 of record JAILDL010000069.1, read on the forward strand.
TTGGGCCTTATGGGGCAAGATTCTTCTTCTGACGATAGTAGTGGGGGTGGTATTTGCTTTATATGTTTTTTTGATTTCAAGGTTTGCCAAGAAGACAAAAAACGGTGCGGGAAGGATCAGCAGAAGCAGAGTTTTCACCATATGGGGGGCACTGCTCATCTGCTGGATCCCTATATGGTTGGCGGCATTTCCGGGATTTTTTACGTATGATGCTACTACAGCGTTTATTCAGGTATTCTATGATGAAGTAGGATATACAGCACACAATCCTTTGATCCACACATTATTGCTGGGAGGTACGATTCGTCTCTTCTATGGTCTTACAGGAAGTTATAATGCAGGAGTAGCATTCTTTTGTCTGGTACAGATGATGTTATTGGCGGGTTGTTTTACCTATACGATCCGTTTTTTGAGCGAACAACAGCTTCCAAAGTGGATAGGTTGGATAGCAGCTTTATATTATGCCTTATGTCCGGTGATCACCATCTATTCCTCCTGTACCACTAAAGATATATTGAGCTCCATGATCGTATTGCTCTTTGTTATAAAATATAGAGAAACATTTCAATCCGGGCCACTCAATATCTCTTCATGCGTGCTTACGATCATGCTAGGGATTCTTTCTATTCTGTCCAGAAAAAATATACTGTTCGCTATGGGTATATTCTTTGTGTGTCAGCTGATTGCCAAAGAGAAGAGAAAAGAACGAATGATCGTTATATTATGCGTGATCTTGTTGGGAATAGCTTCGGATCAGGCAATCATTCGGTTTATGAAAGCAGAACCGTCGTCTCCCGCAGAAATGCTGAGTGTACCGGCACAGCAGATTGGAAGAGTGATATATCTGCATGGAAAAGATGCTTTGAATGATATCGAGCATGCAGGAATCGAACAATACATGTATCTGGAAAATCCGTATTATCCTGTTTGTGCAGACAGCATTAAATCTGCCATCAAAAACGATGCTATAAAAGGGCATATCCCGGAATTTCTAAAATACTATCTAATGTTAGGAATTCGTTATCCACAGGATTATCTAGATGCTTTCAACTATCTTACGTACGAAGCCTGGTATCCTTTTACGGATGTAGATGGTTATACCAGAAATGCCTACACATTTGATCCGGAAGGGACGAGCTTTTTTACATGTGAACTGGAAAGTCCTGTTGAATTGCATTCGATATTTCCCGAGCTGTATCAGATGATCTGGCAGTTTTCAAGAAGAACCACTATTTGGAAAATACCGGTTATTGGTTTACTATGTTCCATTGGTTTTCATCTATGGATTTTAACCATTAATCTTGGAAAAATGATCATTCAAAGAAATCAACAGGATCTGCTCATGATCTTGTTCCCGGTAGCGATTTTGTTCACATGCTTTATGGGGCCTATGGTTCTGATCCGATACTATATGTTTCTGTTTTATTTATTCCCAATCCAGTTGGGGCTACTTATAAGAAGTTAAAAAATGAGGGATGCCGCATATTTATGGCATCCCTCTTCGTTACTATTCCGTGATCACACGGGTATCAGATTGCGCTACAGCGATGTAGGTCTTTCCGGTGTTTAATACGATCTCATTACCATCCAGATCATAGTAGTGCGTTACAGCATAATCCTTGGACTTGCTCCAGGTGATGGGGATCATCTTGCCCTGTGTGAAGTAGAAACCGGTCTTATCGGAATCAATCACGTGCATATCCAGATAACCCTTTTCATCCAGTACAAAGTAATCGGTAAACTGAACGATGACGTTGGTAAATGCCAGCTGTTCGCCGGTTACGGCATCCACCTGCTTGGTATTGTGCAGGAATTTCTTGTAGGTCTTGGTCGCCTCATCGTATTCCAGATAGGAACGGGTTACAGGGAATACATCGGAAAGATCGATCTTGGTCACATCCTTTACACCGTTGGCGCCTTCCAGGGTGTTGGGCTGGGAGCCGGAAGTGAACTTGAAATGATCGGGCTCAAAATACTGATCTCTGTGGGTTAAACTGTAACCTAACTTATCGCAGGCACTTAACAGTTTCTCTCCGCTGGTGTAGGCATTATGAGGAGCGGATTTATCACTGCTTCGGAAGAATGCCTCAGAGCCGGGCATTTCACCACCTGTTCCGTATTCATAGGTTCCGGAGATGTTGTTTACTTCAGGACGGGTAATTACGTTCTGCATGTAGTAAACACCGCCGAAATGAACCAGGATGGGATCCCATTCGCTGGCCATGTAGATGTAATACAGACGGCAGCTGCGGACATTACCGATCTTCTCCATGTCATGCCAGTTCTCGATCACAGCCAGCTGACGGGAGATGCTGCCTTCCTCCATGCATTCGTATAAAATACCGGCGTTTCCGATGTTGTACTGCGGCTGTGCAGCGGCATCGGTAGGCATCATGATGGCAAGGGGTCTCTGGTTATATACATCTTCCGGGATCCATTCGTTGGTCAGGGTACTGCGTACATATCCTTCCCCGGGATAGCTGTCATCAAAGAGTTCTTCTGCGACTTCGCTTTCTGCAGTAGTTTCTGCTGCAACTTCTTCCTGCTGTACGGGAATGGTCTCTGCTTCTACGGTGATACCGGTAGAACTGTCGGATGCTCCGGAAGGTGCGGCATCCTTACTGCCACATCCGGCAAGGAGGCAGGTTGCCAGAATACCGGAGAGGAGTAAAACCTGAATCTTCTTCATGTGAATCCTCACTTTCGTATAGTAAATTCTATTAAAACTATAGCATAATTACCCGGTGGATTCACCTTAATAAAATACCGAAAAATTTGTTAAGATTTCACAAGTTTGGTTGATGGGGGAAAGCTGTGGGATTTATAATGGAGCAGGTAGGAGGCGTTGGCAACAGCCAACAGGAGTGTATATGAAGAAGATCATTGTAACCGGCTGCAACGGTCAGCTGGGTAGAGCGGTTAATAAACTGTATGAAGGAAACCGGGAGTATGAGCTGGTCAATACGGACGTAGCAGAACTGGACATTACCAATGTGGATGCAGTCCTGAAACTGGCAAGGGAGGTAAAACCCTACGCCATTTTAAACTGCGCCGCATACACCAATGTAGATAAATGTGAGACCGACATTGATGCCTGCACCAGGATCAATGCCATCGGTCCCCGGAATCTGGCCATTGCATCTACGGAAGTAGGCGCAAAGCTGATCCATATTTCCACGGACTATGTATTCGAAGGGGTGCATGATACCCCCTATACGGAGTTTGATCCCACAGGTCCTGTGAGCATGTATGGAAAGACCAAACTGGCCGGCGAACACTTCGTAAAGGATTTTGCGAAAAATTATTTCATCATCCGGACCGCATGGCTGTACGGAGACGGCAAAAACTTTGTCCGCACCATGTTAAATCTGGCAAAAGACCATGACACCATAAGTGTGGTACGAGACCAGGTGGGTTCCCCTACTTCTGCAGCAGAGTTGGCAAATGCCATTGCATACCTGTTGCCTACGGATAACTATGGTCTGTTCCACGGAACCTGTGAAGGAAGCTGTGCATGGTCCGATTTTGCCACAGAGATCTTCCGCCTGGCAAAGACCGGTACGAAGGTCAATGCCATTACCACAGAGGAGTACAACTCTCCCGCAAAGCGTCCGGCATACTCCATCCTGGAAAACTATATGTTGAAGCTGACCGGTGGTTATACCTTTGCAGATTGGCACGATGCCATCCGTACCTACATGGAGGAAGAGGGATTCTGATCCGATGAACGAAACCAGAAAACAGACACTGCCGGGAGTGGAAAAGGCAGGATGGGCAAAAGCGCTTGTCATGGCGCTGTGCCCCCTTCTTTTTGCCATCCTGGCCTGTGCCCTGCAGGGCAAAACAATTGCAGATGTATATATACCCGCCTCTGAGTGGAACGATGAACTGTTTTACTATAAACTAACGGAAAATGTAGTAAAGTTCGGATTTCCTCAGGGGTATTTTGGTTTTAATGAAAGCCATGGAATCTATCTGTCCTTTGCAGCCTGGAGCCCGGTCCTGCTCCTTCCCTGGGTGATCTGGGGAAAACTGCTTGGCTGGAATCTTTTAAGCCCCGTACTGTGCAATCTGTTCCTGATGATGGGCACCATGTTCCTTTTGGGACGCCTTCTTCGTCCTACCTGGAAACAGGTGGCAGCCATCGTGATCCCCTTTGGCGTCTATTCCCAGATGACCCGGTTTACCTTATCCGGCATGCCGGAAGTGGCACATTGGTGCCTGATGCTACTGATCGTAGGTCTGTTTGTCAGTTTCATCCGGGAAGAAAAGACCTGGAAGCTGGCAGTATCCATCGTTTTGATCGTACTGCTTACCTGGATGCGGCCCTATTTTATCCTGCTGTTTTTCTTTCCTTTCCTGTATCTCATCCGGAAGGATAAAAGGCATATCCTGACACTCTTTGCTGTGCTGGGGCTTACCGGAGGCGTATATTACTGGATCAACCACTATTTAAGCGCACCCTATCTGACAGACCTGTTTTACACCGATTGGATCAAGGCTTTTGGTGAACGCGGCCTGGGCGGCGGCTTGCTCTTTATGCTTCACCGCCTCTGGGATTCTTTTTTATTCATCGCCCGAATGGCCATCCAGTGTGTTTTGACCGGCTATGCATCCGGCGGGCTGTATCTTGGCTTTCTGATCATTGGCCTTCTTTTGCTGATCGCCTTTGTCAGGGAATGCAAGAGAACGATCCAATACCACAAGCGCCAAACGTATGCGGAAGATGCATCTGCAAAGAAAGAGCTTTCTGCATCATCCGCGTGGATGGTCCTGCTTCTGCAGCTACTTCTGTGCTTTGCCGGTTTCTTTGCGGCAATCCTTCTCATGTATCGTCTGCAGGAAGGCGGACGGCATGTGATCGCCTTTGTGGCAGCAGGCATTCTGGTGTTGGCGATGCGGGAGTATGACAGAGTCTCCTATTTTGTTCGGGCGGGTCTCATCATTCTTTCTTTTGCTTTTCTGTACATTGTACGGGCCAATACTCCTTATGATTTCCAGATCCCTTTCCGGACGGATGCATTACAGGCAGAGATCGAAGATCTGCAGGCGCAGTTGGAGACAGAGATGGAGCTTTCTGCAGATCCTGTTCCGAATTTCGATAACACCATTGTCTGGGTGATCTGGGACTATGTGGGAGAGGAGGCCGTTGCGGTCAAATGGCAGCAGTTCTACGCTGTTCCCAAGGGCTTTGGCATTAACCTGTGCTACGCGGAATATGTGACCGGACAGGGCGATGCCTTAAATAGCCGCTACGTAGGCACAATTCCCGGGGGAAATGTGGATCACTACCTGGCAGAGCGGGGAAAGAAAGTGATCGCACAGAACAAGGATCTGATCGTATACGACCGTTTTGAGGAAGCAGATTGATGAGAAACCGGTTGGTTCATTTGGCAAGACAACTGAAAAGGCATTGGGTATTCTGCTTCTGCCTGCTGCTTTACACATTTGTGACCCTTTTTCTGTTCCACTGGCAAACAGTGGGGTATAACGGTCTTTACACTTCTGATATGCCGTCCTATATAGCAGAAGTGCAGGGGATCGACAGCGGGTTTACCTTTCCCTATCCCATCTACTTCTGGGTGGGGAAATGCTTTGCCCTGTTTACCACGCCCAAGCATGCGGTGGCATTTGCCACAGTGCTGTTAAATGATCTGGCGGCGGTGGTGATCTATCTGGTGTTTGTTCGCATGTTTGGCGAGAGGAACTTTAAGTTCGGCAGATGCGCGTTCCTTACCTTCGCATTACTCCTGGTTTCCATGGCCTATCCCCTGATGGCGGATTACCTTTCGGGAGAAGCTCACAGGTATCTGGGGGTGTTCAGCCCTAACCCCTATCACAACGGAACCTATCTGGCTGCCCGGGCTTTCATGCTCCTTGCCTTTTTCTCTTTCAGTGATCTGCTGGATACAAAGGAGGAAAAGAGGATCCGCAGGAAGGGACTTTTATTTTCCCTGTGGCTTCTTCTGGCGACCATGACTAAACCCAGTTTTACTCTGGTGTTCGGAGCAGCGGCGCTGTGCATTCTCCTTATCCGGCTGATCACAGACAGAGGACGAAATATCAAGCAGATCCTGTTTCTGGGGATCTTGTTTGTGCCTACGATCCTGGACCTTCTGTATCAGTACTTCGGCGTGTTTATCTTTGGAGATACCGGAAGCGGTACGGCAGAGTCTCTGGGCGTTGGCATAGGCTTTGCAACGGTCTGGGGAAGCCTTACGGAGAGCATTCCCATTGCGGTATTTCGGGGAATCCTTTTTCCGCTGGTGATCGTTCTTTGTTACAGCGATGCCTTTCGGATCACCTGGTATCGGCTTTCCTGGGAAGTATATCTGGCAGGCTTTTTGTCTGCACTGCTTTTGTATGAAAAAGGCTATCGCATGATGCATATGAACTTCGCCTGGGGCTATATGGCAGGCATGTTCCTGCTCTATATGACAGCTCTCATGGTGCTGTCCATGCGCACCCCTTCTTTGCAGAACCTGAAAGGGGCGAAGAGGAGCGACAAACTGCGTCTTCTGGCAGGCTGGAGCACCTTTTGTTACCACCTGATTTGTGGTATCATTTACTTTGGTTATTTATGGAACGGCGGACTGTTTCATTGATTTAGGAGAAGACTATGGCACTGCTGAGTGTGATCGTTCCTTGCTACAACGAGGAAGAGACCGTAGAGGATTTCTATACCGAACTGATGAAGAATGAGAACTTCTTTGCATCCAGAAACCTGGAAGTGGAAGTGATCTATATAAACGATGGCTCGAAGGACCGCACCGCCGAGGTGGTAAAGACTCTGCATGAAAAAGATGAAAGGGTGCATCTGGTCAACTTTTCCCGGAATTTTGGAAAAGAATCTGCCATGTTTGCCGGCTTTGAATCCGCAAAGGGGGACTATGTGGTCACCATGGATGCGGACCTGCAGGATCCACCGGCGCTGCTTCCTGAGATGTTCTCCTGGATGGATCAGGGCTTTGACTGTGTGGCAACGAGAAGGGTTTCCCGTAAGGGAGAACCGCCCATCCGTTCTTTCTTCGCCAGAGGGTTTTATCGCCTGATGCAGAAGATCTCCAAGACAGAGATCGTGGACGGAGCCAGAGATTACAGGCTGATGACGAGACAGGTGGTCGATGCCATCCTGTCCATGAAGGAATACAATCGCTTTACCAAAGGCATCTACGGCTGGGTCGGTTTTCAGACCAAGTGGCTGG
>JAILDL010000089.1 GCA_024689465.1 Lachnospiraceae bacterium
TTTGCCGCAGGCTCTTTTTTATCCCGTCGATCAGATCAAACCACACCACAAATCCCAGGCCTCCCAGGACGATCAGTGCCATGGTCACATACAGGATCATCCCGTTTCCGCTGTACTCCATCAGGCTGTTTGGCCCCATGACATCCATGCCCGCATTGCAGAAGGCGGAAACCGATAAAAAGATGGAGGTCCAAAGTCCTCTCACAAATCCCAAACGGGGAACAAACCAGGTGGCATACAGCAGCGCACCGATTCCTTCTGTAAGAAAGACGCCGCGAAATACCCGGGATAAGAACGCTAACAGTCCTCTTTTATTTTCAATATTCAGGGAATCCTCCAGCAGGATCCGGTCCCCCAGGGAAAACTTCCGTTTCCCGATGAGCATGATCATGCTGGCCACGGATACCACGCCCAGACCGCCGATCTGCACCAGCAAAAGGATGATCAGCTGCCCCAGGGCGCTCCAGTGGGAATAGGTATCCACCACCACCAGACCGGTCACGCAAACGGAAGTGGTCGCCGTAAACAGAGCCGTCAGAAAGTCTGTATGTTCCCCCGCAGCGGTTGCAAAGGGGATCTTTAAAAACAGGGTCCCCAATACGATGGCCAAAAGAAAACTTAAAGGGATAAAATGTACCGGTAAAATCTTTCTGTTTTTCATGTATCTGGTCTTTCTGTTCTACTCAAAACGATGTCTTTTCATTACCAGGATCTTGGCCCAGATCAGAAGGGTGCCAAAGCAGATGGTCTGCAGCCAGAACAGGAGCAGGGGGAGCAGACTGATCTTGTCCGCTTCATGGAAATAGGCGGCAGAGCGCATCACCGGAAAGAAAAGGATCTTTAAAAGATGCAGCCTGGGAAACTCCTGAAAGATGCCTTCGCTGGCAATGGTTGCCACCGCCAGAACGATGGTCACCATGATGCCGGCCTTTCGGTCTTTGACGACCCGGCTGTTCAGCAGATCTCCGATCACCCCACCTGCCACAGCGCCGCAGAGCATGAAAAAAAAGCCGCTTACCACGTCATACAGCGTAAGAGGCCGTATAAAAAAGGAAAAATGATGGGTGATATTGGCCAGAACCGGTCCCAGTGAAAAGGCCAGGGTATAGACCAGGCAGATCACCGCCATCGTCAGTTCCCGGGAAAGATAAAATCCGGCTGACCCCCCGGCTCTTAAAAACAGAAGCTGTTCCTCTGTCAGGTCGCTGTCCGCATCCATATGCAATGCTACAAAGACCATCAGGCAAAACAGCAGGATCTGCGATAAAGTATAGCCGCTTACGACGTTCATGGGCGCGATGGAATATAAAAATCCGATCATCGCCGCGATAAAAAGAACGGGGATCAGCGGCTTGTTGCCTGCAAAATAACGGTGTAAACGATACTGAATGCTACCGGAGAGTTTCATGAAGACTCCTTACCTGTCCGTCTTCCATGGTATAGACCACGTCGCTGACGGCCTTGATCAATTCTTTTTCATGGGCAGAGAGAAAGATGATCCGGCCTGCCTTTTTATACTCCAGCACCTTCCGGATAAAAACCTGCTGAGAATCCGTATCCTGCCCGGATAAGGGTTCATCCAACAGCAGAACATCGGGGTCCCGTAAAAATGCCTGGAGTACACCGATCTTCTGAAGGGTTCCCTTGGACAGTTTTCGCATTGGCTTCTCCAGCATATCAGTAAGGAAAAAGTCCTGCGCCAGAAGACGGATCTGCTGTTCTCCTTCTGCCGCGTCATAAATCCCATCCATTTTCACCATATACTTCAGGTAGGTGAGGGCCTTCATCCCCACGGCGGAAAACTTTTCCGGCACGTAGGCCAGGGAAAGATCCTTATCCCGGATCACTTCGCCCCCTGTAGGCGGGATCAGACCGGCGATCACCTTCAGCATGGTGCTCTTCCCGCAGCCGTTGTGACCTGCAAAGCAGGTTACCGTCCCGGACTTAAAGGACAGATTTACATTTTCAAAAACGACCTTCCCGTCATAGCTTTTCCCGATGTTCTTTAACTCGATGCCGTCCATAGTTCTCCTGTCTTTTCCCATAGCGGATAACTGTCTCGTTATTTATCAATGTCGTTTTGAACGTCTTCTTCCGTCTGTCCCCTATAAAAAATGGCAAACTCATCTCCGCCGATCCGGTAGACCTTCTTATTTCTTACCCGGTTCTTTGTCAGGCATTCCGCCACGGTGGTAAGGGCAAGGTCTCCGGCACTGTGGCTCTGGGTATCATTGATCTTTTTCAGATCGTTCATATCAACGGAGACCACTGCCGTGATCGTCCTTTTTTCAGATGCACATTGGATTCCAGCATGACCCATAAGCCCGAAAGCTCCGCGATCATAATGTAATTGGACAATATCAATGACTTGATGCTCATACTATGCATCATACACCTTTTAGAGCATGACATAAAGTTTCTCCCTTTGCAGGCCCCCTATCCCTTTCTTCCGTTTTATCCGTTCAGCACCTTACATGCCATATCGTACATATCCCGGGCATCTATGGTATTACGGATGTAATTGGGATGCTCCGGTTCGTATCGTACGTATTTTTCCACTTCCTCTATAAGGGCAAGATAAGCCACCGCGCAGGCGTAGCGTATTTCAGTGTCTCTGCAAAGTTCGATCTTCTCTGCTGCCGTCCGGTTGTAGATCTCCAGTTCCTTTTTCTTCTCCGAAAGAGGTGCCTTCTGTCCTTTTCCGATGGTGATAAAATCCGCTACGGGATCGCCCCAGAAGCCCCGCTCCGGATCGATCCAGATCAGATGGCCTTCATGGAACAGGACATTGCTGTCCCACAGGTCAAAGTTAACCATACGGCAGGGAGCCTTTCTGAGAACCGCTTCCTGTTCATCGATCCACTGCAGGAATCTCTCCCCGTCCGGCGTTTCATACCCCAGATTCTTGCAATCCTCTACCAGATCTCCTGCCATGTGGCGCAGCGCTTCATACCAGGAATCCCAAAGGCCTCTCTGC
>JAILDL010000103.1 GCA_024689465.1 Lachnospiraceae bacterium
CTCTCCTGACCTTCTAAACCGCTAACCGTTGCATTTGCACTGTTTAAAGCAGTTGATGCATCGTTATATGCGGTATTGTCTACATCATCATAGTAATCAGAAACGCTATGCTGTGCTCTAAACAATTTCTCAGCCGCCCAAGGCCACCAGGATTCATCACGCGCCTCCTGAAGTTTTTGGTTAAATACTGCCTGAGCAGCTGCATTTCTTGCATTTAATGCTGCATCATAGCTCTGCTGAGCGGTCTGCTGATTATATCTTGCAATAGACAGCTGAGACTGTACGCCGCCAAGTGCTTCGTTCTTCTGAGAAATGAGGCCTTCGGTTGCAGTTACTGCAGTAGCCTTCTGATCATATACTTTCTGAGCATCGTTTACATCATCAAAGATTGCCTTGTCTGCTTCGGTAGCAGTTGCATTTACCTTATCAACTACCAGCTGAGCTGCTTTATCTGCAACTTCCTTAGCGTGGTCATAAGCATCCTTAGCGTCGTCATAAGCATCCTTGGCATCGTTTACGGTCTTCTGGGTATAGGCTACGGTGGTTGCCAGATTCTGGATGGTGGTATCTGCAGTATTGGTAGCAGTGCTAAGCTGCTGGCTTAAGGGATCGGTCTCAGCCATCAAAGTGGAAGTACTCTGCAGTTCATACTCTTTCTTATCATCATTCCATTCCAGTAAAGGCAGGCCCTGAGTTGCTGCTGCGCTATTGTATGCAGTTACGGCAGCATTCAGCTTGTTGGTTGCCTGCGTAACTGCATCCTGAGCAGCGTCCTTAGCTTCTTCTGCCTTCTCAGCTGCATCGTATACGTCCTGGGCATAACCGAGAACTTCGTCGTTCACTTCATCGGTATCAACTGCAAGTGCGTTCTCCAGAGCTTCCTTAGCGCTCTTAGCAGCTTCTGCTGCTTCAGCAGCCTTAGCTGCTGCATAATCAGCAACATCGGCTTCGGTTTCCTGTGCGGTGGTCTCTTCCTTGTTATCGCCTTCAGCAGCCTGACTTTCCTCAACCTGGCTTTCATCTACCTGACTCTCGTCAGCCTGGCTCTCATCAACCTGGCTTTCATCTACCTGACTCTCGTCAGCCTGGCTTTCATCGGCTGCAGATTCCTCGGTGGTTTCTACCGGAACGGTAACCGTGGTGCTTGCAGCAACAGCGCTGGTAGCGGTATCAACGGTATCCTGTGCAGTCTCAACTGCAGAGTTATGAGTAGAGATATTCCCGATCAGTTCCTCGTCCACATCGTTCTGAGAAATGGTAGCGGTCTTTGCATCGTTAACGGTCTGGGTAGCGGTCTCAACCTTGCCTACTTCTGCGTTGGCATCTACGATTGCCTGCTCAGCGATCTGAACCTGTTCTCTAACTTTTTCTACCTCTTCCGCTGCTTTGCTTGCTGCGGTCTCTGCTGCTGCAGCGGCATCTTCGAACTTCTGAACTTCTTCGGAAGCATCATGAACCTGCTTTGCTTCCTGTGCCGCATCATTGAACTGCTCGTCTTCGGTGTCGGGGCCGTTGTCCATGCTGTGCCAGCTCTCTCTCTTGTCACCGCCGTTGTCGGTAAACTCACCTGCCATAGCAGCCATGGGCTGTGACAGAGCCAGCATTGCGGAAATACCGATCAGCATTGCGTTGGTTACCAATTTGCTCTTAGAACTTTTTCTCATCTTTTATCCCTCGCTTATATAAATGATTATTGAATACGTTTTTCGCTTGCGTAACCAACATAACAAATGAATAATCATAAAAAAAATCAAATTTTAATCTTTTTTTGTAATAAGCCTCAATATGATGGTTTTTATGATTGTTTTCGGTAAATTATTGGACACAGAGCCATCATTTGTCATAAGTCAGGCTCTAATTTTCCGCCATTTTGATATATTTCCCTTCTGATTTCTCGCATTCTCGTTAAAAAAGGTCATAAAAAACCCGACCGCAGGTTTGCGATCGGGTTCTAATTGCAGATCTTCTTATGATTTTTTCTCAGGCAAAGAATCTTTCCCTTTAAATCCGGTATTATTCACCGGTATGTTTAAACTTTCCATCGGAAATATCCGCCAGGGAAACGGAGTTGCATCGTACATCCGCTCTGGGGCCTGCCACTTCCTTCAGGTTCTTGGTGATACGTCTGGCCACCAGTTCACAGCCTTCAATGGAAGTACCGACTAACAGGATCAGATACTGGGAATCCGTATACTTGCAGAAGGTATCGCTGCCACGGAGGGTCTCTCCGATCACGGCCCGCAGATCATCGGAACGATGATGGAGCTTATCCGTATTGCGGATGGGTTTTCCCTCATAATCCACAATGGTACACAGCATCATATAAATGCTGCGGCCGCTTCGGATCATGTTGCGGCTCAGGATATGATAGGCATCGATAAAGCTGGGGTAAGAGCAGAAATAAGCACCCAGTTCCTCATCCTTATATTCCTGGATCTCATCCTGGATCTGGCTGAGCTTACCGGGTTCGTAGGAGATCTTCTGGCTCATGCGCTGATAGCATTCCAGAAGTTCCTTGGACGGGGATACGCCCAGTTCCTCGGTGTAGAAGCGAACCGCCTTATCGTACAGCTTATACGCTTCCTTATATTCCTCCATGCACAGCAGGGCATCGATCTGGCAAACCTGCCAGTCCGCATCGGGATAGATATCCGCTGCCTTGGAATAGACCTTGAACATGTTGTTGTAGTCCTTGATGCCCTTATAGTACTGGCCAAGCCATACTACACAACGGTTGTACATACGACGGAGCGATACAGACTCTGTTACCACCCAGATCTCATTGGAAAGCTCCGGCAACAGTTCGTTCTGATATAAAGCAAAGGCCTTACGATAATTATCCAGCTTGATGCCCACATCATTGGATTCATCGGCGATCGCGACGCATTCCCGGAACTCATGGACATCGATCCAGATCGGAACCTCCGGATCCGGAATGAAGACCTTATCCTTCTTTTTTACATAGTCTGCGTCCGGCATGCCCGCCCGAACCATCTGCTTACGCATCTGGTAGATCAGGTTGTTAAAACTGTTGCTGGAATTGGACAAAGATTCGTTCTCATAGAGAGAACGCATCAACTGTCCCTTGGAAATACCGGTCTCGGAATTGAGCCAGACCAGCTGCACCAGCTGAATGAACTTACCTGCGGAATTACGGCCGAGGACGATCTCTTTTCCTCCACAGATCATGGAGAAACCGCCAAACATCCGAACGTATAATGTGTTGTCCTTTGAAACTGCCATTTCTACCTGAATATGATGTTGGACCTTCCCCTCTACAGAAAGCACGTCCTATAATTTTCCCCAAATAAAACATCATATTTTCCTCACACCTTATGATACCATTCTCCCAGTCCCTATCTCAACCCTTTTCTTATGATTTTTTCGACAAAAATTTTCATGAAATGGCGTAATTTCGCCAAAAACAGGACCACGGTACCAATTTATCAAAGGTGTGCTTTTATAAAAATAATCATAAAATGATCGTTGGAAACTCATACCATATATGCAGTTTCCGATGAAACAATCTGTCCTCTACCCTGTTTTTCTCTTCTTCAGGGACAATCTTTATTCCGTTCAATCCTCCAGGACAAAGGTAAATTCGATACGGTCCTCTCCTGCCGCTGCAAAGCATACTTCTTTCAGTACGCTGCCGATCCTGCGCTTTTCTTCATCATCTGCAAAGGCAAACGCCTGATTATGAATGGAAACCGCATAGCGGCGTGTGTGTTCGTCCGGCATCTGCTTGGTCATGGTGATCCCGCTGTAGCTGTATCCTTCTTCAGCCAGGATGTCCCGCATTCTGCTCCGTGCTTCCTTCTCCTGCATCTCATAATAGGCTTTTGCATCCTCTGCCTGGTTATAAGCCATCACCTGTGTGCGGCTCCACATCCCTGCCAGTAAAATAAGTAATGCGATCAAGATCCATACCAAACGTTTCATCCTATCCTCCGCTTCTGTTTCCTGCATTTTCAAAACTCATCTGTTTGCCAGCCGGTTTATGTCACCCGGTTCTTACAGAAACAAGGATACAAAAATCCGAGTCCCATAAAACGGACTCGGATCATAATTGTGTCATCTTAAACTGTTTTTAAGCCTGTTTTTAACCCTTTTGCCAAGGATGCGTAACGGTCATTCAGTGGATATAAGGTTCTTCGGGAATTACCAGTGCTGCAATGATGTATACCCAGATGCTCATGCCGCCGGGAACGATCAGCAGGAGTGTGATCAATCTTACTACGCTCACGTCCATGCCCAGGTAATTGGCGATTCCTGCGCAAACACCTGCAAAAAACTTATCGGTTCTGGATCGGTATAATTTCTTTTCTTCCATATGAATTCTCCTTTCAGGATGTAAAACCGGGTCAATGTTTCTTTGTATGGTTCTACTATATCCCTTCGGATCAAAAGCTTACACAGTCAGTGTCACAGCATAAAAGGTCTTATTTCGCGTTTTCTGCGGAATAAGTTTCGTTCCTCCTGTTCTTTATCAGTTGTTGGATATTCCGGCTGTATGCTTCATATCCGCACAGCCCCATTTTGTACCATTCACAGTTTTTGCAGGAGGCTTCGAAATCCTCCCTCTTCATACGCTCTTTTACCATTTCCCAAAGTTTGGAGGAATCATAGGCTTTTACCGTCTGCAGGCCAAGAAGAGATAAAAGCTGCTCATCCTTTGTCTTTACATGGTCCGTATCCAGCATGCAGGAATGTCCGTCAGCGCTGAGATTCGGACAGGCCGAGCAGATCTCATCCGGCCCGGTGGTCAGATGCACCTCGCAGCCCTGCTTTAACTGACAGACTTTTTCCGTCATATGTTTCGTAAATGCTTCGCTGTAGCCGTGTCCCGTAAATAAGGGCACGCACAGCAGGTGATGAACACGTAATCTCATTTCTTTATGTCCTCTCCCGATGTTTTGATTATGATCATCATAAAAAAATATCAATGGAAATTCTTGGTGTTCGATTGTATGTGTAGAACATTTGTGCTAGATTGTTAGAGCGGTTTATCCGTACAGAAAGTACCCATGACGAGGTGGTAATCTCCCAATCCATTCTATAAGGTGCTCCAGATAGTTGGAAGTCACTTTGGAAGGGAGGTGGCGCACATGACGGACTACGAAATCTTAATGGTTATGCTAACAGTGTTAGCAGTGCTATTTACAGCTTGTGGTTTCCTCCTGGCGTTGCTTAGCTTTCTCGACAAGAGAAACAATAAGCCCAAAAAATAATGCCTCCCTCGTCGGCAAACGAGGGAGGCGGCTCTCGCTGAGAGCTAAATAACTCTTCGGGAGCATCCACGTTGGAGTGGGTGCTTTCTTTGTAATTAATATATCATTTTAATACAAGTGTTGCAATGTCCTCTTTGTTACAGGCAACGCCGGTTTAAATTTTTTATCTCTAATAAGTTGATCTGTACAAATATGCTCCGCCGTTCTGTGATTTACAGCAGATTTGCCTTGATCAGTCTGCCGCGGATCAGGCCGCCAAAGATGTATCCCAGTACAACAGAAACCACATCCTTGATCAGGTAAGGAACACTGACTAACAAAAAGCTCTCTCCAAAGCCCATCTTTGCAACGGCCATAAACTGCAGAACACCCAGAAGATGGCAGGCAATAAGGCCTAACATTCCAAGGCCGTAGCCAAGGATCTTATTCTTCATAACCGCACCGATACCACATAATGCAACCATGATCAAAAATCCCCAGATAAAGCCACCGGTCATACCGACCATGACCTGTGCGCCGCCCACAAATCCCGCAAAAACAGGAACGCCGACACAGCCCAGGATAATGTAAACCACAACCGCGCAAAGACCCAGCTTCCAGCCTAGCAGAGCACCAGTCAGTGCGATCGCCAGAGTCTGTAAGGTTACCGGAACACCGCTGGGAAGGGGGAAGGAAACCTGTGATAAAGCAGCGATGATCGCTGCAAATACGCCAACATAAACAATTTCTTTGATGCCAAGTTTTTTCATATTCTGCCTCTTTCTAATCATTCTACAGGCTGTGAAGGGCCGCTTCTGTCCCGCTTTTGCACAGGATATCCAGCCTGTAGATCATTCTTGCTTGCAAGCACAAGTATCATTATATCGGCTTGTCTGTAATTGTCAACCATGTTTCTTTGCGTTGGTTAACAATTGCTTCCTGCCTTCCTGCATTGAAAAAAAATCCCGGGAGCGCTACAATGATTCCATGACAAATGCCCCACGGGCACATTACGGAGGGTTACAAATGGCAAGCAAATTCGGTAAATTCTTAGTAGCAACCGCAGCCGTTGCAGCAGCAGTTGCAGGAACCTATTATTACACTACGGGAAAGAGCATCCTGGACATCGGCTCTTCCGATGCAGAAGGAGAAGAAGGCGAAAACTCCAAGCGCAGCTATGTAACTCTGGATACGCAGCGCCTGGCAGATACGGTAAAGACCACCGCCAGCTCTGTTGTGGACAGCGCCAAGCGCCTCTCTGACGAAGCCGTAGATATTGCAAAGTCCGTAGCAAAAGATGTATCCGGCAGAGTAAACGGCGCCGCTTCTTCCACCGATTCCTTCATGGAGACATTGGATAAAGAGCTGGAAGAAACAAAGGAAGCTGCTGCCGATAAGGTAGAAGAATTCTTTGACGATGAGGATGATACGACTCCTCAGGCTTGATGATTCTGCTCCCCAAGCTTGACCTGCAAAAACATCAGAATTTCCATAAGCAAAACAAGGAAAGCCTCGCATAAAACTCGGAGCGTCATAAGACAGTAATGTTTAAGAATTTAAGAATGGGAAGGCGTGGCTTTGGTCACGCCTTTTCTTGTGCTAAGAGTTCATTCAGAGGGTCGTTCAACTGAGGAGGATAACTGCTTGATCTATAAATACGGAGCAGCGGACAATTACGAAGATTTCGCAAGCGGAAGAGTAATCTACGGAGGAAAGGGAATTCCCAATTATCCTGTCAGATTGATTACTGAGATCTTTGGAAGAGCAAT
>JAILDL010000129.1 GCA_024689465.1 Lachnospiraceae bacterium
TGCACCGTAGGATCAAATCCGCTCATATCCCACATGATGGGGGTTGCCCACATGCCAAGCTGCAGTACGATGGCTACGATCTGCTGCAGGTCCCGGAAAAAGATGACAATGGCACTGGTGGCATAGGACATGCCCAGCACCAGGATGAACAAACAGAAGGTGTAATAAAAGATCTGCAGGGTATAGGCGGTGGGATAAAAACCGAAGAAGCATCCTACGATCAGCATGATCACGATAAAGCACACATGCACGAACAAGGCGCCGATGATCTTGATGATGGGCAGGATGGAGATCTTGAACACTACCTTCTTGACCAGGTAGTTGTATTCGATCAGCGCCATGGTGCCGCCGTTTAAGGCTTCCGTAAAGAAAAACCAGGGGACCAGGCCTGCGGTCAGATACAACACATAAGGAACTTCCACCAACGTACCGGCCTGCATGGCCATGCCCGCCCGCTGCTTCATGATGACGCCGAAGACGATGAAGTACATGCCCACCGTAACGATCGGCTGGATCATCGCCCACACGATCCCTAAGTAGGATCCGGCGTAGCGCTTTTTAAAGTCGTTCTTTGCAAGCTTCCAGATCAGTTCCCGGTTCTGCCACAGTTCCACCGGCAGTCCCGTAAACTTGTCATAAAAGCGCGCAAAAATGACCATGCTGCCTACGATCACAACGCAGCTGATACATTTCTTGATCAGCTCCTCGGTTGGATCCGCGTGTACGTTCTGATGCAGCAGTATGATCAATATGCCGATGAGGGCAATGACGAAATAAAGTCCAATGCCCTGCTTTTTGGAAAGAATGGGAAATTTTCCTTGTTTCGTTTTATCGACTTGCTTTGTTCTTCTGATACTCATCCAGTCCGCCCCATTTGGTATCTTTCTCGGACATGATCAGCTCACATCCTTCAGGGATCGGCCACTTTACGCCGATCGCAGGGTCGTTGTAGGCGATTCCGCCTTCATCACCCGGGTGCCAGAAATCAGAGCACTTATAGCAAAATTCCGCTTCATCGGATAACACCAGAAAGCCATGGGCAAAGTTTTTCGGGATAAAGAACTGCTTCTTGTTTTCTTCCGTCAACAGCTCTCCGTGCCACTTTCCAAAGGTTGCGGAGCCTTCCCGAAGGTCCACTGCCACGTCATAAACGGCGCCCTTGATCACCCGCACCAGCTTATCCTGGGGATAATCAAACTGGAAATGCAGGCCCCTGAGTACGCCCTTTACAGAAGAAGACTGGTTGTCCTGCACAAACGTTACGTCAATGCCGGCCTCTTTAAACTCTCTCTCGTTGTAGGTCTCCATAAAGTACCCTCTGGCATCTCCGTGCACGGTGGGGGTAATGATCTTTAATCCTTCGATCTCACATGTTTCTACTGTAATCTGTCCCATTTTCGTCTTTCCGTTTCCTGATATTTCTTTATTTATGCTTTATTTCGATACATTAGCCGGTTGTCCGTGTTATTGCTTTACCTTTATTGCTTTGTTACGAAAGCGTATCTACCGGTCCGCTCCCACTACATCCAGATAGCTGATGTCCAGGTCTACCCGGCCTTCGATACCGTCCACACTGCCGCTGGAGGTGTACTGCCACATCTGATAGTAGCCCGCATATTCCGGGATCTTGCGGTATTCTGCCAGCCAGATCACGAACTTCTCCAGGTTGATGGCCTGGATCCGGTTGTTTAACCAGTTGCGGCTGGCATAAACACCTGCCTTCATACCGGCATCCTCCAGAGTCTCGCAAAAGGCATTGCAGATCTGGGTTCTGGTGGTAACATCCAACGTGTCCGCACGGCCGTTTCCGCCGGCGCCCTCTGTATCGATAAATGCAGGGTACTCCATATTATACCCTCTGCACAGTTCAATGACCATACTGGCTTCTTCCACCGCTTCCACCGTAGTGGTGGCCTGGGTGAAGAAGTACACACCGGTTTTGATGCCCGCATTTTTTGCCCCGGCAATGTTTTGCCGGAACATGGGGTCAATGACCAGCGCGCCCGTGGAGGAACCACGATAGCCACAGCGGATAATGGCAAATTCCACACCGGCATCCGCTACCTTCTGCCAGTCGATCTCGCCGTTCCACTTGGAAACGTCGATGCCCATGATGCCGTTGCCACCCGGCGTTGTCAGGTGCGTGATCTCCGTTCCGTCCGCATCGTCCAGGGCGTCGATCTCTCCTGTATCTTCCTTTTCCGCATCGATGTCCGCTTCCGTCTTGATCAGCAGGGAGATGTCCGGGATCTCGGTGTAGACCACCTTATCCTTTACCACCACCCGCACACTCTCTTCCGGCACGCTGTAGCCCTCCACCGGCATCAGCATTACCTGATAGTTGCCGCTGCGAAGGCCACCGATGTAGATCACGCCGTCCTTGTCCAGATCCTTGTACTCGGCGGCGCCGTTTAAGTTCACATAAAAGGTTTCTCCCGTTACCAGGTTCCCGTTTGGATCCACGATCTGGATGCGCATATCCTTTTCCACAGAGTTGATCACCATGGAAAGGGCATAGGGATCTGTTTCTTCTCCCTCCGCGCTGCTCTCATCCTCGTTAAAAAAACCTTCCAGGTTTTCGTATCCATGCAGGTCTTCGCCCATCTGGAGATCCGGATTTGCCCCGGCAAAGCCCGCGCCGTAATTCCCCGTGTAGCCGGAGAGGGCACCTTCCTTTACCGGCTCTGCTTCCTGCGTCTCTGCGGAAACAAGGCTCTCTTCTTCCAGTCCCAGGATCCTGCTGACCTGCCTCCAGTTTGCCACGACGACGGTTGCCAGGATCATAAACATGATCAGAATGGCAAGCAGGATGGCCTTTCGCCGAACCCTATAGTCCATTTGCTACCTCAACCAGGTATTTACCGTAATCGGTCTTAAGAAGGGGCTGCGCCAGCTTAAGCAGCTGCTCCTTATCAATAAAACCTCTCTTAAAGGCAATTTCTTCGATACAGGAGATATACAGTCCCTGTCTCTTCTGAAGAGTTGCTACAAAGTCTCCGGCAGCAAGGAGAGAATCCACGCTGCCCGTATCAAGCCATGCAAAGCCACGGCCCAGTTTTTCCACATGCATGGTGCCGCGGCGAAGATATTCATTATTGATGCTGGTGATCTCGATCTCACCTCTGGCAGAGGGTTTTACATTCTTTGCGATCTCTACCACATCGTTGTCATAGAAGTACAGACCGGGAACCGCATAGTTACTCTTGGGTTTTTCCGGTTTTTCTTCGATGGACAGTGCGATACCGTTTTCATCAAACTCTACTACGCCGTACTCTCTGGGATCCCTTACATAGTACCCGAAGATGGTAGCGCCCTTTTCTCTTGCAGATGCTGCCTGGAGCACTCTGGAAAAGCTCTGGCCGTAGAAGATGTTATCGCCAAGTACCAGGGCTACGTTGTCATCGCCGATAAAGTCCGCACCGATGATAAAGGCATCGGCCAGTCCTCTGGGCTGCTCCTGGATCGCATATTCAAAATGCAGGCCAAGCTGCTCCCCGGTTCCGAACAGTTCCTTAAATACCGGAAGATCTCTGGGTGTGGAAATGATCAGCACTTCCCGGATTCCCGCCAGCATAAGGGTGGAA
>JAILDL010000018.1 GCA_024689465.1 Lachnospiraceae bacterium
CTGGCCCTTATCCTGCCGGAGCGGGTGGTTTTAAGCTGCGCCATGTTTTCCTGCGCGCTGGCCGCTGTGGTTATCATTGGCGGCAATAAGAGGCATGTGGCACCCATCTACAACCGGGTGCAGTAATTCCCGGGATGGCTCCCGGGTGGTCTCTTGGTGGCTCCCGGGTGGTCTCTTGGGGACGGGGTTAGAGGTTCATTTTTGAGTAAATATAGTGACAAATCGTGAGGAAAGAACGATGAATTATCAGGATTTTAATGCAAAAACCATCGATCGATGGATCGAAGGAGGTTGGGAGTGGGGAACGCCCATCACCCATGAAGTATATGAAAAAGCAACCAAAGGAGAATGGGACGTGCTTCTGACACCGACAAAGCCGGTGCCTCATGTCTGGTTTGGCGATCTGAAGGGAAAGAAAGTGCTGGGACTTGCCAGCGGCGGAGGTCAGCAGATGCCTATTTTTGCCGCACTGGGTGCGGAATGCACGGTGCTGGATTATTCGGAGAAACAGTTGGAGAGTGAACAGATGGTGTCGGAACGAGAAGGATATTCCATCCGTATCATCTGCGGGGATATGACCAAGCGCCTGCCCTTTGCGGATGAGGAGTTTGATCTCATCTTTCACCCGGTGTCCAATTGCTACGTGAAGGATGTAAAGAGCATCTGGAAGGAGTGCTACCGGGTATTAAAGAAAGGGGGAGCTCTGCTGTCCGGCACGGATCACTTTATGAATTTCATTGTAGATGATGCAGAAGAGCGGATCATCAATCAGCTGCCCTTTGATCCGCTGGTAAACGAAGAACATCGAAAGCAGCTGGAGGATGCAGACTGTGCCTACCAGTTTTCTCATACCCTGGAGGAGCAGATCGGAGGCCAGCTGGAAGCAGGCTTTACCCTGAAGGAAATGTATGAAGACACCAACGGGGAAGGAAGGCTCCATGAGCTGAACATCCCATGCTTTATGGCCATGCGGTCCGTGAAATGACGGCCACTAGGGTGGCCTTTGCGCTTGGCATTGTGACCGTGCGGCTTCCGGGTGGTCTTTTGGGGACGGGGTTAGAGGTTCATTTTTGCGGCAATAAGGAGGATGTATGAACTTTTTTGTGGAAGGGATCCAGGGAAGCGGGAAAAGCACCCTGGTGAAGACATTGGCCGGACTATTGCCGGAGCATATCGTTTTTCAGGAAGGTGACGTATCTCCGGTAGAACTTGCCTGGTGTGCCTATGTAGACCGTGAGAAGTATGGGCGTTTGCTGGAAAAATATGCACCGATCCGCCAGGAGATTGAAGAGAGATCGGTTTGTGAGGAAGGGCACGTGATCATACCTTATACCAGGATCCTGACGGATCTTCCCGGTTTTCACAAGGATCTGGAACAGTATGAGATCTACAATGGCCGTACCGGCTTGGAGGAATTCAAACAGATCGTGCTTTCCCGCTACAAACGGTGGGATGGTCAGGATGGGATCTTCGAATGCTCGCTGTTTCAGAATACCATTGAAGATATGATCCTCTTTCGGTGTATGAAGGATGAGGAGATCCTGGACTTTTACAAAGAAGTGAAGGATTCCTTGGAAGGGAAAATCTATCGTATAATCTATTTGGAAACGAGGGATTTTGAGGGCAATCTGAACGCAATCCGAAAGGAGCGTTCGGACGATGCCGGCAATGAGATGTGGTTTCCGCTTATGATGGGATATTTTAATGATTCTCCTTATGCCAGAGAAACCGGCGAGAGTGGAGAAGAGGCTCTGCTGGCGCATTTTAAGCATCGGCAGGAGCTGGAACTGCGAATCTGTCGGGAGATTTTCGGAGACAGAAGTAAGATCCAGGTTTCCAGGAAATGGGATGCCGAAACGTTACAGTTGTAGTTTTTTATACAGGAGAGAAAGATGGATCAGAAGAATATTGAGTGGACAGAATGGAGCGTGGGGGATTTCGATGAATAAGCTGTTTTTTGAAAACGCCTATTTTATCATAGGTACTTCTTATGCAGGCAAATC
>JAILDL010000019.1 GCA_024689465.1 Lachnospiraceae bacterium
TTCCAAGCTGGAGAAGATCCTGTTCCCTATCATCGTTACCATTGTTGTTTGTATGCTGCTTCCCACCACAGCTCCCCTGATCGGTATGCTGATGCTGGGTAACCTGTTCCGTGAGTCCGGCGTTGTTCGTCAGTTAACGGAGACAGCATCCAACGCTATGATGTACATCGTAGTTATCCTGCTGGGTACCTCTGTTGGTGCTACCACCAGTGCAGAAGCGTTCTTAAACCTGAACACCATCAAGATCGTTGTTTTAGGTCTGATCGCCTTCGCATTCGGTACAGCAGCCGGCGTATTGTTTGGTAAACTGATGTGCGTTGCAACTCACGGTAAGGTTAACCCGCTGATCGGTTCAGCCGGTGTATCCGCCGTTCCCATGGCTGCCCGTGTATCCCAGAAGGTCGGTGCAGAAGAGGATCCTACAAACTTCCTTTTAATGCACGCTATGGGACCTAACGTAGCAGGTGTTATCGGTACAGCAGTTGTTGCCGGTACCTTCATGGCTATTTTCGGTATTGTTTAAAATACAAAATCACAGCTCTTGAAAAAGAGACATTTATCAGGAGGAATTTGGAATGTCAGATCAAGTTAAGAAACCGGTTGGAATTACCGAAACCGTATTACGTGATGCGCACCAGTCCCTGATCGCAACCAGAATGCCTACCGAGCTCATGCTTCCCATTGTAGAGACCATGGACAAGGTTGGATATCACTCTGTAGAGTGCTGGGGCGGTGCTACATTTGATGCATCTCTTCGTTTCCTGCATGAGGATCCCTGGGAGAGACTTAGAAAATTAAGAGCAGGCTTTAAGAATACAAAGCTGCAGATGCTGTTCCGTGGACAGAACATCTTAGGTTACAACCATTATCCCGATGACGTTGTAGAGTACTTCGTTCAGAAGTCCATCGCCAACGGTATCGATATCATCCGTATCTTCGACTGCTTAAACGATCTTCGTAACCTGGAGACCGCAGTAAAGGCTACCAACAAGGAAGGCGGACATGCTCAGATCGCATTGTCCTACACCTTAGGGGATGCTTATACTCTGGATTACTGGATGAACATCTCCAAGCAGATCGAGGAGATGGGTGCTCACTCCATTTGTATCAAGGATATGGCAGGTCTGCTGGTTCCTTATGAAGCAGACAAGCTGATCCGTGCAATGAAGAGCGCTACCAAGCTTCCTATTCAGTTACATACACACTATACTTCCGGTGTTGCCAGCATGACTTATTTAAAGGCAGTAGAAGCAGGTGTCGATGTGATCGACTGTGCGATCTCTCCTTTCTCCATGGGTACTTCCCAGCCTGCAACCGAAGTTATGGTTGAGACCTTCAAGGGTACTGAGTACGATACCGGCTATGATCAGAAGGTCCTGGCTGAGATCGCTGATTACTTCAGACCTTACAGAGAAGAGTGCATTAAGAGCGGTCTTCTGAATCCCAAGGTTCTGGGTGTTAACATCAAGACTCTGCTGTATCAGGTACCCGGCGGTATGCTTTCCAACATGGTTAGCCAGTTAAAGGAACAGCATGCAGAAGATAAGTACGAAGAAGTGCTGAAGGAAATCCCCAGAGTAAGAAAAGACTATGGTGAGCCCCCGCTTGTTACTCCTTCTTCCCAGATCGTTGGTACACAGGCGATCATGAACGTCCTCATGGGCGAGCGTTACAAGGTTGCTACCGGTCAGTCCAAGGACCTGCTTGCAGGTAAGTATGGTCAGACCGTTAAGCCTTTCAATCCGGAAGTACAGAAGAAGGTTATCGGTGATGCAGAAGTGATCACCTGCAGACCTGCAGATCTGTTAGAGCCCGGCCTTGCCAAGTTTGAAGAGGAAGTAAAGCAGTGGAAGCAGCAGGATGAGGATACCCTCAGCTACGCTCTGTTCCCTCAGGTTGCTACCGAGTTCTTCAAGTATCGTCAGGCGCAGCAGGAGAAAGTTGATCTTGCAGAAGCAGATACCAAGAACGGAGCTTATCCTGTTTAATATCATTAAAAACCACATGTTGTGTTTTTGAGTGATATTCAACCACTAAATATCCAAAAATCCCCAAAAACTCAGGTTTTTGGGGATTTTTTATTGACAAGATAGTCCTAACGTCCTATTATAAATATAACATGTGTTACGAATTCGATCTGATAAGATCCACACTTCCTGTGGATCTTATTGATTGTTCATCAGGAGAAGGATTATGCCCAGAAAGACCATGATTACCAAGGAAATGCTCAGTGATTCGGCTTTTGCGCTGCTGCAGGAAGAAGGCGTGGAAGAAGTAACGGCCCGAAAACTGGCAGCGAAGCAGGGATGTTCCACCCAGCCCATCTTTCATGTTTACAACGGGATGGAAGATATCATTCGGGAAATGTTTGAACGCTGTGTCCTGTATTTCCAGAAGTATCATGCGTTATATACACAAACTCATCGGTCCATTCCCAATGTGCCTTTTGTGGCCCTTGGCCTTTCCTATATCCGATTCGCGGCAGAAGAGCCCAATCTGTTTCGGTTTCTGTTTCTTGGAAAAGACAAGTTCGGGATGAGCCTGTATGAAATGTTAAACGGCGAGAACGGTGTGCTTTCCAAAGAGGTTGCTGCGGCAAAGGCGGACGGATGCGCAGATCCGCAGATGATCTTTATGAGCATGTGGATCTTTATCCACGGTGCAGGATGCATGACTATTACCGGGGATTATGATCTGGATGAAAAAGATACGGAAGAACTGCTGGTAAATTCCTACAAGGCATATAAGGAGCTGGGGTAACAGAGCATGATAAATCTGATCGATGCAATGAACGAACGCTTCAATACCATGAGTAAGAGCCAGAAAGCGATCGCTGCTTATATTACGGAACACTATGATCAGGCGGTGTTCATGACCGCTGCGAAAATGGGCTCGGTGCTTGGGATCAGTGAATCTACGGTGGTCCGTTTTGCTACCTTTATGGGTTTTGAAGGTTATCCGGAATTTCAGAAAGCATTGGAAGACTGGGTTCAGAACCAGATCTCTTCGGTGCAGCGTGTCGGTGTTAAATACGGAAACTCCACCCAGTCCGAGGTGTTAAAATCGGTGCTGACGGCGGACATCGATAAGATCCAGGATACCATCGACAATCTGGACCCCACAGCCTTTGAAATGGCGGTACAGAGTATTCTGGAAGCAAAGAAGGTTTACATCATCGGCGTAAGAAGCTGCGAACCGCTGGCGGTATTTCTCCATTTCTATCTGAGTATGATCCGTCCGGAGGTGATCCTGTTAAATACAACCAGTGTCAGTGAGATGTTTGAGCAGATGATCCGCATTGATGAGAAGGATCTTTGCATCGGCATTTCCTTCCCCAGATATTCCATGCGTACCTTAAAAGCATTGGAATTTGCCAAGGATCGCAATGCCAAGGTCATTACCATTACGGATTCAACCCATTCTCCCATGTGTATGTATTCTTCCTGTAATCTGCTGGCCAGAAGCGACATGGTTTCCATTGTGGATTCCCTGGTGGCACCCCTGTCTGTGATCAATGCGCTGGTGGTTGCCCTTTGTCTGAAACGCCCGAAGGAAGTAAAGAAATACCTGGAGGTTCTGGAAGATACCTGGAACAATTATCAGGTATACTTAAATGACGAGATCAATTTCGTAAAGGATGAGCCGATACTGAACTATCCACTGCGAAAGGAATAGATTTTTTAAATGAGTAAGTTGATTGTTGTAGGAGGCGGTCCCGCCGGTATGATGGCTGCATACTCCGCTGCCATGAACGGCGGAGATGTCACCTTGCTGGAACAGAATGAGAAGCTTGGAAAGAAGCTGTTCATCACCGGTAAAGGCAGATGCAATGTGACCAACTTCTGCGATCTGGAATTTTTGTTCCGGAATATACTGACAAATCCCAAGTTTTTAAACAGCAGCATCCGCCAGTTTACCAACAAGGATGTCTACGATTTCTTCAATGACAACGGGTGTCCTCTGAAGGTGGAACGGGGAGAGCGGGTATTTCCGGTTAGCGACCATTCTTCGGATGTGATCCGGACCATGGAAAAGAAGCTAAAGGAACTGGGCGTGCAGATCCGTCTGAAAACCCGGATGAAACAACTGATCCTGGAGGATAACAAAGTCGTTGGCGTTCTCCTGGAGCAGGGAGAAAAATTGGAGGCAGACGGAGTGATCCTGGCTACCGGAGGAAAAAGCTATGTTTCCACCGGGTCCGACGGATATGGCCTTCTTTTGGCAGAGAAAACGGGACATACCATTGTGCCTCCGCATCCCGGACTGGTCCCTTTGGAGACCAAAGAAGACTGGGTGAAAAGCCTGCAGGGATTGTCCCTTCGAAATGTGGAACTGACCCTGTCTGATGCGCAGGGAAAGACGGTATATAAGGAACTGGGAGAAATGCTCTTTACCCATTTCGGCATCAGCGGCCCTCTGGTATTATCGGCTAGCTCCCATATGGATGCGGCTGGCGGGAAGGACCCCTATAAGGTTATTCTCAATTTAAAGCCGGGGCTTTCCGAGGAACAGCTGGATGCCCGGATCCTACGGGATTTTGAGGAGAATTCCCATAAGGAATTTAAAAATGCGCTGGGAAAACTGTTCCCTGCAAAACTGATCCCGGTCATGGTGGAACTCTCCGGTATTTTCGGAGAAGAAAAGGTATTTTCCATCACCCGGGCAAAACGACTGGAATTTGAACATTTGCTCCGAAACCTGACCATGACGGTTACCGGGACCAGAGGTTTTAATGAAGCCATCATCACCAGAGGCGGCGTATCGGTAAAGGATATCAACCCCTCTACCATGGAATCCAAGCGCATCGAGAACCTGTATTTTGCAGGGGAGATGATCGATTGCGATGCTCTGACCGGAGGTTTTAATCTGCAGATCGCCTGGTCGACCGGTAATCTGGCAGGTATGAAGGCTGAGCAGAAGAGCTGGGGGATGTAAGGAAATCTGTAAACAAAAATAATCAGTACGAAGGGATATCATACATGAGTATCAATGTAGCCATTGACGGACCGGCAGGCGCCGGAAAAAGTACCATTGCCCGCAAAGTAGCGGAGAAAAAAAGCTTTATCTATGTGGATACGGGGGCAATGTTCCGTGCCATCGGCCTTTACATGCTGCGAAACGGCATCGACCTGGAAGACGGAGAAGCACTGGAGAGAGAATGCCAGAAAGCGGAGGTTTCCATTGCCTACGTAGACGGAGAGCAGAACGTGATCTTAAACGGGGAGAATGTAAGCACTTTGATCCGTACTCCGGAAGTAGGAGATGCGGCTTCCAAGGTTTCCGTAAACAAAGTGGTTCGGGAACGCCTGTTGTATCTCCAGAGAGAACTGGCCAGACAAAACGACGTGGTCATGGATGGCCGGGATATCGGAACGGTGGTTCTTCCTGAAGCAGACGTAAAGGTATTCCTTACGGCCTCCGTGGAAGTTCGTGCGCAGAGACGCTGCAAGGAGCTTCTGGATAAGGGCATCGACGTGAAACTGGACGAGATCGTCCGGGAGATCGCGGAGCGGGATTACCGGGATATGCACCGGGATGTGGCTCCCTTAAAGCAGGCAGAGGATGCGGTTTTGGTGGATACTTCCGAGATGTCCATTGAGGAAGCCTGCTACACCATTCTGAAACTGATCGAAGAAAAATAACGGCAGGATACGCTGAAAGAAGTAATAGAAAAAGGTAACGAGGGCTTGCTATGAATGTGATCCTTGCGGAAAGCGCCGGATTCTGCTTTGGCGTGGAGAGGGCCGTCAACACGGTCCGGGAACAGATTTTGCTCCAGCAATCCAAGGCGGAAGGAGAGAGGCTTCCCATTTATACTTACGGTTCCATCATCCATAATAAGCAGGTGGTCAGCGACTTTGAAAACCAGGGTGTTTTAGTCATTGATAGCCTGGAGAAACTGGAACAGCTGAAAAAAGGGGTTGTGATCATACGATCTCACGGCGTCGCGAAAAATGTGTACGACATCATGGAGAAAAACGGTGTCACCTGTGTGGATGCCACCTGTCCATTTGTAAAGCGAATTCACAAAATTGTACATACAGAAAGTGAAAAGGGTGTTTCCATCATCATCGTGGGAAACGACGGTCACCCCGAAGTGGAGGGCATCAAAGGCTGGGCAGTTAACAGGCCTGTGGTCATCGGATCCACGGAGGAAGCCCTGGAATTTGAGGGAGACAAAAGCAAAGAGTATTGCATTGTTTCTCAGACAACTTTCCAAAATGACAAATTTCAAGATATAGTTGATATTTTCTGTAAGAAAGATTATAATGTTAATGTTGTGAATACTATATGCAATGCCACTCACGAGCGTCAGGAGGAGGCATGCAAAATATCGGAGAATGCCGATATTATGATTGTGATAGGAGATCCTCAAAGTTCCAATTCTCGTAAATTATTTGAAATTTGCAGAAAAGGATGCGAGAGAACCTATTTCATTCAGACACTAGACGACCTGCATCTGGAGATTCCGGATTCAGCAAAGACGGTGGGTATAACAGCCGGGGCATCAACCCCAAATAATATTATTGAGGAGGTTCAAAGTTATGTCCGAAGAAACTTTTGAACAGATGCTGGAAGCATCACTTAAAACAATACATACAGGAGAGGTTGTTGAAGG
>JAILDL010000043.1 GCA_024689465.1 Lachnospiraceae bacterium
CTGGTGATGGCCCTGTTTTTGTTCGTTGCGTCCATCATCGCTCTGTTTTTGTATATATCCAAAGATGTCTATTATTACAACGTATTAAACTACTATTTCCGCCTCCCCAAGTCGGTGTGGCAGTTTATGATGTTCAACAGCTTTCCCAGACAGATCGCCATACGGCTTCTGAATCTGTTTACCCTGCTGTTTCTGTACTTTTGCGAGCGGTTTTCCGCCAACTATCTGGTGGAATTTAAGCCTGCGGGATCTAAGAGCATCCAAAACGTGTTAACGGTCTTTATCCTGTTGCAGCTTTTGTTCTACGATCCCTTTGTACAGGAAAAACTGTATCTGTGTCTGGCAGAAAGCGGCGTCAGCGGGGCGGCCATCAGCCGGATCCTGGAAGGAGTCACCTTGTCTACCAGATTGTTAAACGCAGGGATCCTGGTGGCTTCGGTGGTCCATCTGTTCCTGGTAAACCGGCATACCTATGCGGCCAACTTTTTCAGAGGCTACGCCTTGGGAGAGAGCGTCTGCTTTGCGGCCATCGTGCTGGCCTTTGAATTCGTCTTCTGGTTTGCTCCCATGCCCCTTGTAAAAGTATCCAGCCTGGCAGGATATGTGTCCTATCGCTCCATTCCCCTGGTAGATATATCGCCATTTTTCTATTCCATGTATCCCTACTACCTGATCGTAGCAGGAGGAACGGTCCTGTACTTTATGCTCTCCTATCAGCGGGTGCAAAAAAAACTGACCGATAAGGATCTGGAGATCGGGCGGGTGATCAGCGCTTCGGATACCACCAGCAAGGCCTTCTGCCACTATATGAAAAACGAGATCCTGGCCATGGAATCGGAGATCCGCATGCTGGCTGTACAGGAAGAGAGCCTGCAGGAGCGGGAGGAACTGATCAAAAAGATGGAACATCTCTACCATCGTCTGGATGAGATCCATCGAAGCACCAAGATGACGGAACTGACCCTGAAGGTGGAGAATCCGGCGGAGATGATGGATGAGATCCTGGAACACATGAAGGGAAGCCTTGCCGGAGTAGAAGTCATTCGAGAATACAGTACTTCCGTGCCCGACGTGATGGCAGATGCGGACCGGTTTGAACAGGCAGTCCACAACATTCTGACCAATGCTTTGGATGCCATGGCAAAAGCGGGAAAAGAGCAAAAGGAATTGCGGATCCATATCCGGTCTATCGACAACTGGGTGCAGATCTCCATTACCGATAACGGAACCGGCATTTCCAAGACCAATATAGCCAAGATCTTTAACCCGTTTTTCTCCTCCCAGCCCATTAAGGAACACTGGGGCGTGGGTCTGACCCTGACCTACAAGATCCTGCAGGTCCACGGAGGAAAGATCGAAGTAGTCAGCGATATGGGTAAGGGAACGACCTTCAATATCCTCCTGCCTACAGTCAAGATGCTGGAAAACGAGATGCACAAGGAAGGAAACAAGCAGGAAACAGCTTATGACAGAGAAGGAAACCATCAAGGTACTGATCGCCGATGATATGGAACCCATCCGGAGGTTCTATACGCAGATCCTGAATGCAACGGAGGATATCCGGGTGGTAGGCGATGTGGGAAGTGGCGAAGAAGCCATAAAGTGCGCCATGGAAACAAAGCCGGATGTCATCCTCATGGACATCGAGATGGAAAGTAACGATGCGGGGATCCGGGCTTCCGGCGAGATCCTGGCGGATCTGCCTGCAACCAAGATCATCATCCTGACGGTGTATGAAGAAGATGAATTAATATCCGCTGCCTTTCGCTTCGGTGTGCAGGGGTATCTCCTGAAAAATGCCACACCGGAGGAAATAAAAAAGGCGGTCCGGGAAGCGGTACAAAACCGGGCGCCCATGAGCCCCGAGATCACATCCAAGGTGGTAGGGGTTTATAAACGGGTGGATGCCTATGAAAGCAGCCTCCTGCTGGCGGTGGATCTCCTGTCCGGCCTGACAGAGACGGAACTGGAAACCCTGCGCCTTCTCATGCAGGGAAAGACCAGGCGGGAGATCTGTGAAATGCGCCATGTGGAGATCAGCACGGTGAAGTCTCAGATTCACCAGATCCTCAGGAAATTTGAGAAGGAAAATATCGGGGAAGTCATCGGTATGATGCAGGAGCTGAAGCTGGATGACCTGATCCGGAAGATGTTGGAAAAGAAGTAGGGATTGACAGGGCAATGTGATAGAATAAGAAAAAGACATTTTCACAATGCCCAAAGCTAAGAAAGGAGCACCCTATGTTTGAACAGATCAAGTTACCCTACGAGGTAAACGGATTAGAGCCTATCATCGACCAGCTGACCATTGAAACCCACTATGGAAAACATCATGCAGCATATACCAAGACCTTCAACGAGCTGGTGGAAAAAGCCGGATTAACCGGAAAGACTGCAGAAGAGATCCTGAGTAACCTGGACAGTGTAGCAGACGAAACCCTGCGTAAGGGACTGCGTAATCAGGGCGGCGGCTACTATAACCACAACCTGTATTTCGAAGCGTTTGCACCGGTAGATAAGGCAAAACATGCACCCACCGGTAAGCTGGCAGAAAAGATCAATGAGACATTTGGCAGCTTCGATGCGCTGAAGGAAAAACTGAGTGCTCTTGCAACCGGCCAGTTCGGTTCCGGCTGGGCATGGCTGTGCACGGAT
Organism: Lachnospiraceae bacterium; assembly: GCA_024689465.1. Lineage (GTDB taxonomy): Bacteria > Bacillota > Clostridia > Lachnospirales > Lachnospiraceae > JAILDL01. Next base: position 2,656 of record JAILDL010000043.1, read on the forward strand.
GCAGAAGGAAATCTTTCTGTGATGAACACCCCGAATCAGGATAATCCTTACAGCCTGGGCTGCGGCGTAAAGCCCATCCTGGCACTGGATGTATGGGAGCATGCATATTACCTGCAGTATAAGAACCTGCGTGCAGAGTATGTAAAGAAGTACTTTGACATCCTGGATTGGGCGGTAGTAGAGAAGAAGTACGAAGCATAAAATGATCAAAACGGCATCCGACGGGGCAAAGGTGAGAAGATCACAGACCCGGTGGATGCCGTATTTTTGCGCAAAAGGGGAAGCTATGGCAGAGATCCGAAACATCATCTTCGATGTGGGAGACGTATTAATTGGATACAGGTGGCAGGAGATGATGGCAGACTATGGCCTGTCGCCGGAAGTAGGCAACAAGGTAGGACAATTGATGTTCCGGGATGAACTGTGGCATATCTTTGATCTGGGCATCAAGACGCAGGAAGAGATCATCGACGCATATAAGGGAAAATATCCCCAGTATGCCGATATCATGGAATGGTTCATTTCCCATGGCTCAGAGATGCCTACCGGTCGGCCGAAGGTGTGGAAGAGGATCCATGAACTAAAAGAGAAAGGATACCGACTGTATATCCTGTCCAACTACCCGGAGATACTCTTTCACCAGCATACGGATGATAAGCCCTTTATCCGGGACATGGATGGAATCGTGGTATCTTACCAGATGCATCTGGCTAAGCCCGATCCGGCGATCTACAAATATCTGACGGATAAGTATGCGTTAGAGCCAAACGAATGCCTTTTCTTCGATGACCGGGAAGAGAATGTGGTT
>JAILDL010000048.1 GCA_024689465.1 Lachnospiraceae bacterium
CCGGATTCACATCCGTGTAATCCGCCACGGAATAATAGGAACCCAGGGTGCTGATGCGATTGATCTTTCCAATCGGGTGAATGGGCATAAACCACAGGGTATTGATCCCCATCTCCTGCAGGGTCTCCAGCTGCTCGCCAAAGGCGTCAAAGGTGCCCTCCCCCGTATACTGCCGCAGGTTCACCTCGTACAGCACTGCATCCGCCGCCCATGCAGGGGCATGGGAAATTGCAGCCTCTGCCGGATCGGCAGAGGCTTGTTCTGCAGACTCTTCACGGATCGATCCGCTCTCTGTCGCTTGCTGCGATTGCGCTGTATTTCCGCAACCGGTCAGTAACACAGCGGTCAGCATCACCGCAGCCACTCGCTTAAGCGGTTTCCTGTTCCCGAATATCCATATTTTATTTTTCACGCCTAACGTCCTCCGTTAATGATTCGTTAAGCGGTTAACCTGTATTAACTATATAGCCTGCAGATTCCCCCTGTCAACACGGTCTTTTGTACAGGTTATTCTCTGCTTATGCAAGCTGGTTCTGCTGTGCAGGATCGGAGGCTTTCCAGGCAGTCATTCACATGTTCCGTCCTATAACCCGCAAAAGGCACCCGGGCCGCTCAGGCTCCGGATGCCTTCTCCTTTATCTTATTTATCTCTCATTCAATTCAATCGTGATCAGATCTGATCACATCATCCCACCGTTACTCAAACCGGTTGTAGATATTTGCCAGGATTGCTCCGGAGATGTTGTGCCATACTGAGAAAATGGCGCCGGGAACGGTTGCCATCGCCAGATCCGGGAATGCGCTTCCTGCCAGGGAAGTAGCCAGACCAGAGTTCTGCATACCGATCTCTACAGACAGAGCCTTGGTCTTGGGATTGTTCATCTTTAAGAGCTTGCCCAGACCGAAACCGCATGCATACCCTAACAGGTTATGAAGGATTACAACAACAAATACGATGGCGCCGGTGGTCAGGATCTTCTCAGCGTTGTGAGAAACAACGGCTGCTACGATCATGCAGATCGCGATAACGGAGATCATCGGCAGGACCTTAACTGCTGCCTGTGTATATGTTCCGAAGAACTTGTTGATGATAAAGCCCAGAGCGATGGGAATGATGACTACCTTTACGATGGACAGGAACATGCTGAGGATGTTGACTTCTACGCTGGTACGCAAGAGCAGGTAGGTGATGGCCGGTGTCAGGAAGGGAGCCAGCAGGGTGTTCACGCTGGTCATACCAACGGACAATGCTACATCGCCTTTCGACAGATAGGTGATGACATTACTGGAGGTACCGCCGGGGCAGGTTCCCACCAGGACAACACCTGCAAGGAGCGCTGTCTCCAGGCCAAATACCTTGCCAAGACCAAATGCCAGTAAAGGCATGATGGTGAACTGTGCCAGACATCCGATGATGATATCCTTCGGTCTGGTAAATACCAGTTTAAAATCTTCCAGTTTCAGGGTAAGGCCCATACCGAACATAACAACCATCAGCAGGTAGTTTACCCAACTTGTCTGTATCCAGAGCGTTGACTTGGGTACAAACAGAGATAATGCTGCGATCACAAGAACAATGATCGCCATGTACTTCCCAAAAAATCCGCTTACTTTTTCCAGTGTTTTCATGAATTTACTCCTTCACGTTTTTTGTATCCCCTCAACTCCATCATTTTAGCACGTCAACGCGTTAATGCAAGTGGGTTTTAAAAAAAGCAGTGCTTTTTTTCAGGAAAGCACTGCTTTTCGAAGCGTATTTAATACATGTTTCTTGTTAAGGCTCCATTTCGGCTCAATGAGCAGGCTTCTGGGTCCATCTCCCGTCATGCGATGAAGCACCGTTTCTTCCGGAAGAAGTGCCACGCATTCCCTTAACAGATCTGCGTATTCTTCCAGGCTCATCACCGGAAACGGCTCTTTCAGGAAAACTTCTCCGATCTCCGTTCCCTTCAGGATCTGCAGATTCTGAAGTTTGATCCCGTCCAACGTTGGTGTAAGGGATGATACATACCGGACACTTTCCAGCATGTCTTCCCGGGATTCCCCCGGCAGTCCCAGGATCAGGTGGACGATCACCATGATCCCCCGCTCTTTCAGATCCCGGTAGGCCTTCTCAAACACCGGCAGTTCATAGCCTCTGTGGATTTCCCGGGCTGTTTTCTCATGGATCGTCTGCAATCCCAGTTCCACCCAAACCGGTTTGATGCGGTTTAATTCCTCCAGCATGTCCAGGATCTCTTCTCCCAGACAATCCGGTCTAGTCCCAATGGACAGGGCAACCACATCATCCCGCCGGATGGCTTCCAGGTACAGAGCTTTCAGCCGTTTCGGATCTCCATAGGTATTGGTAAATGACTGGAAATACGCGATAAACTTTTCTGCTTTGGTCTTTGTCCGGATCCGTTCCTTCGCTTCCTCGATCTGTTCCGAAACCGACTTAAAGGCAGCCGTGAATTCGCCGGAACCGCCTTCCGAACAGAAGCTGCAACCCGCATATCCCAGCGTGCCGTCCCGGTTAGGACAGGTGCAACCGGAAGACAGGGACAATCGATATACTTTTTCTCCAAAGGTTTGGATCAGGTAGTCAGATAACATTTTCATAGTCTTTTGTCCAACGGTACGATATCCAATTTGTAACCTAAGGGAATCAGTATCTTCAACAAACTATCGATCTGGGGAGAGTGCAGTGCTTTCTCCATACGCGCGATCACCGGCTGCTTCACATTACATTTTTCGGCCAGTTCTGCTTGAGACAAACCCTGCTCTTCACGTATTTTAACGATCGTCCTGAGCAATTCCTTTTCCATCTCTATGATATTCTCCTCTTCCGGAGACAACTGCAATTCTTTTCGAACATTCTTCCAATTGCTCATATTTCATTTCCTCCGCATGTAATCATCTAATTCTCTCTTAGCTTTCTCAATCTCGCGAGATGGTGTCTTTTGTGTCTTCTTCTTAAAATGATGTAGCAATCACTTTTTCCGCGTTCATCTTCATAAAATACAATTTCAAACATATCCTGCTTTCCTTCATATAATAACAAATTTGTTATGCTTATTCAATAGCAAATTTGTTATCGCATATTTCTATCTTTTTCCTATCTTTCGGCCATCAGAAGGATATCTTTATTCTAAGCAGACTTCTGTCCAATATGGTGGACTCAAAGATGGTTGAAATAAAAAAATAGTAACGGAGTCGTAATATCGTAACATAAAAAAAGTGACCCGAATCACTTCAGGCC
>JAILDL010000074.1 GCA_024689465.1 Lachnospiraceae bacterium
GGACATGGTCTCCGGCCGGCCGTGGTTAATGGCCAGCATGTTCACACCGAAGGTATCCTCCAGCTTGGTCTTGGAATACAGCAGATTCTTAAAGGCTTCCACATCCGCGCCCTTTTTCAGCTCGATCACGATCCGGATGCCTTCCTTGGAAGCCTGGTTGGACATATCCACGATATCATGGGTCTTCTGGGATTCGGAAAGATCGGCCACATCGGAAAGGAACTTGGAAATGTTGTTTCCGATCAGGGTATAGGGGATCTGGGTGATCACCACATTGGTACGGCCCCCTTTGACCTCTTCCACTTCCACCTTGCCCCGAACCTTCAGTTTTCCGGTTCCGGTCTCGTAGATGGACAACAGTTCATCCTTATTGGTCACGATCCCGCCGGTGGGGAAATCCGGACCCTTTATATATTTCATCAGTTCTCTGGTGGTCAGAGAAGGATTCAGCATATAGGCCTTGGTGGCATCAATGACTTCCCCCAGATTGTGAGTAGGGGTACTGGTAGCCATACCTACCGCGATGCCTTCTGAGCCGTTTACCAGGAAGTTAGCGATCTTTACGGGAAGAACGGCAGGTTCCTTTTCGGTTTCATCGAAATTTGGAACAAAATCCACCACGTCCTTATCCAGGTCTGCCATAAAGGCTTCTTCCGTAATGGGAGAAAGTCTGGCCTCGGTATAACGCATGGCTGCGGCACCGTCTCCTTCGATGTTGCCGAAGTTTCCGTGTCCGTCCACCATGGGCTGCATTTTCTTAAAGTCCTGGCTCATGACGACCAGGGAATCGTAAATGGAGGAGTCGCCGTGGGGATGGAACTTACCCATGGTATCACCTACAATACGGGCGCTTTTTCGGAAGGGCTTATCGGAACGGATCCCCAGCACTTCCATATCATATAAAACTCTTCGCTGTACCGGTTTTAATCCGTCCCGTACATCCGGAAGAGCTCTTGCAATGATAACGCTCATGGCGTAATCAATGTAGGATTTCTGCATGATCTCTGAATATTCAGAAGTTATGATCCTGTCATCCATGTACTGTATACCTCAAATCAAACATCTAGATCCGCATCGGTGGCGTGTTTGTAAATAAAAGCCTTACGAGGCGGTACATCGTTGCCCATGAGCATTCCGGTGATCTCGGAAGCCATACGGGCATCGTCTATTTCCACTTTCCGCATCAGGCGGGTATTGGGATCCAACGTGGTCTCCCACAGCTGCTGGGCATCCATTTCACCTAGTCCCTTATACCGCTGCAGGGTAAAAGGTCCCTTATGTGTCTTACGATACCGTTCCAGAGCCGCATCGTCATAGAGATACTCCTCCGCCCCTCTGGAAGGCATGGCTTTATAAAGAGGAGGCATGGCGATATATACATGCCCTTCGTAGATCAGATCCGGCATAAACCGGTAGAACAACGTAAGCAGCAAGGTAGAGATATGCGCTCCGTCCACATCGGCATCCGCCATGATGATGATCTTATCATAGCGAAGCTTGGAAATATCAAAGTCATTCCCGTATCCTTCGGAGAAACCGCAACCGAAGGCATTGATCATGGTCTTGATCTCCGCATTGGCTAGGACCTTATCGATGCTGGCCTTTTCCACATTAAGGATTTTTCCACGGATGGGCAGGATCGCCTGGTACATACGGTTTCGAGCCATCTTGGCAGAGCCGCCCGCAGAATCACCTTCCACGATAAAGATCTCGCACTTGGAAGGATCCTTGGATTCACAGTTGGCCAGTTTTCCGTTAGAGTCAAAGGAAAACTTCTGCTTGGTCAACATGTTGGTCTTGGCTTTTTCTTCCGTCTTACGGATCTTTGCAGCTTTTTCCGCACAGCCGATCACAGCCTTTAAGGTATCCAGGTTCCGGTCAAAGAACCGAACGATCTCTTCACCGGTGATCTTGGCCACCACCTTGGCTACATCCTGGTTGTCCAGTTTGGTCTTGGTCTGTCCTTCAAAACGGGGATCCGGATGTTTCACGGACACAACCGCAGTCATACCGTTACGCACATCGGCGCCGGTAAAGTTTACATCCTTATCCTTCAAGATGCCCAGTTCCCGGGCATAATTATTGATGACTGTAGTAAACTGGGTCTTAAAACCGGTCAGGTGGGTACCACCCTCCACGTTGTAAATGTTGTTACAAAAGCCCAGAACATTTTCATGGAACTCATTGACGAACTGGAACGCCACCTGCACTTCGATGCCGTCGCTTTCTCCTTCGTAATAGACAACATCGTGTACAGCCTCCATATTGGCATTCATCTCCTTGATAAAGCCAATGATGCCTTCGGGTTCATGGAAGGTCTCTACATCTGCAGGATCTGTACGCTTATCGGTATAATGTATGGTCAGTCCCGGATTCAGATAAGCGGTTTCATGCAGACGGCTTTTGATATCGTCTTCCTTAAACCGTGTCTTTTCAAAAATCGTAGGATCCGGAAGGAAATTTATGGTCGTACCGGTTTCCCGGGTCTTTCCCACAGCAGGTAAAAGCCCCTTTGCATCCAGTGCCTGGGTAGGGATACCCCGTTCGTAGGAATCCTCATAGATCTGCCCACCGATCTTAACCGTTACCTTCATATAGGTAGACAGTGCATTTACAACCGAAGAACCCACACCGTGAAGACCACCGCTGGTCTTGTAGGCATCGTTATCAAACTTACCGCCGGCATGAAGGGTTGTCATGACGATACGCTCGGCGGGAAGGCCTTTGGCATGCATTCCCACAGGGATACCACGGCCGTTATCTTTTACGGTACAGGAGCCGTCTGCTTCCAACGTGACATAGATCTGATCACAATAACCGGCCAGATGCTCATCCACCGCATTGTCCACGATCTCATATACCAGATGGTTTAATCCTCTGGTGGTAACGGATCCGATATACATACCCGGTCTGACCCGGACCGCTTCCAACCCCTCTAAGACGGTGATACTGGAAGCGTCATACTTCACTGCATTACTCATAAATACCTCATTTTGCCCTGCTATGGATCACAAACAGGGATACTTACACAGAAAACATTTTATCATAGATTTAGTGGTTTTCAAACTAAAAATCCACATTATCTTGTGATATTCCCCTACATAAAAAAGACTTTGTAAGGAATTTTACTCCTTACAAAGTCCCATAAAACGTTCTTAGGCCAAAAGGCTCTCAGGAAAGGGAAATCCCCTTCTCTTCCAGCTCATCGGGAAGCATCATGCTGGAAGCGATGGCCAGTGCACCGGGCCCAATATGACAGCTGATGGACAGACTCAAGGGATCCACATATTCCACAATGCTGCCGGGAATCGCTTCTTCAATCTCCTTTTTAAACTGCTCTGCACCCTCGTAATTCTCGGTATGAGCAATATAGAGATGGGTATGAAGGGGTACCCCTTCTTTTTCCCCGAAACGATGCTCCATATCGCTCTTCATGGCATTTATCATAATGGTCTTTGCCTGTGAGACGGTTCTGGCCTTGGCAAAGGCATCCAGCTTTTCGCCCTGGATCTGCAATACAGGTTTTAACTTTAATAACGTACCAAGTGCTGCGGCAGCTGGGGTGATACGGCCGCCTTTTTTCAGATAATACAAGGTATCCAGCATGATATAGATACTGGAATCAAATTTATGCTCTTCCAGGATCTGTTTGATCCGGGAGGCGCTGTAGCCCTTTCCGGCCATACGCTTTGCTTCCATAACGGAAGATTTCATGGTAACGGAGATCCGCTGGTTATTCACCACCTGAACCTTTCCGTCATATTCTTCCGCCAGCATCATGGCAGACTGACAGGAGCCGGACAATCCGCTGCTCATGGGGATATGCACGATCTCATCATAGTCCTGTAAAACCTCGTCCCACATCTTCATGACCATCTCCGGAGAAGGCTGGCTGGTACGGATATCGTCACCGCCCTTTAACTTCTCATAAAACTGCTCCTGGGTCAGATTGATATCCTCAAAATATTCCTCGTTTCCAATGGTAAATGGCATGGGTAACACAAATACACCAAGCTCCTTTGCCTGGCTCTGTGTTATACCGCTGTTGCTGTCAGATACGATCGCTACTTTACTCATGAAGTCCTCCATGCATTCCATATAAACGAATATAATTATATCTACACAGGACGCAGAACGCAAACCACATTTTCCCCTACCGCATTTTTTGCGGTTTTATCCTTCCAGTGCATCCCGGACGTCTAAAAGAACATCGGCATCCGTGATGATATCTCCCAGACGGAAGGCCAGATCTCCGCTTTGCCGCTCTCCAAAGAGTTCCCCGGGGCCGCGAAGCCTTAAGTCCTCTTCTGCAATATGGAAGCCGTCATTGCTGTTTTTCAGAACCGAAAGACGCTCTCCCTGCGCAGACTCTTCGTCGGAAGCCATAAAGATACAATAGGACTGATCCTCGCCTCGTCCCACACGGCCCCTGAGCTGGTGGAGCTGTGCCAGGCCGAAGTGCTCCGCATTCTGGATCAGCATCACTGTGGCATTAGGAACATTGATCCCCACTTCGATCACCGTTGTGGATACCAGCAGGTCCAGATCATGGGCAGCAAAAGCTTCCATTACACGGTTCTTTTCCGCGGGCTTCATCTTTCCCGTCAAGGTTCCGATCCGGATGGTTTCCGGCAGAGTATTCTTTAATTCCCGGGCATAATCCTTTACGTTTTTAAGGCCGCTGTCATCTTCCTCATCCCCTTCGATCATGGGACAGATCACATATGCCTGATGACCTGCTTCAATCTCCTTTACCAGGAAACGATCCGCCGTAGCCTGATAGCCGGGCCCTACCACCGCATTTCGGATAGGTTTTCTGCCTCCCGGCAGTTCATGAATGGCGCTGATATGCAGGTCCGCATACAGGATCATGGCGAGGGTCCTGGGAATGGGCGTGGCGCTCATGACCATAACATGGGGCTGGTCAGTACTTTTTTCTGCCAGTTCTTCCCGTTGACGCACACCGAACCGATGCTGTTCGTCGGTGATCACCAGGCCAAGCTTCTGATAAACCACCTTTTCCTGTATCAGTGCATGGGTTCCGATGACCACATTGGCCGATCCGGAAGCAATCTCTTCATAAATCTCCTTGCGCCCCTTTCCTTTAACAGACCCAGTCAGCAGGACCGGCTTTAAAGGCAGATGATAGGTTTTCGTAAGGCTCATCAGATCCTCAAAATGCTGGGTTGCAAGGACTTCGGTTGGAGCCATAAAAGCAGACTGATAGCCGTTTGCAGCTGACATGATCATGGACAGAAACGCCAGGATGGTTTTTCCGCAGCCCACATCTCCCTGGATCAGGCGGTTCATCACATATTTTCCTTCCAGATCCTCCCGGATCTGCGCCCAGGCCTTCTTTTGCCCGTTGGTCAAAGTATAGGGAAGTGCTTCCAAAAAGCGTACAGTATCCGCTGTTTCGATCATGGGAAACCGGTTCTCATATTTGGATGCGGATTCCTTCAGCTCCATGACGCCGGTCAGAAATTCCAGAAATTCATTAAAAACGATCCGTCTTCTGGCCAGACGATACTGTTCTTCATTATCGGGAAAATGGATCTGATATAGAGCTTTATGCAGGGGGATCAGACGGAATTTCTCCTTTTCCTTTCCGGAAAGGATGCTGGTGTGGTCCACTGCTTCCAAAAGTGCATCGGCGTATTGGTCCAGCACCGTCTTCATGGTCTTGCGGAGAAAATGATTGGTGATCCCCTGGGTCAGGGAATAAACCGGCCACATGCCCTTCTGCAGTTTGTCGTATTCATCCAGGGAAAAGATCAGGGGCTGCTCCATGGTGCGTCCCTGTTTTACCTTTCCGTAAAGAACATATCGTCTCCCGGAGAGGAGCTGCTTTTTTACGTAAGGCATGCGAAAATAGGTGATCTTCATGCGTCCGGTCTCATCCGCGCCCTGGAAGGAAGTGATCTGCATGCCTTTCGCACGGAAATCTGTAGGCTTTCCGATAATGGCAACACAAACAGCCTGCTTTTTTTCAAAAGCAAGCTCCGCTACCGGTGTGGGTTCCGGATAGATCTCATATCGTCTGGGAAAATAAAGGATCAGATCCAGCAGAGAATAGATGTCCAACTTATGGCAGGAAGCGGCTGTTTTTTCACCGATCCCCTTTACCGATTCTATGGAAACTTCCGAAAGTCGAGACTTCATATTCACCTGCTTTCAAGGTTTTCAGGCCACCTTGTGTTTCATGATGATGCGGAACGAATCCGCCAGATGCTGATGATGGACATGGGTCGCATCAAAGCGAACGCTGCTAAAGGCCATCTGCATGATCGGGCCGGTTCCGAAGGCACAGATCAACGTACCGATCCCCACCGGTCCCCCAAGGAGCCATCCGATAAACGTAGCCAGAGATAATAAGGCAATGCTCACCAGTCCGATGGGCAACTTCTTTGCCCGTTTAGCCAACGCTACCAGCAGCGTATCTCTCGGCCCGCAGCCGAGGGATGCAATCATGTATCCATATTGAGTATAAGCCATGATGAAAAGCCCCGCCAGCATAACGAGAATGCCGGTAAACAGGTCATCACAGGCAGGCACGGCATGAATCTTATTAAAGAAATCCACGCTCTTTCCCACCACCAACGCGTCAATGAACATGGCGATCCCGATGGGCTCCCGAAGAAGGATGTCTACCCCCAGGATGCTGTAGGAAATGATGATGGAAGCGGTTCCGTATAAGATACCGCAGGTTTTGGAAAGTCCGAGATTCAGGACATCCCAGGGTCCTGCGCCGATGTTTGCCTGAATGGTAAGGTATACACCGAAGCCGTTTACAAACAGGCTGATGGCAGCCAGGATCATATTGCGTAAGATCGCACTTCCCGAACGATTATCCGGGACAAATTTCTCCAAGTGCATGAAAAGTAAGCCTTCTTTCTGAATATCCTTGCAAAAATCAAGTAGGGAAGGAAATCCCCTCCCTACTTGCAATCGTCAATTTACCGTTTTTCGGATCATTCCACCGAAACAATGTAATAATAAATGGGCTGACCGCCGGCCTGCAATTCAATATCGCAGGAAGGATAATTTACCGCTACGCGGTCTCTTAAAGCCTGCGCTTCCTCTTCACTGGTTTCCGCACCGTAATAGATACTGATCAGCTCCGAGTCATCCTCCATCATGTTCCGGATCATCTCGAAAGTAACATCCGGAATGGAGGAACCAACAGCTAACATACCGGAATCACCGATTCCCATGTAGTCTCCCTGCTTGATCTCCTTGCCGTCAATGGAGGTATCCCGGACGGCATAGGTCACCTGACCGGTCTTGACCAGAGAGATCTCTTCGATCATAGTTGATTCGTTCTCCTCTGCGGACAGATCGGGAATATAGTTGATCACAGCAGTGATACCCTGCGGAACCGTCTTGGTGGGAATGACAATGATCTGCTTGTCTTCCGTAAGGTCTCTTGCCTGATTCGCTGCCATGATGATGTTCTTGTTATTGGGCAGGATAAAGATAGTGTCCGCATTGACCTTTTCAATGGCGCTGAGGAAATCCTCGGTGGAAGGGTTCATGGTCTGTCCGCCCTCCACGATATAATCTACGCCAAGGCCCTTGAAGATCTCACTCATCCCTTCGCCTACGCTGGTGGCGATGAAGGCTGTATCCTTATGCTCCATGGGCTGCTCGGTCTTTTCCTCTTCCGCGGGCTCTTCTTCTCTTAATTCGTAGGTGCCGTCCTGACGCATCTTAAAGAGCTTTTCTTCATGCTCCAGACGCATGTTGTCGATCTTCATGTTGGAAAGCATACCATACATGAGGGCCTTCTGAATGGCAAGACCGGGATCGTTGGTATGTACATGAACCTTTACCAGATCGTCATCTGCAACACAAACGATGGAATCACCGATGGATTCCAGGTAACTCTTGAAGTCCATCTCCATCTTGATATTAAAGGTCTTATTAAGCAGAATGATAAACTCGGTACAATAGCCAAACTTGATATTCATGTTGGCCTGTGCCTCGTAATTGCCGTCTAAAGGTGCGCTGGAGGACATGGTACCTGCACCGTTGGGGGTGTTCATCTGCGCGATATCCACCACCGTCAGGTCCATTTCCTTGCCCATAAACAGGTCATAAGCACCCTTCACAACCTGCATCAGGCCCTGTCCGCCGGAATCCACTACACCGGCTTCCTTCAATACAGGCAGCAGATCCGGTGTATGCTCCAGAGTGATATCACCGGTTTTTATCACTTCTTCCATAAAGGAAGCTAGATCTTCCACGCCGGACTGATTCAACTCCAGCGCCTTGTCTGCCATGCCCTTTGCAACCGTAAGGATCGTACCTTCCTTGGGCTTCATAACGGCTTTATAAGCAGTCTCCACAGCCTTCTGGAACGCATCCGTCAGGATGGAAACATTTAATTCATCGTATTCTTTTACACCCCTGGTAAAACCACGGAGCAGCTGAGATAAGATCACGCCGGAATTTCCTCTGGCACCGCGCAATGATCCGGACGAGATAGCTTTGCATAAAGAAGCCATATCCGGCTCACGGATGGCAGCTACTTCTCTGGCAGCAGACATGATCGTCATGGTCATGTTGGTGCCGGTATCGCCGTCTGGAACAGGGAATACGTTTAATTCGTTGATCCATTCCTTCTTATCATCCAGATTTTTAGCAGCAGCCAAGAACATCCTGGAAAGCATCTCAGCATTGATGGTTGTATTCGAACTCAAAAGAACTTCCTCCTTAATCAATTACCTTAACGCCTTCAACATAAATGTTGATCTTGGTAATCTCCATACCGGTAAACTCTTCTACCTTATATTTCACGTTACTGATCAGGTTATCGGTAACCGTAAGAATATTGACACCGTATGCAACGATGACATGAAAATCCAGCTTCAGCTTATTATTCACTACGGTAACGGTAATTCCCCGTGTCATGCTATCCAGTTTCAGGAGCTGAACCAGTCCATCCTTTACATTGACACCGGCCATCCCCACGATTCCGAAGCTTTCCATGGCAACCGACCCGGCATACTGGGCGATGACTTCGTTATCAATGACGATGTTACCGAGATGGGTATTCATTGATGTATTCTTCATACATACCTCCATATAATCTGTTGGCAGCTGCAGAAAAGAAGGCAACTGCTGTCGATTCAGACATCTGTCCGAACACACATAAAGTTATTATATCCTCAAAAATCTTTTTTGTGAATACAGAAAACGACAGACCACAAAAAGTGCTTGCAATTTGTATATATATCTGTTAACATTTAACCGTTGCGAATCTTTGAATCCATGGATTTGCAGGTTCTCTGAAGAAATTTAGCTCAGAATTAAGGAGGTGCTAATATGGCAAAGTGTGATATTTGTGGCAAGGGCGTACACTTCGGTAATAACGTCAGCCATTCTCATAGAAGATCCAATCGTATTTGGAATTCTAATGTTAAGAACATCAAGTGCAAAGTTAACGGTCAGACAAAGACTCTGCATGTTTGCACAAGATGCATGAAGTCCGGTCTCGTAGAGAGAGCTTAATTCTTAATTCTGAACATGAACGAAAAAAAAGCAGGTCGAAATGACCTGCTTATTTTTATGTCTTCCCTTAAAAGAGACAACCTGATCAGGTGCCAAAGCCTGTAAAGCTTCGTTCAAACTTCTCTTTTAACATCTCATATTCTTCCCGGATCATGCAGGCGGTATCCTTATCTCCGGCCAGATTATCGGGATGGTATAACTTGATCAGATCCTTATAGCGTTTCTTTAGTGTAAACAGGTTGGTCACACCACGGAAGAAAACCGCACCGGAAACATCTGCCTGATAGGATGTCTGGTAGGAATCCTTTTCCTTATGGAAACGGGCCTTCTCCTCTTCCAGCTTTTTCCGGTCATTCTCCAACTGCGCAAAACCGCCCTGTAAAATATCCATCTTTTTCTGAAAGAACTGCTCATCCTGCTTTAATCGTGCCTGCTGGCGGACGATTTTCTGATTCAGGGAACGCATTTCCTCATTAAAGGAAACCTTATCCTGAATAAAACGGTCCTGGTGTTCCTTCAGTTCCTTTTTTCCTTCTTCCAGACGGATCAGTTCGGAAAAGATCCAGACCTTCAGTTTGGACAATTCCTCTTCCGACATGGAATCCACCTTCTCCTGCACTTCCTTGGAAGTCAGTTCGGAAGGGGTCAAAATAGAGATCTTTGCAATTTCTTCAATGGTTTCAAATTCGGACATGGAAAAACTCCTTATTGCTCTACATCCTCTGGAAACGCTGCGTCAATTGCTTCTTCTGCTTCTACCTCCACCTTATCCTTGGAAAAACGATCCAGTACATCGGGAAGCAGATCGATAAGTTTGGTTATGGAATCCTGATTCTTTACACTGACCAACTTGGTGTGACCGTTTTGAATGATCAGCACCGCAGAAGGACTCATCTTACCGCCGATTCCTCCGCCGCCGTTATTCTTCTTATCGCCGATGCCACTTCCGGCCCCCAGACCGAAGGAAACATCCACCAGGGGAATGATGGTCGCATCCCCTACCTGGGTAGCTTCTCCCACAACCGTCTTTGCCAAAAGAGCACCGTTCATGCCCTTGATCAGGGATGCTACCACTTCACTAAATGAATTATCTGCCATACTTTAAACCTTTCCGGATCCTGCGGATGAACCCTCTGATATAACGGTCCGTCAGGATCTGCACACTGTAAATGATCAAAAGGAGGGGAACCACGTGGCCGCTTCCCTTTCCGCTTCCTTCCAGTATTTCCCTTTCAAATTCCGGATACAGGGATACCTTCCAGGGAAGAAAGGAAAACAGGGCACTTAGCCCGCCCAGAATATATCCGGTATCTGCAGGATCGTCCATGCCGAAACGAAAATGACCTTTCATCCTGCGGGGAAGAATATGCTTTACGATCCTCAGGATACGGATCCTTCCTCTGTGCAGTGCCTCTTTGGACGCATCCATCTGAAGGATGCGGATCACTGCCTTGATCTTATCTTTCACGGAAACAGAAGGGGTCTGTGTTTCTTCCTTCTGCGTCTCCTGCTTTGGTTTTTCTTTCTCAGGTTTTTCCCTGCCGGGCGTTAACTTATAAACCGGGATCCCAAGGATCTTCAGGATCACCGGATGCTCCGAGGGAAAAAGGATCTTTACATAAACAAACCCAAACAAAAGAAAGATCTTTCCCGATCCGGAACCTGCAGCATGCTCCTTATCCTTACATCCCTCTCCTCCTATAGAGTAAAAGATGGGAAGGATAAGCAGCAGGATCAAAAGGCCAAGCAGACCGGCCAGGATCCACAATATGATTTTGAAAACTGTCCCTATGATCGAAAGTGCGCCCATGTCACGAGATCTTAGCCTTTAAAAATGCTTTGAGATCTGCATCACCACGGCTCTCCATGCAATCACAGGTGATCTGTCGCACCACTTCCAAAGCATCTCCATAGCTTGCCGCAATCCCTACGACTTCAAAATCCATGGACCGGCAGGCCGTAGAAGAAAGGAACAGATTATGATAGATCTCCAGTTGATCGGGACCGTCACATAAGACCAGCACATAAGTGGAAAGCAGTTTCCTGCCGGCCTTCAGACTGCGGATTATGCGACTTTTCCGGCGAATTCCTTCGCCCACATACAGATCGTCACAGAAATTCAACATAGCTATATCTTATCACTTTTGGCAGGTTCTATTCAAGGCACACATCAAAGATGCGACGTGCCATAGGAACCGCATAATCCCCGCCGCTTCCGGCACCTTCCACGATAATGGTGACGCAATACTGCGGGTTTTCGGCCGGAGCAAAACCGGTAAACCAGGCATGGGAATCAGCATTTTCATTGTACTCGGCTGATCCGGTCTTTCCGGCAGCCGTATAGTTCCGGCCCGACAGCTTGGTGGCGGTACCGGACTCTACCACTTCCCGCATCAGTTCCGTTAAGATCTGCGCTTCTTCGGTGGTCATCAGCTCTCCCACCGCTTCCGGTTCGTATTTCTTTACCAGATTGCCGTTTTGTGCGGTTACCTTTTGGACCACATGCGGTTTCATCAGTTCTCCGCCGTTTGCAATGGCACAGGTGATCATATTCAGATGCAAAGGACTCATTGCCGTTGTACCCTGCCCGATGGAGGTCTGCAGCTTGGCATAGGAAGCCATATCTTCCGTTGCGGAAACTTTGCTGTGCACACTTGGCAGATCATAGGGCAGATCACTGTTAAACAAAAGGCTCTGGAGCGTGGTCCCAAAACTATTCCAATCCAGGGTAGATCCGATATTGGCAAAGGAGGAATTACAGCTTTTGGCAAAGGATCTGGTAAAGTCCACGCTGCCGTGGCTGGTTCCGTGATAACAATGGATCAGGGCATTCTCCCAGGTAAAGGAGCCATGACAGTCAAAGGAATAGTTTTCATAGGTGGTAGGATTTTCCCGGATGTATTCAAGGGCCGTCAGGATCTTAAAGGTGGATCCCGGCGGATACGCTCCCTGGGTCACACGATTGACCAGAACCGAGTTATCTTCATCCTCCGTAATGCTCTCCCAGATCTCTCCGATCTCGTTGGGATCAAAGTCCGGACGGGATACCATCGCCAGGATCTCTCCGGTCTTCGGATCTGTGACGATCACAGCCCCCTTATAGGCCCCCAGTGCCTTTTCCGCGGTCTCCTGGATCTTTGTCTGCAGGGTGGTTGTCACAGAGTCTCCGGGGTATTTTTTATCTTCCCTGGCGTAAGAGAGCTTCTCCGTTTCCGACAGGTCAGAGGAAACCAGGAAATAATTCATGGCATCTTCAATGCCGCTTTTTCCCTTCTGGCAATAGCCCACCACATGACTGAACAGGCAGCCGAAGGGATAGATCCGTTTCCCGTCTTCATCGGTGTAGGCCAGGACTTCCCCATCCGCGGAATAGATACTTCCTCGGCTGTTTTCCTGGGCAAGGACCGCGGTTCGCCCATTGTAGTCATTCTCCATGAGTACCTGCTCATTGGTAAGGGCATACCATACGATGTACCCCGTCATTACCAGGAAAAGACTCATAAAGGAAAATGCAACGCCCAGATTCTGTCTGCGATAGCGGGTATACTGCTGTTTATCCGGAGCAGGCCGGTTTTCCTTCTCATCCAGTAACACCAGTCCCTGGATCACGGAAAAAAGAAACAATGTGGCCATAACGGAATTACCGCCATAGCTCATAAGCGGCAGGGTAATACCGGTCATGGGTAAAAACCGGGTATCGCCTCCCACAATGAGAAATACCTGGATGGCAAGAAGGCATCCGCATCCAAAGGTGATCAGCTTATGATAGGTGGTCTTTAAATGCACCGATAACCGGAGAATGGTTAAAAACAGGGCAAAATAAATGAGAATGATGCACACCGCCGTAATAAGGCCCATCTCTTCCGTGATCGCGGAAAAAATAAAGTCCGTCATCACATTGGGAATACTTTTACTGGTTCCCTTAAACAGACCTCTGCCAAAGAGTCCGCCACCGGAAATGGCAAAAAGCGACTGGGTGATCTGATACCCTTCTTTGTCGATCACATCCCAGGGGTTTAAGAAAGCCATGACTCTCGTTCGAAAATGGGAAAAATGGAAATAGGCAACATAACTGGCCGCCCCCAAAACAAGCCCGCCCAAGGGCAGATACAGCCATTTTCCGCTTCCCACAAAGACCATCAGAACAAAAACCAGATACAGGATCAGCGCGCTTCCCAGATCTCTGGAAAAGACCAGCAGCATCACATGGGCTGCGGCGATCACGCCGGCAAGAAGGACGCCGGCAAGATCCTTTCGTTTGGATAAAATACCAGCCAGCATGAAGACGTACAGGATCTTTACGAATTCGGAAACCTGCAGATTAAAACCCAGAAGCTGGATATACAGCTTGGAACCGCCGGTATAGGACCCCAGCATGTACACACTGGCCAGAGCCGCCACGCCGATCACACCGATCGCCAGCTCAAACCGGGCATATTCCTTGAGTTTCCCCATCAGGAAGGGAATAAACAAAGACAGAACGGCAGAAACAATGATCATAAAGCATTGCCGTTTTCCCCGGTCAAAATTCAGTCTGGTCAGAATGATCATACTGATGGCAAGAAGCATACAGGTACTGTTCAGGATCAGCGGATGGATCCCCGGATAGATCACAAAGAAAAGCACCACGTAAGTGAACAGAATGAGCAGCTGGAACAGATAAAAGATCACATAATCCATGGAATCCATCTGCATATAGATACACAGAAAAGCGGCTCCATGGTAGAGAAATACCAGAAAAAGCTGTGCAGGATACAGAACCTTATGAAGTCTTTCGCTTTTTTTCAGGATTCCCAGGTAAATAAATGCCGTATACAGGATCAGCAAAGAAGCCAGCACATATTTGCCAAAGGCATTCACATATAAAGCCATGAACGTTTATAACACTCCTTTGATAAAATGACCGGTGGTGTAACTGTCCGGTTCCACTCCCTTTGTAAATGCGCTTGCATAGAACAAAAGGATATTCTCCGTTTCTTCTGCGGACTCGGTGGTAAAGGTGATGCGGCAGGTAATACCTTCCCCCAGTTTGCCAACCTGCTCCCATTTGTTGTGAAGGGATAAGGGTTTTGCGTTAAAAAGAATATTCTGGCAGTACCTGCAATGGGTCATAAAAGGAATGCGTTGACTTTTTCGGTCAATCAGTTCCTGGGAAAAACCGGGTACATGATCGCACTTACCGTTGGAATTGCGGATGCAATTGGCCGTCACCATCAGCATGCCTCTTCCATATACCGGCAATTCCAGAATCCCAACCTTTTCAGGATCTTTTCGGATCTGATCCAGAAAGGCTTTTTCTTCATACCAGGTAAGTTCCGAAGACAGCGTGATCCCGTCTTCTCCTTCCGCCATGAGGGAAAAGGCTCTGTGATTTACCTGATAGAGGGCACCGTCCGTAATACGGACCATGTTTGCTTCCTCTGCCAGAAGAGCATATTCCTCCATGCAACGTTCCAATACGCCGAAGACCCGTTTTTCCCGGACTTCCGCCCTTAGAAACTCCAGATCTTCCAGAAAAGCAGTCCGGTCCTTTTCCCGGATCATATCCGGAAGTGCGATGAACAGCTGCGCTTCCATCTGTCTGCATAAAAGCAGAACATCCTCACGGTCCTCCCGGTAAACAAACAGCGGTAAAAAGAGGCGTTTTGCCACAAACGGCACATTCTTTATGGAACTTACTAAGTTTCGGAATGCCTTTGCATCCCTTACTTCAACAGAGAATTCTGACATAATTCCTTTTCCAGCGTCTTAAGTGCAAGACGCCTTAAATTGTTTAGTGCAGCAACGGGCAAAAATACCTGCCCCTTTGTTTGAACGGAGATCTCATCGGGTGTAAAGACGGTACCGCCCATTTTGCTCATTCGCTTTATGATCTCCTCCCGGGATAAGGGACGGTTTTGCGCTTCCAGCACCGTCTCGCCCTGTACGGTAACCGTCATTCCCCTTGCGGATACGGTAAAAGATGCAGCTTCTCCGGGACAAAGGATAACATGCCCTTTAACGGAAATATGGGGCTGTGCCTCCTCCTGCTCTTTTTGCAAACGGGCAAGTAGTTCATCCGGCGTATCGTTATAGCCCGGCTTTCGGATGGTCAGCATATCCCTTCCATGCTGCTTTTCATAATAGCCTGTACTGATATCGCTGCGCAGATACAGATGTTTTAACAGGTCCAGATCCCTGGGGTCCACAGCATAATGTGCCATGTCCGGATCGGCCAGATACCGGTCGATGTAGGTTCGGTAAATACGGGTCACGCCAAAGACGTATTCCGGCTTTTTCATACGCCCTTCGATCTTAAAGGAATCGATCTTTGCATCCATCAGTTTTGGCAGGATCTGCAGGGTGCACATATCCCGCATACTGAGGATATAAGCTTCCTTTTCAAAGGAAGTGTATTCCAGTCTGCAGGGACCGGCACATCTTCCCCGGTTTCCGCTGCGATCTCCCAAAGCGGCGCTGAACAGGCAGCTTCCGGAATAGGAATAACACATGGCGCCGTGAATAAAGCACTCCAGCTCAATGTCCACATGCTCCTTGATGGAACGCAGCTCCGAAAGAGAAAGCTCTCTGGCAGGAACTACACGAGAAGCCCCCAGTTTCTTTAACAGGGCAGCTCCTTCCCTGCCGGTAATGGCCATCTGGGTACTGGCATGCAGCTCCAGATGAGGGAAATGCTCCTTTAACAGGTTAAAGACACCCATATCCTGGATGATGACACCATCCAGCCCTGCATTTGCATAAGGCTCTATAAAGGAAACCACCTCTTCCAGTTCCTCTTCCTTTGCCAGGGTGTTACAGGTCAGATAGACCTTTACACCGAATAAATGGGCATAGGAAATGGCCCGGATCAGTTCCTCTGTATGAAAATTGTCCGCATAAGCTCTGGCCCCAAAGCGATCGCCGCCTAAATAGATGGCGTCGCACCCTCCGCAGATGGCAGCCTCGAAGGCTTCCATACTGCCGGCCGGAGCAAGGAGTTCCGGTTTGAACATAAGGTCTCCTTAAAATCATAAAAATAAGCTGTCATACTACGACGTTCTCATCATACCATGACAGCTCATCAAATTCATAAATCCATAAAAATATTAGGGAAATGACAAGAAAAATATCATTTCTTGGATGCTTCCAGACGGATCAGTTGCTTTTCCTTATCCTTTAATTCAGAAGACAGTTCCTTCTGCTTCTTCTCTGCATTCTCCAGTTTGATCTGGGCAGAGATCAGATCATGCTTCAGATTGTACAACTCTTCATCTTTGGCCTTGATCTCGTCTTCCAGAACGGAAATCTGCTTCTTGGCCTTAAAGAAATCATCGGCCAGGTTGATCTGCATCAGCACGTTCTTGTAATCGGAGGTGAGCAGCTGATAGCCTTCCATCCGGGAATATTCCCCATGCTTATCGTTCAGATAGGAAACGATCTTCTGTATATATTCAACACTTTCATAGCCGCTGATGGTATAAACCTTCCCACCGATCAGGACTTCGGTATCTGTCTTCGATGCCATAAAATGCCTCTCGTTTCATCCGGAACAATCTACTACATATTGTTGTCCGAAACGTATACTAATACAAAATGTATTATATATCAGAGGCACTCGTCTGTGCAATACCAAAATGACGATAAACCGCATCCGTAACCACACGTCCTCTGGGCGTACGGTTGATGAAACCGTTTTGGATAAGGTACGGCTCATAAACATCCTCAATGGTTCCGGGATCTTCTCCGATGGCAGCAGCCAGCGTGTCCAGGCCCACCGGTCCGCCTTCAAATTTATGAATGATGGTGAGCAGCATGTTCCGGTCGATATTGTCCAGACCAAGCGGATCTACTTCCATCAGATTAAGGGCGGTATCCGCTACTTCCTCCGTGATGATCCCGTCAAAACGGATCTGAGCAAAATCCCGCACACGCTTGAGCATACGATTGGCGATACGGGGCGTGCCACGGCTTCTCTTTGCGATCTGACAAGCACCCATGGGATCGATCTCCACATGAAGTTTTGCCGCCGAGTTCATGATGATCTTCTGCAGTTCCGGGATCGTATAAAACTCCAGTTTATGGATCACCCCGAAACGATCTCTTAAAGGAGCAGAAAGCATACCGGCCCGGGTGGTTGCGCCCACCAGGGTGAATTTCGGCAGATCCAGACGGATGGAACGGGCACTGGTGCCCTTCCCGATCATGATGTCGATCACATAATCCTCCATGGCAGGATAAAGCACTTCTTCCACCTGCCGGTTCAGACGATGGATCTCGTCCACAAACAGAAGATCCCCTTCCTGAAGGGAATTTAAGATAGCAGCCATATCCCCGGGCTTTTCAATGGCAGGGCCGCTGGTCACCCGGATATTGACGCCCATTTCGTTGGCGATCACACCGGCAAGAGTGGTTTTGCCCAGTCCCGGAGGGCCGTAAAAAAGCACGTGATCCAGAGGCTCTCCACGTTTTTTTGCCGCATCGATATAGACTTTCAGATTGTTCTTGGCCTTTTCCTGTCCGATGTAATCGGCAAGACTTTTGGGTCGCAGGGAATTTTCCACTGCCTTATCTTCTGCACTGACCTTGGCATCCACAGTGGTACGGATATTACGTTTTCCCAAACCGGATTCTTCTTCAAACATGACGGTTCCTCATATTACATGTATTTCAGAGCTTCCTTGATGATCAGACCGGAGTCTGCTTCTTCACTTGCTCCCACTTTTCGAACAGCACGGGTGGATTCTGCAAGGCCGTATCCCAAAGCAACCAGCGCTTCGATGGCATCCTGTCCGGAGGAAGAGATCCCTCCTTTTCCTGCAAGAGATGGATCTTCCGATTCTTCGCCGTAACCCAGGATATCTTCCGCACCGATCTTATCCTTCAGATCGATGATCACACGCTGAGCTGTTTTCGCCCCGATCCCCGGTGCCTTACTGATGGCTTTGGCATCTCCGGAAACGACGGATAAACGAAAATCCGCCACCGAAGTGGTGGATAAAATGGACAGTGCCCCTTTGGGACCGATGCCGCTGACATTCAGCAGCATGAGAAACAGACTGCGCTCTTCTTTGGAGGCAAATCCGTATAGCTCCATGGCATCTTCCCGCACATGAAGATAGGTAAAAACCTTCGTCTCTTCCCCGATCATGGGTAGTGCTTCCAGGGTAAACCGAGAAGCTTTGATCAGATAACCGATGCCACCCACATCCAGTACCGCTTCGTTTAGATTTTTTTCCACTACTCGACCGGCAATATAAGCGATCATGCGTTTAACTTCCTTTTTGCATTTTTTTAAGATAGGGCAATAGCAAACTGCAGATAAAACCGTTTAACAGACCTGTGACGATCCCAAAGATCAAAAGAACCGGTCCGTAGTACAGGATATTCCAGGTTTCCACCACAAAGGCCGCTACCACCAGCTGCCCGATGTTATGGCTGATCCCGCCTCCGCTGCTGATGCCAAGGAGTCCAAACCGGAACTTATGCAGCATAAACATCACCAGAAAGCTGCAAAATGCCCCT